>NZ_BJXJ01000012.1 GCF_007990935.1 Vibrio sagamiensis NBRC 104589
AATTTTTGCAACAAACCCGCCCATTGCTCGTCGCGGATTCGTTATTGGAAAGCTGTTGTTACCTGAGATTGATGGGTGTGCTTTAAAAATCTCAGAGCAACAAACATGGCTAGATATAAGCATGAACCGCCGATTGCGACGCTAGACCATCCACCGTGCTGCCAACAATACAATAGTAAAAAACCTCCGAGGCTGCCACCAGTGTAATAGTGAACCAAATACAGTGCGGTGGCCGTTGCTTTAGCGTGAGTAGCATTTTGACCGACCCATGCATATGCAAGAGTATGAGTGAAAAAAGATCCAAAGCTGATCAACACTAAAGCAAGCAAGATAAAGCTTAAACTATCGATGGCTGCTATCCACATACCAGCAAAACTAATGCTGGTGCCAATGCACATACCTAATATCGGCGAATAGACTTTACTCCAGTATCCCGCACATCGAGATGAAAGGGTGCCACCCAAATAACATAGGAAAATCAAAGATGCTAATCCAACTGGCACGTTATGTGGGGCACTAACAAGTCGAAAACCCATTACAGAGTAGAGGTTAACGAACAAGGCAAAATTCAAACTGCCTACAAGCATCGCAATCCATATCTTTTTATTTCTCAGATGTTTTACAATTGCTCGATTGTGGTGTCTGATACTGCATGATGAACGAGTAAAATGTCGCTGATCCGGCAACCAATAATATACGGCAATCACACCAATCAGTGTCACGAACATGACGACTTCTATAGCAGTATTGACATCAAAGTGTTCTGCTAATTGCCCACCTACGATTCGACCAGCAATGCCGCCAAGAGAATTAGCTGCAATGTAGGAACCAATAGCCATAGAGAAAGCTTGCTTATCTAATTCTTCTGCCATGTAGGCTACTGCTACCGCTACGAATGCAGAGAGAGCAACCCCTAATAAGGCTCGACAAAACACTAAGAAGAGAAAAGAGTGGCCGAATAACATTAAGGTTGAAATGGTTGGAATAGCGAATAACCCAAACATCATGACCGGTTTTCGCCCAAGAGATTCAGATAAAATTGCCATGGGCACTAAACCAAAAGAAAGTGCAAGGGTGGTGGAGGCAAACAACCAGTTAACCTGAGTTTCGGAAATGGCAAATTGAGCCGCAAAGCTTGGCAGCATGGATTGCAACAGATATAAATTGACGAATACTAAAAATGCGCCAAGAGCGAGAACACGAGTGGTACGTTTATATTCTGAAGTGCCGAATGCGATCATGATTTTGCCTAATGCTGGAAAGCGGTTTCAATAAAACGTGATCAATCTATCATTTAAGCCGTGATTAATAAAATATATTAAAAATATGGTCACGATAAATTTTTGATCTTATGGAATCGAAGCAACTCAGGCACTTTCTCGCAGTCGCACAACATGGCAATTTTACTCATGCTGCTAAAGCTCTATACATTGCTCAGCCTGCATTAAGTGTCTCTATCAAAAAGTTTGAACAATCATTAGGTGTCACCTTATTTCGCCGGAATGATAAAGCGGTCACATTAACTCAAGAGGGCGAAGTTTTACTTGTGCATGCCCAGCGAGTGATTGAGCAGCTTCGTGATGCCCAACTTGCGATTGATGAGTTAAAAGGGTTGACCAAGGGAGAAGTACGGTTGGGGACACCATCCATGATGGGGAGTTACTTTTTCCCTAACATTATTATGGCCTTTAAGAGCCAATATCCTGAACTCAAGTTAACGTTGGTTGAAGCGGGTACTCAATCTATTCGCGAGATGCTGCTTAATGGTGAGCTCGACATTGGCGTGATCAGTAGTACCGAAGAATCTGATGATATTGAAAGTGACCATTTATTTTCTAGTCAGATGGTTGCTGCTGTCGGAGCAGGGCATGATCTAGCAAAACAGGAAAGCATCAACTTTGAGGCGTTTTTCGATCATGAACTGGTTTTATTTCAACATGGCTACTTTCATCGTGAGTTTTTAGAGCAAATCCAACAAGCAAAAGGGTTTGAAATGAGATCGGCGTTTGAAACGAATTTACTGCCTTTGATTTTGAGCATTATCAAGCAAGAGTTTGCCATTACCGCTTTGCTCGAGCTAGTCACGCAAAACGAATCAGATATCGTTGGTATTCCTTTCGAACCTCCAGTCAACTTAGACCTTGCACTAGCTTGGAAAAAACACGGCTATTTGTCGATTGCTGATCGCACCTTTATTGACTTTGTGAAGCGCTTTGTTTGAACGGATTCTTAAGCGTGAATCAGTTCGAGTTGTACATCTTGTCAAAGTTCTTTGGGTTCCAACCTATCATCACACGATCACCAATCTTTAGTACTGGTAACGAACGTGCACCCATGGCATCAAGCTCTTTACGGCCTCGTTGCATTTTGGCGTTACAAAGACGGTAGGTAATGTTTTTTGAATCAAGATAACGTTGAGCATCTTTGCAATGTGGGCATTTATCTTTGACGTAAAGCACGACACGTTTCATACAATATGAATCCTGTTATTATCGGGTAGAGGAGTGTAACCAGCTTTATCGGCAAAGGAAAGGGTAAACCTTTAATGAAAGTTATCTCTGTCTAAGGTATATTGAGCCACTTTGTTTTCTCTATAGATGCTCGTTACTCATGCATTCATCACTTCGTTATATTCAAGGTTATCCGCAGCACATTATTGAGCAAGTCAATACTTTAGTTGAGGATGGTAAGTTGATCCCGTGGTTTGAGCGACGTTATCCTGACAAGCACCAAATTCAGAGCGAAAAAGCACTTTATGAATATGCCATGGCGATTAAAAATCGTTGCATGAAGAAGGCTGCCCCAATCAGTAAAGTTGTCTACGATAAAAAGATCCATGCGGTGAACAATGCGCTTGGTTTACACAGTGTGATCAGTAAAAACCACGGTGGAAAGCTAAAATCCAAAAATGAGATCCGTATAGCGCATGTGTTTAAAAACGCCCCCGAACCTTTATTAAGAATGCTGGTGGTCCATGAGCTGGCGCACGTACGTGAAAAAAACCACGATAAAGCATTTTACCAATTATGCTGTTATATGGAGCCGGACTATCACCAACTGGAGCTAGATGCACGGTTGTTTATGATTTACCTCGATTTAAAAGCGAACTCTAATGACAAAGAATAATCAGAACTTATCTCACTCTCGGTCGAATCAACCCCGTTCTGAGCATGGTAAGATTAACACGAAAAATAAAGCAAAGCGCAATAAGCCTCAGTCGACGAGAAAAGCCTTAGTGTCAGAGGTAAACAAAGAGATCGATTTTATTAAAGTGACCAAAAGTGGTTTACATCCTCGCAACGCACACCATGGACGCTACGACTTTAAAAAGCTGCTTCACAATGAGCCTCAATTACAAGCGTTTATGGTGAAGAATCCGAATGGCGAGGACACCATTAATTTCTCTGATGCACAAGCGGTTAAGGTGCTTAACAGAGCGTTATTAAAAACGTTTTATGATCTTCAATATTGGGATATCCCAGAATATTATTTATGTCCTCCTATTCCTGGACGTGCGGACTACATCCATCGTATTGCAGAGCTTTTGGACAATGAAGTAAAAGGGCACTATCCACACAAACGAGTACGAGCGCTAGATATTGGTGTCGGTGCAAACTGTATTTACCCAATTGTAGGTGTGACTCAATACGCTTGGCATTATATTGGCAGCGATGTAGACCCAACGTCGATAAAGTCTGCACAAAAAATCATCAGCGCGAATGATGCTTTGCGTAGCAAGATTGAGGTAATACAACAAACGGCAGACTCAAAGATTTATCACGGCATTATTCAACCGAATCAGTACTTTGATGTTACAACCTGTAATCCTCCCTTCCACCGTTCAGCTGAAGAAGCGGCTGCGGGTACTGCGCGTAAAAGAGAGAATTTAAAGCTCAACCAGCAGAAAAAAAAGCCGACTAATGGGAAAAATACATTCCAACATTCAAATAGCGCCAAGCAAGCCAAACTGAATTTTGGTGGGCAGAAGACAGAGCTTTGGTGCAAAGGTGGCGAGGAAGCGTTCATTCGTAAAATGGCGCTGGAGAGTCAGGATTTTCGTACACAAGTGCTTTGGTTTACCACCTTAATCTCCAAAAAAGACAATGTTCGTCCGATGAGAAAGCAACTTGAAAAACTTGGAGTAAAAGCGATTAGGGTGATTGAGATGAGTCAAGGCCAAAAAGTGAGTCGCTTGATGGCATGGTCATACATGAGTGCGAAAGAAAGGAAGCAGTGGATCGCGCTAAACAGAACATCTTGATTTACTTGAATATATATCCAACTGGCTTGGGGTATATAAATTAGGGGTGAAACTGACCCCTAATTTATTGCTGGTAAAGCTACTTACTAGCGAGTCCTGCATTGTGCAAGCTTTGGCTGTTAATGATCAGTCCGTTCTGACTGGTGATTTCAAATAAACCAGCTTCATCTTCTTGCGGGACAACAAAAGGTTGCTCAGTCTCAATTAATTGAAACTCAAGCAAAGTATAGGGCCTTTGCCAGAGCCATTCTCTATTCTCGACAGCAGTCAGATCTGCATTCGGTAAGCTCTCATCTATCCAACTGAAAAAATACAGTGTAAAGCCGTAATCAGTGACTGGTTGGATCGATTTGAGTATTAAGCCTTGTTGTTGGCACCACGAGAGCATTTGCTGTTTATCGTGGCATCTTACACTGATATGTGCGACTGTCGCTCCAGAGGCAATAGGATGTGAGAGCTCCGTTGGAGGTGTTGAGCCTGAAAACGTGGTTTGCAATAGTTCAATAGTCATGCCATTGGGATCACTGAGGTGAGCCAAATAGCCGATATCGCGGAACTGAGCTGGCTGTGTGACAAAATACCCTTGCTGTTGTAACCATTGACAGGCGAGATCAAGGTTGACCACGGTGATACCAATTTTCCAGAACAAGTCTTGAGCTTTAGGCTGATAAGTTTGACCAATGTCGGTAAAAGACAAGCTTGCGCCTGGATTATCAAACCGCCAGCCATGCTCTGTTGGCGTCATACCTAAAATGTTCTGGTAAAAATTTTCATGATCTTTAGCCAGATTGGCTTTTATCGACACAGTTGAAAACATCCGTTGCTCCGCTATTGTTTTTGTGATGATAGGGCCGTTAAGAGTATTTTGTTTGTCGACCCTAATCTTTCACTTTATTTATTCGATACGCTTTAAGCGGGCTTAGCGCTCACCCAGAGCCTCAAACTCATCGTAGATCAGACGTGCTTTACCGTCACTCTGAACTTGAAAGTGTTCTTTATGAACCACACCATAAGCTTTATTCATTTTCCATTTGCTGCTCAGAATGTAGCAGTTGTTATCTACCGCTTCCCATTCAGTATCGATGTATTCAACATCAGAGAAACCCTGTTCAATAAGGTTTGCCCAAAATGTTTCGATTTCTTCTCTGCCTTTAAAAGTACCAAATGGCTTCGCAACCATTTCACAGTCTTCAACGTACTGCTCGGCACAACCTTTTGCATCACCTGAGTTAAAAGCATTTTGCCAAGCTAAGCTTGCAGCTTTACATGCATCTAAAATTTCTTGGGACATTTCCGTATTTCCTATGTTGTATGAATGAACGAAACACAATGTAACCCAATTAATAGACGTTAAAAACAAGGTAATTAGAAATTACTGTTTTATTTTAAAGAACAATTGTTAATTAATCCTGCGGCTACAAATTAAAGATTACTTGGTGTATATGTCTGGCTATGTTGTTGAGCATTCCTGCTTATATATCCTCGTAAGTGTAATCAACACTTGTACTCAGGTTGTCGAAACCTATGTTTAAATTATGTACTTGATTAAGCATAATGACGCCTCCTATGCCAGATACGGTTAATGCTTTTAGATCTTGGATTCTGTATTTCTGTTATATTTTCCTTCAGTATCGACAAACGATTTAAAAACTACTACTGCTTTAGTGTGACACGTTGTTGATGTCATCAGTGCCACCAGAACGAAAAGTGTGGGTGTTTTATCAATCTATCCACTTGATAGATAATATATTTTCAACTAATTTTTTATTAGTAAAGACACTTGCTACTTTGGAATTAGAGGAAGAGATAGGAGGGCGCCTACTTAAAGAAGGCTGCTCCCACAAGTGCATTTTGTCAGGCCAAGTGGGTATGTTTAAAAAGAAGTGATGGACTGGTGGTAAATTAATAACTTAAGAGATTTATTAGTTTGATGGTGTTCACAATATATCGATTAGAGTTCAGTTCATCTTTTTTGTGGATGGTTTTAAAATGAGAAACACACCTATGCCAATGAGAAACCATGCTTTCAGAAGTTAAATATTTAATCGAAAAATTTAATTTAAAACCACACCCAGAGGGTGGGTACTTTTCTGAAAATTACCGTTCGGAAGAGACATTCAGCTACCAACCGGAAAGGTTTAATGGTGAACATGTTTTCAAGACATCTATTTACTATCTCTTAGAAAAAGAAAACGTCTCGATGTTTCACCGATTAAAACAAGATGAACTGTGGCATCACTATACTGGATGTGATGTTGTTCTTCATCTCCTTGAAGCTAAAACGGGCTATCAAAAAATAGATTTGGGGTGTTCGTTTGGAAATCCTGAAGCATCTTATCAGGCTCTAATTCCTAGGAATGTGTGGTTTGCTGCTGAGCTAAAAAATAAATCTCATTTTGCATTGATTGGCTGTACAGCATCGCCTGGGTTTGAGTTTTCTGATTGGGAATTAGCGAAAAAAAAGCAGCTTGTTAAGAACTTCCCCGAAGAAAGTGCACTTATCGCAAGAATTATGGAGTAAGTTTTAGTTGAGTGTCCTATTTTTTATTATTCTAGATTCAGCCCTCGTTTTGATAACGGACTCTTCAGTCTATAAAATTAGGATGCTAGTCGGTAGATAATTAAATAAAGATAATTAGTGTTAGATGAAGCTAGCATCACATCACTATCCTTTTTGAAAGGTTTTTTACCTTTAATAAGTTTTGTTCTATTACCTTATTTATAGTTTTCTGGTGCTCTTTCGACTGTTTATTGGTTTACTGAATCTATTTTTAAGCTAAATGGGAATCTAACTTTGATTTCATGACAATTAATTATACTTCTAATTATAAAGTTTTTTAGATACGTCGTTTTTTCAAGCAGAAAAGCAATGTTTAGTTAAAGATTAAAGTGTTCACAACTTTGTCTTTAAACTTTAGTAATTTAATTATACTAGGTGTTGTTAAAGAAAATTATAAATGCATATTTCCAATGTCTTTTTCCTAAGCTTTAATAAATGTACAGGTGTAAATGATGATGGTTAATTTATTGCTTGTTTTGTTGTTTATTATAGGAGAATTAATGTGACAAATTATTAAGATTAATAGTTGTTTATTGTTAATTTAATGCGGATAAATGAAAATTTAGTATTGTTTTCAAATTGCCACTTTTATATTTCAATATGATTGATTTCTTTAAAAAGTTTTTAATGTTTTTTTTGACTATTTTAACTTTATTATCCATTTATTTATAATGAAATACACTATTTTTCTTATTGTAGCTTATGGGGAAATTAAGTTAATATCAGGAATTAGATAAGAATAAATAATTGACAATTAGAATATAAGAGATAATTTTTAGGGGGAGGAATGAGTAAAATATATTTATCGGCTGGTCTATTAAAGAAAGATCCATATTCTTTTGGTCTTGGTGGTGTAATCCTAGTAACTTTATTGATATCTTTTTTTTGGTTTTCTTTAGTAATCAATAGTTACGAGCTTTGGCAAAACGGGGTTCAAAAAAAAGCCACGTTAATCTCCATCGAGAATGTAAATCGCCCATTTAGGGGAAATGTGGTGAGCTATTATAAAATGGAAATTGATGGAGAAAGCATAATACGTTGTTTTTGTCATTCTAATAACGTATTAATCGAAGGGTTAGCCTATGATGTTTTAGTTGCAGGGAATAATAACAGAATAATTCTAGGTCATGAAGATGATGGCCTATTAAAGATATTTATTGCACAATGTCAAGCACGAGAACTTATTGTTTATACAATAACTTATATCCTTATTGTCTTTTTTGCTCTTCGGCGTGGTGAAAGTTGAGTCATTCTAGAGGGCTTGTAATTATTTACCTTATCTAATCCTCAATAAATGATAAAATTATATACATAAGAATTGCCAATATTTTAAATTAATGGAATCGATATTGGCAACAACTTTCCACAGTAACTTAGATTAGCTCAATAGGCCCATGATCATCACAATGGTCACCATGCTGGTGGTGAAGGCGACCATCAACGATGTAGTCTCTGTGGTCGCCATGCACTATACTTTCGTGTCCACAATTAGGGCCGTGAATATGCCCATTACATGATGTTGTAGGTTTGCATATACTAGGATTGATATCATTAATCTGAATGGTGTGCTCATCACAATGGTCACCATGTGGGTGGTGAAGCTTACCGTCAACTAAGTAGTCGATATGATTGTTGTGTCGAATTGCAGTGTGACCACAATTAGAGTTATGAATATGATTTTCATGTTTATGTATGTTTTGACAAGGCATTGCTAATCTCCTTAGTTAGGTTATTGACTCATACATTCTCAAAAAGTGTAGCTGCTATCTTTCAATTTATTATATTTGCTCGGCGAAGTGCGATGGATATCAAAAGGATTATTAAAGATTTCACTCAAATAAGGCTTCTTAGCTATGTAATACTCTAATTATCTCTGTATGTTATCTGGTAAGGCAACTGCTACGGTAAATATATTCTTTTTTATAATCATTTCTATTTTGACTTATCTTATTTACTAATAAAACATAAATATAAATATTTAAAATAGCTATTATATTACTTTTAAAATAGTTAATTGATTGAATGTCAATAGTATTTCTTTTATTTTACTTCATTAGTAGATATACTTTCTTTAACTTCTGTAAGAGTATTGTAACTAAATATTCAAAATATAATAATCGTTTAAAAGAGTTTTTATGAAAATTAAATCTATAAGTTTTATCACTATGTTGATAACTGTACTAAGTGCTAGTGCTTCTTCTGTCTCTGCTTCAACACCTTATTTTTCATGCTTAGAACTAACAGCAAGAGCATTTTCTAATAGTGATAATTGGCATTATAATGGAATTGCAATTGCAACGATAAGGGAAGCAAAAAAATATTGTGGTCCAGACTTTACAACACAAGACTGTTTTGACAATGCATCATTAGAAGCATTAAAAAGCGTACCGGTCTCGAAAAGGAGTATTGCTCTCCGACATCAAGCAGTAGCGCTTCTTTCTAGTTGTGAAGCGGCTCGAAAGTATTATTACATTAGAAATTGGTAATTGATGTATAGGTGAAAGTATATGGAGTGCTATCTAGTTTTAAGTGTAAGACTTATAATAAACACTTTATTGATTTTAAATGGGAATATTTAGCTTTAATGACTTAATACAAATTTTTACGTTTAGTTTTATATTGATTTTTCTGATAACATTTAAGAAAAGTGCAGTGAAATGATGAAGTTAATTTTAATACATAAGTAAAAGCTTGTAGCGTATACCTTATCAAAGTATGCCATATGAAAATATAGAGCCTGTTTTATTGGCTTATACGAGAAAATTAGAAAGTGTTTTTTAATCTTTAGATAAAAGAAACAAAACTGGACATAAAAATTAATCGATAGATCTATTATCTATGGTGTAAATGTGATTTTTTGAGGTTTGAGGGAGATATCTATGGTTTATAGAAAAGTGAATTCTTTGGTATCTAATGCATGATATAGAAAATGACCATTTACTTCTTTTACTAAAGTAATGAGCATGTTTAAAAATGTTACTTTAAATAATGCAATTAATTGTTTAAGGGGAGACCCTCTTTCATTTTTGAATCTTGAATTGATTCGCAATATGAGAATTTTATTTTTTACATTTACTTCATTACTAAATGAATGGTTTGAAAATCATTTTCCCATTGTATTATTTTTCGACGTTGGCTTTACTCTTGCATGATCTGTATGTTTTTTCTTTTACTGGAGTAAAACATGAATAGATTATTATTATTTGGGTTTGCTTGCTTCGGCCCGATTTCGGTGCATGCTACGCCATTTTCATCCTGCCCAACTAATGCGTTTCTTTTTCAGGGAAAGCCTGTGACTGCATATAGTATTGATCTCAGTACTGGTGATTTTGTCAATCTAGCCAATAATTTTGGGTCTGAGTTCAACGCAACGGGCTTTAACCAAGACGATGGCTATATATATGGTGTTGGTAATAAAAAGCTAAAAAGAACCGGTAGCAACTATCAATTACAGGCTCTTAACATTCCTAACTTAGGCACAGTAGCCGCGGGGGATGTTTTCGATGGATACTACTATTTTTATGATAAAAATAATAGTTTCATTAAACGTGTAGATCTTTCACCATTATCATCAGATCCAAATGCAGCGCTTAGCGTTGAGACCGTTATGGCGTTCTCACAGCCTATTGGTGACTTTGTATTTAACCCTGAAGATTCGATGATTTATACTCAAGAGGCTTTTGGTGGACCGCTTTGGCGTATTGATCCAAATACTCAAACTATTATCAATTTAGGCAGTTACAATACGGGTAACTTTGGTGCAGGTTATTTTGATAATGATGGTAATCTTTTTATTGGTGATAACACTTCAGGTAACATTTTCAAAGTTGATGTTTCAGATCCGAATAGTATTATCAACCCAACTTTATTTGTTAACGGGCCTAGTGGGTCATCTAATGATGGTGCACGCTGTGCCTCTGCGCCTTTATTAGATTCTAATAGTACTGTTGATTTAGGTGATGCTCCTGATACTTACAAAACGACTTTGTCTGCGAACGGCCCTCGCCATATGATGGACGGCACAACGTACCTGGGAACGCTTGTTGATGCTGATACAGATGGGCAGATCAATTCTAGTGACGATGCTAACGGGAGCCCTGATGACGAAGATGGTGTTGGCTTTGTTACTGCTTTTGAGCTTGGCTTATCGACGACAATCTCTGTTGAAGCATCTACGACGGGTTTTTTAAATGCATGGATTGACTGGAATTCTGACGGTGATTTTGAAGACAGCGGAGAAAAAGTCTTTACCGACCAAGTATTAAATAGCGGCTCTAATACACTTTCATTAACCACTCCTTCTACTGCCAGTGCATCTCAAACTTGGGCTCGTTTCCGATTTAGCCAGCAAACTGGACTTGACTACTTTGGTGCATCGACATCGGGTGAAGTGGAAGACCACCAAATTGTAGTGACGTCCAATGGTGAATACGTCCGACATTTTCCGAGCTCTACCACCTTTGCTACTGTGGCCTTTGAGGACTTTTGGTCTACGAAAGGTGATTACGACTTGAACGATGTCATTATGCATTACCGCATCACAGAAACGTTAAAACATGATGAAGTAATCAAATCTTCTATCTACGGAAAACTAGGGGCCTATGGTGCGTTATTCCATAACGGCTTTGCTATCAGGCTGAAAGGGTTAAATCCAAGTGATATTGATATGTCGACCACCCGTCAATTACATAACGGCGTACAATTGTCAGACAGCGGCTTAGAATCTGGGTTGAGTAACGCTTCTTTCATTATTTCATCAGACTTAACCGAAGTAAGTGGCAGCAATTGTGACTTCTATCGGACAGAGAATGGATGTCCAGAAGCCGAAAACTTTAACTTTGAACTCCATATCGAAACTACTCTTGGTGCCGATACCAGTGGGTTAATGGCCATGCCTTATGACCCCTTCATTATCGCCAATACTGACTCTTACCATAATAATATAACGCCACCTTCTGCGGGTAAACGTTGGGAGGTGCATTTACCTGACCATAGTCCAACCGGGAAGTTTGATACTGGATTACTTGCATTACAAGATGATGACAGTAACGAAACATTAGGCAAATATTTTAAAACAGAGCTTAATCATCCTTGGGCTTTATTCATTACTTCTGAATGGGATTGGCCAACAGAAAGAACGGATATTTTAAGTGCTTACCCAACTTTCCAAGATTATGCTGAATCGTCTGGGGTATCGAGTTTGGATTGGCACCAGAATCCTGTGTCTGATACCAGTAAGATCTACCAAAAATCAGGAGTCTCTCAATGAAAATTCAATTTATATTTCCGCTCACTCTCTTGATGCTGTTTGGCTGCGGTGGAGAGGATAAAAGCCGAAACTCTGCTCCTTCTTATCCTGATTCAGGCCAGACTGAGGTTCATTTTGAAGATTTGGTGATTGAAGATGGTTACGATTATAACCCAGTGAAATCACAATCTTTGAACGTGGATATCAGCAGCATAAGTACAGAACGAGCGCATGTTTCTGTGTATACTAAATTTCAAGAAACCAATCATGGACAATACAAGCCTGATTATCAAAGCCAAATTATTTCAAGGGCACTAGAATCCGGTGTCACTGAACTCGATTTCTCAATAGCAGATTCGCAACAAGAGCTGCTCGCCGAAGTTTGGTTTTACGATGGTCAACCGCCACTACAATACTTTTTTACACCAGAGCAAGAAGAATGGGTATTGAAGTAACATGAAATGAGATAGTAATCCGTAATTCACTTAAAAAAGGCGAGGATATCTCGCCTTTTTACTTTTATCCCGAAAGTACTCTAAGTTCTTGTTTATGTCATATAGGTACTAAGTAGATAATGATAGCTTGAATACTCAGTTTTTACTGACCATGGACTGGCTTAATAGCGATAGCAAAAATACCATGTTTCGGAATCATCTCCTTATATTCATGAAAACTGTAAAGAAGTTCAACACCTTCTTCTAATGTTTCACATAAATTGGACAGCACTTCCATGCCTTCTCCTTCTAACAAGGCTTTTGGATCTGGGTAGTGACGCACTTCAGTAACCTCAACCATTAGAGCATCAGGTTTGATGACATCTAATCCAATGAAGGGAGGGCCTGAAATTACTTGGAAGGAAATACGATCGCCTTTCTTTAATTTATCATAAGCAATAGCTTCGTAACTGTTATTGGTGCGTATTTCAACTTTCTTTAAACCTGAAAGGATCGAATTTAATGGTGCTTGGTATATTTCTAGTGGATAGCATTTCATGGAGGAACTCGTATGTCTTATCAAACCAATGTTTATTCTAATCACCAACTCACAGTCTTACCAGTGTTTGACGTTTTTTAAACGACACGCAGTATTTAAAATAAATTTAGTTATGAGATTAGTAGTGATAACTTTGTGTTGCGAATGAGGTTAACATTTGAATAAAATCATAGTGCGATTTGCTGAAAATAGGACAAAAAGACTTGGTAATGCCGCTACAGAGACATAGACCCCTACATATACGATGTCGATTCTCATTGCTTCTGTTACGATTAATGGTGTGAGGCCACCAAAAATAGAGAGAGCGAAATTATATCCGATCGCCATGTTAATCGTGGTTTTTTCGGAATAAGCCCATAATGTAGCAGCTAAGCTACTTAAAATTAAGGCAGCGACGGCACTTAATCCAAATGCGCCTATTAGTTGGGACAGAAGTTGGTTGCTTTCCATCATCCATACAAACGGAATGGAAGTAAGTAGGGTTAATAAGCTACCTACTTTTGCTGCGGTAATGGGATTGGAATATTTATCTATTAAGTAACCAAAACTTAAGATTAGAACAATCAATGAGCTAGAATTAATTAAGCACAGATTCTCGATCTGAATAGATTTACCAATGATACCGCTTGCAAAATTTTGTAAATAAAACATTACTCCGCCAATCATGGCTAAAGCGAAGACATTAAAAATCGATGAATAATCTAGTTTGCTCTCACAGGTTTTTTCTTCTTTTAGCTCTGGTAAAGATAGACGAATATACGCGCTCATCATAATATTCCCCAGTCCTACTAGGAGTGCAGCACGCCACCCCCATTCATTCATTTCTTCTAGAGTAAGGAAATACTCTAGACTAGAAACAACAATGAGTGACAAAATTACACCAACAATAGAACTTGATACAATTAAGCTGCTAATCCTCGTATGGTCAGATTTTTTTGAATCATTGAGGAGAAAAAAAATCAGTGTTGGGTATTCCCCACCGAAGCTAAAAGATTGAAGAATTTGGAAAAAAAGGAAAGAAAATACAATATAAGGACCTACTGACTCTACAGGTATAAGTGACATACATAAGGTAGCGAACCCTGTTAAGATATTAGATAAAATTAAGGCTTTCTTTCTCCCATGATTGTCGGCGTATCTCCCAATAAGGATTCCTCCTAGTGGTCTGACTATAAACCTTAAAGCTAAGATACATACGATAATCATATCAGCATCACCTATACCTTGACTCGATAATACATGGGAAATGTAAGGGGATATAGAGGCAAATATTGCTATATCATAATACTCCATAGCATTACCAAAAATAGTGCAATATCGCTGCTTCCAAGTTAGTGACATCTTGTTCCTTAGTTTAAATAACCAATTAATTTTTCATAGGATATAACTGGTCTAACTTCATTCTCTTTGTGATATTATTACAAATAAAGGAAAAATAAAATAAGGTTAAGTTGCCTTTACAATATGTTAAGAATTTTCTAGCTACTTTTCTAACAAAGTAATTGTATTAATAAAAATCCTCGGTATTAAAAATAAAGACCAAGAGATGTGAAGTCTGAATATACAGCAAAGACCTACATAAGTTAGGGCTATGATTCAGAAATGGTCTAAATACTTCTAATTACTAACTTTAGAGTTTTCTGATGTTGGCCATTTAAATATCAATAGCCTTAGGCTAATTAAGGATACTAAGTGGCGGTGTAATGCATCCCAGTTCCAGTTAACACTAGAGATATACTTATCGTCTATCTCGACAATACTAGCTAATTTCATCACCATAATCGATTCTATAAACTTTACCATTCGGTAGCGTGACCCTCAGGAAGCATGTAGAGGATATGTCAGCATGTTTCTCAGAAAAGGAGAGGTTGGTAACATTTTATTTACAAATAAACTCAAGGTGTAAAGGAATTGTAATGATTTTAACGCTATGAAAATATTGGATATATAAGTGTTCGAGCAGAGTAGTTATTAACAATGATGGCCGTGTAATATATTTTTTACAACTTTAACCGTGACATTAGACTCCGTTGGTTTTTAACATAGCTATTCCATTTTATTTGAGCTTGTTCCAAGGTTATTGGTGACCAAGTGAGATCAAGATGCTTGATTCAGGTTAATGTCATTCAGACAAACTCAAGCATGGTAAAGAAGCGAAATAGATAACGTGTTGTGAGCTAAAATCATTTCACTGAATAAGTATCTTGAGGCTACTTGGATATATGCTGACAAACATGTCGGCAATGTTTGGGTTTTACTAAACGTGTGTTGATTCTAAAGGAGAAGGCTGTGGTAGAAACTTATAACCCACTTGGGACAGATGGATTTGAATTTGTCGAATATACAGCAGCAGACGATCGAGGTATTGATCAGCTCAAAGCGTTATTCATCTCACTTGGATTTGCAGAAATTGCTAAACATCGTTCTAAAGAGGCATGGTTATACCGACAAGGTGATATTAATTTTATTGTGAATGCACAGCCACACAGCCAAGCCGAAAAGTTTGCTAGAGAACATGGCCCATCAGTATGTGGTATGGCATTTCGTGTTCATGATGCGAATAGTGCGATGCAGCATGCTCTACAAAATGGTGGAGAGGAATACGTAACGGCGATAGGGCCGATGGAGCTCAGTATTCCGGCCATTTATGGTATTGGCGAGAGCTTACTTTATTTTGTTGATCGTTATGGTAAAAAAAGTATTTACGATGTTGATTTTAAGTTCTATCCAGATGCAGATGAACGTTTAGCTAAAGCCGATGTTGGCATGTATGAAATCGATCATCTCACACATAACGTCAAGCAAGGTAACATGGATTTATGGGCTGGCTTTTATGAGCGAATCGGTAACTTTAGAGAAATTCGCTATTTTGACATTGAGGGTAAGCTTACCGGCCTGGTTAGCCGAGCTATGACAGCACCTTGTGGCAAAATTCGTATTCCTATTAACGAGTCATCAGATGATAAATCACAGATAGAAGAGTTTATCCGAGAATATAACGGAGAAGGTATTCAACATATTGCGATGTCTACCAATGATATCTACCAAACAGTAAAAACATTACGTGATCGAGGTATGGATTTTATGCCCACACCAGACACGTATTATGAAAAAGTAAATGAGCGGGTTCAAGGACATGGCGAAGACCTAGAGAAACTGCATGATTTGCAAATCTTGATTGATGGTGCTCCCATGAAAGACGGCATTTTGTTGCAAATATTTACTCAGACGGTGATCGGTCCTGTTTTCTTCGAAATTATTCAGCGCAAAGGAAATGAAGGTTTTGGTGAAGGTAATTTCAAAGCTTTATTTGAATCGATAGAAGAAGATCAAATACGTCGAGGGGTATTGAGCGATGTATAAGAGAATCACACTCCCACACCGTGAAGGAGTTTGCTCAAAGCAGGCACACGCTGACTTTCCAGAGCAGGCGATTTATGAACGTGAAGCAGGTCGAAGCGGCTTCTTTGGCCCTGCCAGTCATTTTCATCATCAGCATGCACCGACTGGTTGGTCAGAGTGGGAGGGTGATCTTCGCCCAAGGGCGTTTGACTTCAATTTGGTGCAAATCGCAGGGCAAATAACGCCTTGGGATGTCCCAAATCTTTTGTATAACAACGAGTGTAAAATTCGTTTCTGGCAACTCGATCAAAACATGGACTTTTTGGTGCGTAATGCCGATGGTGATGAACTTCTGTTTATTCATCAAGGCACCGCTGATTTGTACTGTGACTATGGACACCTTGAGATCAGCGAAGGGGATTATGTGATGATTCCACGTTCGACCAACTGGCGACTGGAGCCTCACGACGCGCTAAAGATCTTAATGATTGAAAATACAGACGCCGCTTACGCTTTACCAGATAAAGGTTTAGTCGGAAACCACGCTATTTTTGATCCTGCCGTTCTAGAGACCCCCTCAATTAATCAGCGTTTTAAAGAGCAGTACTCAGAGAATCAAACACAGGTACAAGTCAAGCGCCATGATAAAGTCAGTGTGGTGACTTATCCATTTAATCCTTTAGATGCCGTTGGATGGCACGGCGATTTAGCCGTGGTGAAGGTGAATTGGCGAGATATTCGTCCTTTGATGTCTCATCGATATCATTTGCCACCTTCGGCACACACCACATTTGTTGGTTCAGGCTTTGTGGTTTGCACATTTGTACCTCGACCGATTGAAAGCGATCCTGGTGCGCTCAAAGTTCCTTTTTATCATAACAATGATGACTATGATGAAGTTCTGTTTTATCACGCAGGTGACTTTTTTAGTCGCGATAACATTGAGGCGGGGATGGTGACATTTCATCCGGCTGGTTTTACCCATGGTCCACATCCTAAAGCTTTCCAAGCCGGACGAGAATATAAGAAAAAATTTACTGATGAAGTTGCTGTGATGATTGATACTAGGCATGCCCTCAAATTCGCTGATGTACTCGATGAAGTTGAAAATAAGCAATACGTATACAGCTGGAAAGAGAAATAGGGAAGATTAATGAAATTAGCTACTAAGAAAAATGGTACGCGTGATGGTTTATTAATGGTCGTGAGCAAAGACCTTACTCAATGCGTTCCTGCAACAGAGATTTTTCAGACGATGAATCTTTCACCCACTATGCAGGCTGCATTGGATAACTGGAATAATGTGGCTCCACAATTGGATGAGCTATATTGTGCTTTAAATAAAGGTGAGGTTTCTGCAAGTGAAGCGTTTGAGGCGCATACCTTGGCATCGCCATTACCCCGTGCATATCAGTGGGCAGATGGCAGTGCTTATGTAAACCATGTTGAACTCGTAAGACGAGCTCGTGGTGCTGAACTTCCTGAGAGCTTTTGGACGGATCCACTTATGTATCAAGGTGGGTCAGATACATTTATCGGGCCATGTGATGATATTACATTTTCAACTGATGAGTGGGGGATAGACTTCGAAGGTGAAGTCGCTGTGATCACAGATGATCTCCACATGGGTGCGAACCTCAATGAGGCAGCAGACTCTATTCGTTTAATTATGTTGGTGAATGATGTTTCTTTACGTGGACTTATCCCTGCTGAGCTTGCTAAAGGGTTCGGCTTCTTCCAATCAAAGCCGTCTTCTGCTTTTTCTCCGGTTGCAGTGACACCTGATGAGATCGGGGAAGCTTGGGTGGATAATAAAGTGCATTTACCGCTTCTTTCAACGTATAACGGTGCATCATTTGGCTGTCCTAATGCCGGGGTTGATATGACGTTTGATTTTGCTGAGTTGGTTGCACACGCCAGTAAAACTCGAGCATTATCAGCCGGCACGATCATTGGTTCAGGTACTGTCTCTAATAAACAGGGAACAGAATACGGAACGTCGATTAAAGAAGGTGGGGTTGGGTATTCATGTATTGCAGAAATTCGTATGATTGAAACGATTCGAGATGGTAAACCATCAACACGTTTTATGTCTTTTGGTGACTCAATCAAGCTTGAAATGCGTGATAAAGAAGGGCATTCCATTTTTGGTGCGATTGAGCAGCGTGTTGTCCCATACCATAAATAATGCAAGGATAAGTGAAGAGCATAATGAGTGAAAGTATTAAACTTTATGGCTACTGGCGTTCTTCAGCGTCATATCGTGTTCGCATTTGTCTGAACCTGAAGAAATTAAGTTATATTTCCCTGCCTGTGAATCTTCTAGAAAAAGAGCACAAAGCCCGTGAATTTCATCAACAAAACCCATCGGAGTTGTTACCAGTGCTGGTGGACGGGGAAGTATGCTTAAACCAGTCACTTGCTATTATTCAATACTTAGATGAGCAGTATCTTAACACGCCTTTGATTCCTCAATCTGTCTTTTTACGTTACAGAGCACTGGCGCTTGCCCAAGATATTGCAATTGAAATGCATCCACTTAATAACCTGAGAGTGTTACAGTATTTGGAGGGATCATTGAACTGCGATGCTAACCAAAAAGTGAATTGGATTCATCATTGGATGCATCAAGGTTTTTCAGCTGTTGAAGAGAAGTTATGTCGCCCAAAAGGGCTGCACGAACAGAATCTCAGGCCCATTTATAGTTTGGGTGATGAGCCTTGTATTGTTGATGCCTGCTTGGTCCCTCAAGTTTATAATGCCGTACGCTTTGGCATTGAAATGTCCGATTATCCAACAATTAACGCCATTGTTGAAGCTTGTAATCAGCATCATGCTTTTATTGATGCAATGCCTGAAAATCAATCAGATGCCAAGCTTGTGACCAAGTAACCTTGAGGTCACTTGAGTATAACTCTGAACTTTCGGTAATTATGAAATAAAAAACGCCTCTCCATCTGAGAGGCGTAAAACAAAGATCGTTCAATGCTATCAGGAAATCAGTTTCCAGATGAAAGTAACTTAGGGTTAACGACTAAGTTTCTTACACCGTGGGCATGGTCTTCATCAAAATCATTTTTTTTCAACCATTCTGCAACAGAGGCGATGTTAAGTTTTGCTACCTTTGGTCGAACACTCCAAGTTACTTGGAATGGTGAAGCTTTTTCATTGTAACCTGGGCCAGTTGTTGAACCAAGGTATACAATCGGCTTTCCTGTGTTAGCAGGGATATTGGTTGCTTGGTAGTAACCATCTGTCATTTCATAAAATGCTAAGTCATTAAAGTCTGGTGCTTTCTCATCATTAACCAATACAAAGACTTGACTTTCGACTCTTAAGCCAGGGTTATTAATTGTTTCAGACAGACATGAACCAAGAGTCGGGCCAGGTTTCACATCGGCTGTTGAATAAACATAATGCACCTCTATCGTGTCACCAGATTCTAAGTGCTTATAAGAAAATGGAGCCAATTCTTGTTTCGTTAGCGAGCCATTGTATTTAAAACCAGAATTGTAGCCTTTACCGTCACCATTACCTGCATATTGAGTAAACTCACCACCCTTGTGCTCTGCATTTTTGTGAAAGTGAATGTTACAAAGGTTCATTTTGGAAGAAGCAGGTGCAAATCCGAATGTGCGGTGATTATCGCCTGTTAAATTATCAATATCTCTTGGTGATTGAGGACCAAAGCCTTTGCCATCTGTATTTTGAGCTAATGCTACCCGTTGATCAGCTATGACAGAGTCAGCGACATTTTCAGATGTGGTATGTATATTTGTAGAGTAGACATGAGAAGACAACATTGCCCAGATAGTTGCAGTAAGAATATGATATTTCATGAATTCACCCCTAGTAATAAAATGATAACAATATAATAGAACTTATTAAAACTTGGACTGACCAGATAGTATGTTCAAATAGATCTGAAAAATTTCTAAATTTTCAATAAGGAAGTATAGTTTGTTCTTTTATCAATATTAATAATTTTATGCCAATACCTACTTACATGACTTTAAGTAAGTTTCTTGAGGGCAATTGAGGGCAATTGAGGGTATAATGAGACACCTATAAGTTTTTGGGTTGTAGTGCTAAACATAGAAAAAGACCCTATTATGTAGCATTGTTTTTTCGTACTCTTCTCATTAAGATTGTTTTACATCAAGAAGGGGTACTAGTTATCAAAGTATTTACCATAACATCATTTAACTGGGGCTATTCTACTTATGACCAACATCCTTGTTGTTGTTATTATTTTGGTCGTTTTCTTCCTTGTTGTTCAAAAGTTCCTTGTAAAACATGATGATACGAGCTTTACCTACTGCTTAAAAGGGGCCTTACTTAAAGGACAAGAGAGCGTTTTTTATAATGCACTGAATGCAGCAGTGGGGGATCATGCTGTTGTGTTTGCTAAGGTCAATATGGCAACGTTGATCGCGCCTAAAGATACTCGTAATAAGAAACAGTTTTTCATTGCTAACAATCGTATTACCCGAAGTTATTTTGATTATGTTATTTGCGATCCTCGAACCTTAGTTCCTAGAGTTGTGATTGAGCTAGATAATGGTAAACAACTTTATAAAGGAAAGCTGGAGCGAGAAAAACTGCTCATGCATGTATGTAAATCTGCTAACTTGCCTTTGATTGGTGCATCAGTTAAGCACAGTTATCAAGTTGGTCGTTTGCGGCGCTTGCTGGCAGCACATATTGATTTGATTGAGCCTGAAAAAGAAGTTCGATTTTGTAAAAAGTGTGGCAGTCCCATGATGATTAAGATTGCAAGTCAGGGTGAGTTCAAAGGTCGACGGTTCTTTACTTGTAGCCGACAACCGAATTGTACTTATACGGAAAATTACAATGTTGTTTTTGATGATTAATAGTGAGTTGCACGAAACCGTTTAATTCATGACCAAAAATAGTAACCTCGACTATATTTTCACCAAACGATCGAGAAATCATAAATTTATACTTGCACCAACAGTTAGATATAGTTACTATCCTTTCCGTTCCAAAGGGAAAGCGTCCGTAGCTCAGCTGGTTAGAGTATCGCCTTGACATGGCGGGGGTCGGTGGTTCGAGTCCACTCGGACGCACCATTTCTATAAAATGGTTACTTTGGATAAAAATTTGGGTCCGTAGCTCAGTTGGTTAGAGTACTACCTTGACATGGTAGGGGTCGGCGATTCGAGTTCGCCCGGACCCACCAGATTTTTTCTCAGTGAACACTAAAGCCCGTTTTAATCGGGCTTTTTGCCATTTACGGTTTACTTAGATTTATCCGCAGCACTACAACATAACGTTTGGTACGTTCTAACTTCACTGCCCCTTTTTGTTGATATTTTTATCTTAGTTTGAGGAATAAACTCAAGCTACTGCTAAAATTATACAAAA
This sequence comes from Vibrio sagamiensis NBRC 104589, assembly GCF_007990935.1. Taxonomy (GTDB): domain Bacteria; phylum Pseudomonadota; class Gammaproteobacteria; order Enterobacterales; family Vibrionaceae; genus Vibrio; species Vibrio sagamiensis. The sequence continues at coordinate 21,793 of NZ_BJXJ01000012.1, forward strand.
GGATGGAGGTGCTATGGATGACCAAATAAAATCATGCCCACCGGTTATTTTTTGCTGGGCACTGATCTCTCCGAAGAAAAGAGGCTCTTTTGAAGACTACTTAGCTGGTATGGGTAGAGAATCGAAGAAAAGAGGATGGCGCTACATAGTATGTGTTATCGAACCTTCTGAACCTGCTTTAAAGAATTGGTTAACCTCATCAGGCTGTGAACTACTATGCCTTGATGAGGAAATGATATCAAATACATCATACATCATTTCACTTCTAAAACAGAATCAAGCGAATATATTACATACCCATTTCATAGGACCGACTGACTTAGCGATAGTCCAATGTAAGCTTTTTTGGGGGGGGGATATTGTCTTTACTGATCATAGTTCTAACCCGTTGCAAACACCTCAAGTTGAAAATACGTTTTTAGATAGGCTTCGCTCACTCAGGCAATATATTTTCAGTTTGGCCGTATGTCTTTATTTACCTGTATCCGATTTCGTTGCCCAGCGAATCGCACGAAACATCCCTCCCGCAAAACATAAAATACATCGCCTCTATAATGGAATTGACTTATCACGCTTTAGAGTGCTTGAAAGTGAAGATCAACGAACTTCATTAAAGCAAAAATTATTTGGTTTTGAAGATGATCTTCCTATTGTTGCTTTTATTGGCCAACTGACTATTGAAAAAGGTATTGACCGATTTATTAAGGTAATAGAAAACTTACTATTAGAAGAATTACCTTGTCGATTTATTATTGTTGGGGATGGTCTTTACAGACCACAAGTTGAAGAGTTTTGTACTAAGGATGAGCATTTTGATCAAGTTAAGTACTTAGGTTTACGTTCTGATGTACAAGATATTCTGAAAGTTACAGATTTATTTGTTATGCCTTCCCAGTGGGGGGAGGCCTTTGGTTTAACTGCAATTGAAGCTTCTGCAGCAAGTGTTGCTATCATTGCTTCAAGAGTGGGGGGATTACCTGAAGTAGTTATTGATGGTCAAACTGGTATTTTGATTGAGCATGATGATGATAAATCGTTAGAAGCTTCAATAAGAACTTTAGTACTAGACCCTGAAAAATGCCAAATATATGGTCGCAATGGGCGCCAACATGCTGAAGAAAGTTTTCAATTAAAAGACATGTTGGAGAACACATTTAACCATTATCAGGCTGTTATTTCTCGTGGTTCTGTGCGTTGAGATTCTAGTTTAGCCTTTTTAAACACTGCACTTTAAAGTGATTAAATCATAGGCAATATAATAGTAATTTAATGTCGAAATATGAAAAAGTTTCTAACTCTGAATTTGGATCTTATTTTGTAAATTAGGGGGTGTTGATGATAAATGTGCAAGATGTAGTTGAGCAGCTCAGTAAAAATGGAATAGCAGTTTTAGAAAATTTTATTTCAGGATCACTCCTATTGCAGATGCAACAATGCTACGAAAATTCACTACGACATTCGCAGTTCAACACATGGCAAGGTTATCAACAGAATGAACGTTGGCGATTATTAATTGAAAATCTTCTCACTTTATCCCCAGCGTTCATGTTTCCTATTAAAAATGATGATTTAATGACAATTTGCCGAGTTTATATAGGAGAAAAATTTCAAGTAACGGAAGCACGTGGCTGGAAAACTATTAAAACTAAAAGAAACTTTCATGGTTGGCATAATGATGCTTGGTATGATGTTAATAAATGTCAATCTCCACCACCACAACTTAAATTGGGTATTTACTTGAGTGATGTTGAAAGTGGAGAATTTGCTTACGTAGAACAAAGTCACCTTAAAAAGCTTAACCCAGGCCATTGGAATCAAAAACAAGTTGATATAATGAACCTACCTATTAGACATGTGACAGGTAAAGCTGGTACTGCATTCCTATTTGATACCAGTGGTATACATAGGCAAAATTACCCAGTGCTTGTTTCTCGAAATGTTGCATTTTTTAACTTTCATGACCCTAGCTTTCCAATCCAAAGTTTAGACAAGACATATGACCGCTATGCACCATTACTTCTTAATGCCGCTTTTCTTAGTGATCTAACAAAAGAACAGGAAAGAATTTTAGGCTTTGGAGATAAGCGTTATTTTGAAGAAGCTTTTGTTCCTAAACAGCGCTATCCGGTTTTACATCAGATGGTACAGCTTGCCTTAACTTCTCGATTATTAGGGCAGGACTTTGGACAATTCATACGTAGGCTTATTGCAAAATTTACCTAGTGTGATGCGAGATTTTTTGCATCGTTACTTGTTAGTATTTGGTATGGACGTAGATCAAACAACGGCATGATAGAGTAAATATGATCAAAAATATCAGCTTGGACTCCTTCGTAGTAGCACCAGTTGGTGTTATTAGTGAATGCGTATACTTGTAGAGGAAGTCCTTCAGCTGTTGGTTCTAACTGTCTTACCATTACAAGCATATATTGATGAATATCTTTATTAGCTCTCAAGTAACCGTTGATGTAGGCCCTGAATATACCGAGATTTGTCATCTTGCGTACATTACCAAATTCTGGTTCATCTTTAATTGATGAATTATAATCTTTGATTTCACGACTTTTTTCATAGATGTATTCACGTAATACTCTAATTTTTCGGTACTGTTCAATATCATCATCAGATAAAAATCGAATCGAAGTGACATCAATATTGACTGAACGCTTAATGCGTCGACCTCCAGAATCAGACATGCCCTGCCAATTAATAAATGCATTTTGGACTAAGGCGTAAGCGGGTAACATACTTACAGTATTATCGAAATTTCTTACTTTAACAGTCGTTAATGAAATTTCTTCAACAGTACCATTTGCACCATAAGAATCCATTTGTATCCAATCATTAAGTCCTATCATTTTGTTTGCTGATAATTGAATGCCAGCAACAAACCCCAAAATAGTATCTTTGAATACAAGCATTACAAATCCTGTGGCAACACCCAAACCAGAAAGGAAGATTAAAGGGGATTCACCGACGATGATCGATATCGTGACAACAACTCCAACAAAAAAAGTAAAAAGCTTAATTAATTGAACAAAACTTTTAACAGGCATTCTTTTGGTTATGCCTTTAACTGTTGAAATGTCATTGACAGCGTCTAGTAAGGAGAAAATCATCCATATAAAGATCACCAAGATGAGAATGCTGAGTATTTTGTCAGAAATAATAGCGATAGAATCATAATGTCCAACAGAAATCGGAATAAATATGTCGAGGATCATTACAGGAGTTAATAATGAAAACTTCTGTAAAACATCAAATTTTTCTAAACTTTCTGCAAGAGGTTTATTGGTTTTGCGTAAGACATTATTAACGAGACGTACAATTAAATGATGAACAACGAGGTAGCTGATGATGGCGACAGTAATACTAGAAAGTATAAAAGCTGAGGTGAGTTCAAGACCATAAGGGTCACTCTCTATACCAACATCATTGAGTTTCCTAGAAATAAAAGTTCTGATGTGATGCTCGAGCAAAATATGTCCTTATCAATTTAGCGATGAAGTTTACAAGAAAGGTATAAGCTAAGGTGAATACGTCTAGTGCTAAAGCTGGAGAAGTGAGTATCTGGAGTCAAAATGGATGTAACATAGTTAAGTAAATAAGTAAAAACTGACCACATTAAGTAGTAACAAAGCGAACTATGTCTCGATTTTGAAGATAACGCACCAAATTATCTAACACACACATGTTTTAAAATCACCTTTAAGTGCTAATATGATACATGTTTCTTATGACTGTGCAAGATGACATTACATTGTTTAAAGCCTTTAATCATCGGTCATAAGCAGATTGATCTAATAGACTAATTGATTATATGAGGTAATTAATGGAAAATTCTCTTCACTTTCAAGTTCCTGCTTTTTTATCTAGAAGTTGGAAATATTTTGTTGTTGTCGGTTCTATCGTTGCTCTTATGGGAGTAGGTGCGATCGCATTACCAATGCTGGCTGGAATGACGGTTTCAACAATCGTCAGTGTTGCGCTTTTAATTAGTGGAAGTGTTCAGGTTTACCATGCATTTGCTATTAAAGAATGGAAAACGAAAGTTTGGTATGTTTTTAGCGCATTGTTATACATTATTGGTGGCCTGTTCATCTTATTTCAACCATTTGAGGGTTTGATAACAATTACAATGCTAATGATTATTATCATGATTTTAAATGGTTTAACTCGATTATTCTTTGGCTTGAGCAATCGAAATCTACCGAGCCGTAATATAATCATATTGAGTGGCATTGTATCAGTTCTGATAGGTAGCTATTTTTTAATGTTGCTCAATGATCCAGTGTTTTCACTCACATTACTAGGTATCTTTATTGGAGTTTCGTTGCTTTTAGAGGGCATTAGCTTCATCTTGATAGGTTTTAAAGTAAGAAAAAATACATGATTTTTTGATATTGCTTTTTATTGATAACTATAGTGCGTCCGAGAGACGCACTTCAATTGGAGAGTGTTTCTAGAATGGCAATTGTATTAATGGTTCTAGGCTTAATAGTGTTACTAAAAATCATTCTCTAAATAATTGTAATCGTTGAATACTGTCTTTTATACTTGATATGGTATACTCGTTGCTATTAGCATCTTTTTCTAAAAGAGTATCCATATAAACAAATTATTTTTACTTTCATGTGGTTATTTTGAAGGTTTAGTGAATAAGTCCTACAATTGAACAATGAAGTTCATAATATTTAGGTTACTTATGCACTATATTTATTCTTGTATTGCCATGTTTATTCCATTTTTATGTAATGCAAATCAGGCTTTTGAACTTAAAGTTTATGATCGTAAAGGAATTGTTTATACATTCACAATAGATGAGCTTCAATCATTACCGAGAAAAGAGTTAAAAACAGCGTTACCATGGTTAGAAGGTGAAAATGTATTCAGCGGGTTCACCTTGCCAGATTTACTTAAAGAAAATGGTCTTTCTATGCCAACTATGGTAAATATCGTAGCATTGAATGGCTATCGAGTAGCTATCCCTAAAAGTGATATTATAAACTATGATCCGATTATTGCTTTTAAAATGTTTAATAAATATATGGAAGTTAGAGATAAAGGTCCATATTGGCTTGTTTTTCCTTTATCCAAATTTAAAGAAATTGACACAGTAGAATATCATGCAAAAATGATATGGCAAATTAAAGAAATATATTTGTACTAGGTTGATTATATGTGTAAAAATAATTATTTGGTTTTATTTAAAGTCTTGATTTTATTTTTCATGTTGGTTTTATTATCAATTAACATATATAGTATAAAAAATATAAAGTCCGTAAATGAAGGCTTTTCAAATAGACAGAATGAATCCACATGGTATGTTTTCCAGTTAATAAAGGAATATGCTGACTTTATTATAGCTAGTCAATCAGACCCTTTAAATATTAACCAAGTCAAATTAGCATACGATATTACATGGAGTAGATTTGAAATACTCATAGAGAGTAAAGTATCATCAGAGTTTGTAAAAGCTTCAAATTTGAAAGTTTTTTTTAATAAAGAGTTTAAAAAATTTAAAGTACTAGAACTATCAATTGATTTGTTAGAGGAAGGAAAGTTGACTAAAAAAGATTTTCTAAAGAGGATCTACATAAACTATGATACACTTATTCAATTTATAAATAATAATTTTCGATTAAAAAGTCCAGTAATAGAAAATAAATCAAAAGTACTTAATAGTATTGTTTCAGTATTTAATTGGAGTGGGGTATTACTAATTGCTTCCATTTTTATAACAGGTTGTTTATATTACTCTGATTTCAAAAGATATAAAGAGTTACAAAACCTTGACCAACTAACGGGCTTTAACAATCGATTTGCATTAATGAGTTTTTTAAAAAAAGCCTCTGTGAATGATGCTATGTTTAAAATAATTACTGTAAGAATTCGAAACCTTAGAGAGGTTAATCATCAATATGGCTCTGAATATGGTGATTTAATGTTGCAATTCGCAGCAAACTCTTTGAAAGGGATAGTTCCTGAAAAAGGAACCTCATTTCGAAGTAGTGGTTCAGGATTTATTTTTATTTTCAACAATGAAAGTAATATAAGTAAATTACTAAAAGACAATTTTAAAGATATACTTTCAGAGTATATCACTGTAAGGAGAATAGACTTGATTTTAGATGTTGTAATTAAATATGAAGAGAATGTTGAAATTGGTCAAATTCTAGAAATTATTAATAGCTAATAATAAAATTAGATTTTAGTAGCATCATCTTGATTTATGCTGAAGTATAACAGCAGTTTTTTTTGATAAAGAAATTAGGTAAGATTCTTCATTGTGGTTATTTATTAATCTGATGAAGTTTTTAATTGTAGTTGGTTTGCTAAAATAATAACCTTGAAGGAAATCACAACCGATTTGACTTAGGAATTTATATTGTTCGAACTGTTCAACCCCTTCAGCAACAACACAGGCATTACAAGATTGGCCTAACAATACTATTTGTTCAACAATTTTCTTTCCTGTTTCATCAATAGTTATTTTGTCAATAAAACTTTTATCAATCTTTATTTCATCAACCGGATAATGCAAAAGTTGATTAAAAGCGGTATAACCTGTGCCAAAATCATCCAAAGAAACTTTGACACCCAGCTTTTGCATACTTTCTATTGTCTTTACTGTTAATGGGCTACTTTTTACATAGCTTGTTTCTGTTACTTCTATAATTAAAGAGTCTGGTTTAATAGCACATATTTCAATCTCACTCTTTAAAATTTTCACAAAATTTCTATTATAAAGTTCCATTGCTGATATATTTATAGATATCGTTCCTTTGTAAAGGTGCTTAATTTGCAAAGCCTTAAGGCACCTGATTGCTTTTTTAATTACCCAAATATCTATTTTGGTTATAAGGTTACTTTTTTCTGCTATTGGAATAAATTCTTCAGGTCCGACTCCGATTTTTAAAAGAGATGGGCACCTGATAAGAATTTCTACACCATCAATGGACATTGTCTTTGTATTATAAATAGGCATAAATGAAAGTTTAAACTTATCATTTTTACAACAATCTATGAGAATGTTTTCAATTAGATCTTCCCTCTCCAATATGGGGAGCAAGTCATTAGCATGAACAATATTGCTGCTATCATCATTATTACGCTTATTACGCTTAGTGTATCGAAGCATTTGTTCAATAGTTCGAGACCATTTGCTTTTGAAATCTTTAACGTTCATTGGTAAAACGCAAGTAGTTAGTGAAAATTTAAAATTTAAACCTTCGACATATGTTGACTTTGTCAATATGTTATTTATTTTTTCTATTTCTAAATTGATGATTTGATTGCTATCAACCTCAATGATAGCAATAAATTGATTGCCACCAAAGCGGGATATAGAGTAATCACTACAACTAAAACTAAATTCATAATGATGGTTTGCTAATGTATCGTAAAATAACTTCGAAAAGCTTCTTAAGGCTTGATCACCAACTTTAGAACCATATAAATCATTTATTTTTTTAAAGTCAATAATATCCCAACATACTAAGTAACAGTTTATGTTTTTTGTACTTAGTAAGCGCATATTCAGGTATCGAATGAAAGTCTGTCTATTTGTGAGTTTTGTTGTTTGATCAAATTCGGCTTCGAATTTTAGTTCTATAAGTGAATCTATATAAGCATTTTTTATAGTGTCAATTTCGCTGCTTCCTTGTGAACGCTTAAAATAGTGATTCTGTAAATAACCAGAGAAAATTTCCCTCAATAAATTATTTAACGGTTTTGATAATTGCTGCCAAATTACTATATAAGAAATTAAAAGACAACCAATGATGATGGTAGCTGTTAATGATACAATAAAAATTGCCATATTATTGTTTTTGGTATTTATGGATTCATGAATATTGAGATTAGCGCTAAAATGTTTGCTGAGCATTTCTACATTGATAGTTCCGGAATCTTTAGTTATAGACTGTATAACAAATTCTGTGTTTTCAGGTAGTTGGTTTGAATCTGTAGGATTAAAATATAATGTTATTCCAGACTCGCCATTGTGTTTTCTTAATAAAGAAGACATCTGTTTTAATGGTGTCTCTGCAATTAATAAATAACGATTTTGACTGTATTTAGACCTTTTATCTCTTGGTATCAAATAGGGGTCAATTGCCATTATATAAACATATTGAACTTCATCACCTAAAGATAAATAAGAAAGTCCTTTTTCACTAAAGAATTGTTTGCTTAATATTTTTGTATGAATATCAAACGCCGCTTCATAAACTTTGTCAGGTATGGTAACTTTTTCAAAAGGAGTTTTACGCAAAGTAGATAAGACTAAATTGAACTGTTGATCAACTAAATAGATATCATGTATTCCATATTGATTTGATTTGTTACTTTCAAGCTTAGTCAAAATATCATTTTCAAGTGAAACCAAATTTTTAATATTAGGCTCTTGAATGTAATGTAAGAATGTCGATGATGCTGCGATATTTTTTACTAAAAGAACTAACCCAAGTTGTTCATATTCAGCTGCAATGAGTGCAGAATTAACTTCTGATTGTGCAGCAGATAAATAGGTGTTATCTGTATATTCTTTAGATACTTTATAGCCTATAAATCCTAATAAAAGAAAAAAAGCAATTAATGCAGGCGTTAAGGTAAGGTAGATCTTTTTTAAGATAGACATTTAGTTTATCAAATCTTTTATTATTCTAGATCTAATCTGTAAACTTTTCATATCTAAAGGCTGATATAAATAGCTGCGATCCAGTACATCTTGAGGTGGGAATAATTCTTCATCTAAACGATATTCATCAGACGTGAATGACTTAGCTTTCTTACTCGGTGTAGCAAACCATGAATCCATAGCGTTTTGTGCAGCAATGTCTACTTGAGATAAGAATAGAAGTGTTTCAATTGTTTCGTCTGACATCGGTCCATGATTTATCGCCGCTAGACACTCAACCCAGATTGTCGTCCCTTCTGTAGGTATGCTGTAGGCCCAACTCCTTTTTTTTTCTGTCTTATTTAAGATATAACTGTCACCTGAATAACCAAAAGCTATATCAATGGATGCTAATATTGTAGGGAATTTGACATAATCAAGAATATACTCATTATTTGCTATAAAGGTTTTTTGATGAACTAGAGTATCGTATGCTTTCTTGATTTGGCCTAAATCATGAGTAAATGGTTCAAAACCATTGGCGAGTAAAGCAGTGCTCAAAAGATCAACCGGTTCGTAATACATACTAATTTTATTTTTTAAAGAAGGCGCTGGATTAAGTAATGCTGACCAGGATTCCGGTTTAGGTACTTTTTCGACTCTATAAAGTATCCCTGTGGTTCCCCAAGCATAAGGAAGTCCATAATCTCCGCATGCATCCAGCCACATTTTATCGTAAACATCAGATAATTGGGCTTTAAAACGATTAAGAGAATGAAAAATACCTTGCTTGGCTAATAAATTAAGTTTGACGCTTTCAATCACAGTTAGATCAAACGATAGCTTTCGTTCACTTGCCAGAAGCTCATCACGAATCGATTCGTCAGAAAAAAAATGCTGCTTTAAGGTGATTCCTTTTTTGTCTTTTAAGCGTTCAATAACATTTTGTGACAGAAATTCTTCCCAGTTGTATAGGTGCACTTCTGTTGCTAAAGCTTTAAAACTATTACTAAAAACTAATGAGACAGATACGATAAGCAGACGAGTTAATTGCATCCTACACTAGCTCCTATACATTCTTCAACAGTTAGAGCTTAGACTATTTGGAGGTACCTAAGAGAAATTTTTGGTAGGATATTAAAGAATGAAAAAAAATACAGAACCTTACTTAAATATTTATTGCAACTTTTGGGATATTACTAGATATAATGAACGTCCATAAACAGTAAAATATACCAAATGAGTACTGCGAAATTGATTATCTTACGTGGATTACCTGGTTCAGGAAAATCCACATTGGCAAGACAACTGTGTAATCAAAAAAACTTGAAACATGTTGAAGCAGATATGTATTTTGAGAATGAAGACGGGCAGTATCTTTTTGTAAAACGTGATTTACCTCAAGCTCATCAGTGGTGTTTTGAACAGGCCTGCCGATGGTTAGAAAAAGGTGAAGTTGTTGTAGTAAGTAATACGTTTGTTCAGTTTTGGGAAATGGCTCCCTACATCAATTATTGTAAAGAAAAAGCACTAGAATTCGACGTTAGAGTTTGTCGAGGAAGTTATTCTAGTACACATGATGTGCCAAAGGAGGCAATAGAGCGAATGAGAAGGATATGGCAGGAATGATAGAATTTGTGCAAGTTGATTATTAAAAGCTGGATTCATATCGTTTTATAAACGACTATTCGTCATTTAAAAAAGCGTATGAATCCGCATTTTCAAGTTTATTTGATTGCATGATTTTATTGTCCTCTGCCATCTAACATTACAATCAACGTCTTACGTATAATTGAAAAGTCCATTGAAACCCAAGAATAAAACGATCTTAGGCTCAATGCATAACTATGATCGAAACTTACTTTACGTCTTACATCTTCAATGCTTGAATCATACCCTTGGTTTACTTGTGCAAGGCCGGTAATTCCAGGAAGAACACCATAAGTACGCTCTACAAAGAAGGGTATTTCGTCTTCTAGCTTTTTATAAAAAGCTGGACGCTCAGGGCGAGGGCCAATTAAAGACATGTCACCTTTTATAACATTGAAAAGTTGAGGTAATTCGTCCAAGCGAGTCTTTCTTAAAAAACGCCCAAATGGTGTAATTCTAGGGTCATTTTGCGATGCCCACACAGCACCTGATACTCGCTCGGCATCTACATACATTGTCCTAAATTTCATGATTTGAAACAAAGCCATTTGTTCAGGTGTACAGCGTCCGACTCTTAACTGTCGATAAATAATTGGACCACGTGAATCGAAAGTGATTGCAACTGGGATTATAAAAAATAATGGAATGGTTACACATACTAATATAATTGAAAAAGTAATATCAAAAAAACGTTTAGCGATATAAATTTTTGAACAGTAATGAGAAGAGTTCATGTAAATATCCTTTTTAATTTATGCGTTTCCAATGGCCATTTTCGTAGCCAAATAAATAACGAAGGCCACCCGCTAAGTTAGCAATGTGGCCACAAACAAAATAATTAATTAATTTGAATGGTTTAAACAACATAAAGCTCGGTATAAGTGAACTAATAAGTGCTATTAAATATACAGTAATTTGTACGAGGGCTAGTGCCTGAAATATGGGATAGTGGCTTAAAAGTAAAGTACTTATCAAACATAGAATTGTAAAATAAGGAATAGTGAGCCTAAGTACTTTACCAGAAAGGAACGAAAATGCAGTTCCTTTATAACGAGGTAGTAAAAGCTTTTTAAGTTTTAGAAACTGTTGCATATTGCCTGCTGAGATTCTTAACCGCCTTCTAAAATCGGTGGAGTCTGAGCTCTGCTCAAGCTCAATGGCTAGCATTCTTGGCTCATAAATGGCAGCGTAACCATTGAGAACAATTTGCATCGGGAGGATAAAATCATCATTGATAGTATCTGGTTCTAGTGGTGTAAATAAATTTGTTTTGAAAGAGTAAAAAGCACCGTGAGAACCGATAGTTGAACCAATAAGAGATTCGTTATATTTCAGTTGAGATTGATAATGCCAATATGATGATTCACCGTGATTCTGAGTATTTAGAATATGATAAGTCGCATTTACAACACCTACATTCTCTTTTTGAAAATGAAGGGCAGCCAGAAGCAAAGAATCACAAGACACTAGGGCAGATGTGTCAGTTAAAACGGTAATCTCTGAGTCGATATACTTCATTTCACTATTTATAATAGCAACCTTTCCTCGATTAATTGCATTATCATGAATTATAAATAAAGTATCAGCACATATCGCTTCTTGAATAGTATTTTGAGCAATCTCAGCTGTTTTATCAGTACATCCATCAAGCGCTAGAATGACGGTTAGTTTATTTTTGGGATAATCTAAACTACCAAGATTTCTGATTTTTTCAGCAATCCAGCGCTCTTCATTAAAAGCAGGAACAATAATGGAAATAGTAGGGAGGTCACAATCACTTTTTGTTGGCTTGTAATGCCTTTCTTCAACGTTCATTATATTTTGACGTTTTTTTTGTTTATGGGTAATTAAACTCAAAATTAAAGGGTAGCCAAAGTGATGATAAAAAATTATAGATATGGAGAGAATAAACCCAATTACCCAAATATAGTCACTCATAAGCTGCCTCCTGCGTAAGAGATGCATACTGAAGTAACATTTTACGAATATCAAAATGCTTTAGGATATAACTCCTTGGGGAATAAGGCTTACGTGAAATAGCATTAGTTAAAGCTTCGACTAGCAGTTCAACTTGATTCGGTAATACAAGTGCTCCACTAGAAGGGCAAAGTGTTTCATTTACCGCACCAACATCACTTGCAACGCAGGGCACACCACAGGCCTGGGCTTCGAGAGTTGACAGAGGAAACCCCTCCTGTAATGAAGGAAGACAGAATAGATCGAGACTTTGATAAAACTGAGGCATATCTTTCACGAGCCCAAGAAAAGTTATGCGGTCATCAAGTCCAAGTTCTGCCGTTAACTTTAATAATTCTGAATGTCGATCTCCAATTCCAGCAATCGCAAGATGTACATTTTCCGGTAAGTGAGAAAGAGCTTTGATTAGCACCTCATGCCCTTTTACCGCCTCTAATCTACCTGCTGTGCCAATAATAAACTTATCTTCTGGAATAGAAAAATATTCTCTAGCAATTGTTTTATCCCCGAGCGAAAATTTTTCACAGTCTATACCGTTATGTATTGTGCAGACACGATCATAGCCAAGCTGCTGAATTATTTGATTGGCAACAAAGTTTGCATCAGCAACAACGTAAGGTTTTAGGTGCTTTAATAGTAGAGACTGAAGACGTGCCGCTTTCGGATTGTTAAGATGCCAAGCATCATGCTCTGTATGAATGAGCATCTTAAATTGCGCTAGTCTGGCTGAAATACCAGCGTAGAAAAGTGGCCCTATATGATGTGTATGTATTACATCTGGCTTGAGATGCTTAAAAATTTTGACTAATTTGTATAATACTTTGAACGAAATACCATCAGGCTTATCGAGAAAAGTAATTTGTCCATTAACACTTTCCAACCTTTGCCACTTTTTAAACGCGTCAGAACGCGTCCCTTCTAAACTTATAATGTGTACAGAATCTTTCTTACTTGCAAAGCGCAGCATCTCTAAAACCAGAGTTTCTAATCCTCCAGGTGATAGATGTTGAACTATATGTATAACAACTTTGCCTTTGCCAGCCGATTTTGAGGCATGGGAACCTTTCATCTAGTCTTGATCCTAATAAAGTGATTCTTTAAGACATTAAGCACGCAATGTGCCAAGTTGACTTATACAAACAATCAATGAGTTAGTATATTTCTCTTTTCGTAGTTGAAGTTTTAACCGTATTATTACTAAATTGACATTCATATCGGAAAGTGATTTGTGTGTGAAAAATTAGTAAATATTAACAACCTAGCTTTGCTTTTGTTAACTGTAAAAGATCAATATTCCATCATCTTGTCTGATTCGCTCTTATCAGCGATTCTCAATATAGGATTAAAAACTGTATATGCTAATTACATCGAGGAGTTAAGAGTTTATTCACCTCAAAGCCTGTAATTAAAGGTTATCTGGATATTGAGATATTTCTATGATGGTTAACGAGGTTGGTTTATTGAAAATAACCTTTTGATGTGATTTATTAAAGCAAGCTTGACATAGGATGGTTACATAAGATCATTGTCTATATTATTGATCATTAAAAGCTAATGAGGCATATCAATCCATGTAAGTGATTTTAGGTATGGTTGTTAGCACATTGACGCCTAAGTATTTTTCAATACTTTTTCTTGAGTAAATGGCTTCGTCAGAAATCTCTAAAATGAGTGCAAGTCCCATTCCAAGGAACAAACCTCCGATTACTCCTAAAAGAGCAAAATAAAAGCTGGGTAAGTTTGAAGGGATGGTTGGACTATAAGGTTCATCAATAACTTTGACCCTTTTATTTTCCTCAAATACACCAAGCGAACCAGTCAATTGAGCCATCTCGTAACGTTCGACTAGGTCATCGTATAAGTCTCTTTTGACCGCAACATCTCTTGATAAACGATTGATTTCTGTAGCTGTGCTGCCAAATCTGTTAGCACTGATTTCCAATTCCTTTACCATTTTACGTAAACTGTCAGTTTCTTCTGTAAGTAACTCATGCTGCCCTCGAATTAACTGCAATTGGTGCAATTGTGATACAAGTAAAGGTTGTGAGCCTCCTTGGTTATTAGCAGATGAAGTGCTGGCAATATCCCATAGTTGGCTACTGTTCATTTCAGGCTGTTTGGTATTTAACAAAACAGAGCGTTCTTGTTCTAGTCGATTCAGTTCTCTCACTTTCCCTTGCACTAAGCTATGGGCATCGGTGTATTTAGATCTCAATAGTGTAAGCTCTCCTCTTATTTCAATTATCTTTTCCTCGAGTTTTCCTATCACAGGGTTTGTTTGTGATAATTGTTGATCTAGGCTTCCTAAGCTTCTTGTAACACCGGCAAGAAGGGCTTCTTTTTCTGATAACGTTTGCTTAAGGCTTGCTAACCTTCCCAAGCTTTGTGCTTGCATTTCAGGAGTCGCATGGGAATAAACATTCTGATATTCAGCAAATGCTAATTCTGCTTTATCAAGTTCTTCTCTGCGTTTGTTTATATGTAAGGTAAGAAATTTACTTGAATCTTCAATAGATGAACGTTCAGGAGCTAGCAGTTGTTCGACAAAATGATTACTGACCGAATTAAGGATCTCAGCCATGCCATCAGGAGTAGGGCTAGATAAATTTATTTGAATATAATCTTTACCAATTTGCTCGACATCTAATCGCGTAGCAAGATCGTTAATAATAGATTCTTGCTCTTTCTTAGACATAGACTGGTTAATTAATTTTTGCTCTTGTGCAACAGAGTAAAGTACATGGCGACTTTTGAGTAGGGTACTTAATGCACTTATTCGATCTTTCAAACCAGTTGATACTGCAATATCTTCAAGGAATGGATTCATTTTTGCAGTTTCTTGTATCAACATACTCGTATGAGAGATGTATTTAGTCGGCATAATCATACTAATGACAAGGCCTAAAAAAGGTAAAGTTACGACTGGTATAATGATAAAAATACGACGGCGCCAAGCCCCATGTAGAAGTTTAGCTAAGCTTTCCCTTAAATTATTCATAACTCCCTCACTAACTGATCTACTTTTGCTGCTACTGATTGCCAACTGGCGTTTTCTAGTACACCTTGTACTGATTTCGGTGGTGGAACCAAGTGATTGAGGTTATGGCAAACACCATCTGCATCATTTGCAATATTAATCATATCAATATAAGGGTTTAAAGCGGGAAATGGGGTGCTAATAATGGGTTTACCTACACAAAGGTATTCAAGTAATTTTAATGGGTTGCAAGCATTAATTTGAGCGTTATTTACGAATGGGAGCCAGCTTGCGTCCCAATGTTGGGAGTAACTTGGTAAATGATTGTGAGGTCGAGGTCCTAGATAATAAATATTACTTAGTTGTGGTAAATGATTTTGATGACGTTCATTTTGACCGATGAAAACTAAATCCCAATCTTTAGCTCTTATAGCGACTTGTTCAATGAGTTCATAATCTAACCAGTTTGAAATGCTTCCATAAAATCCCAAAATCTTCCTGCTCGATGGAGGTAAGTCATTCGCACGAATTGCTGGCTTTGAGAACAAATTATAATCAACACCGTGGTAAAGAGTAACCGTTTTTTCTTTTGGGAATGAGAGGGTTAACTCATCACTAGCACAAAAAATAAGATCAGCATTTTCGATGAGTAGTTTTTCATGTTTAAGAACGACTTCATGATCTACGCCAGCTAGAGAGCCAAAGTCATCACCACAATAATAAATGGTAGCTCGAGCATTCATTGCAAGACAGATATCAACGGCTGTTGGTAAAGAAGTCCAATAAACGGGATTGATGAAGTTTAAAGATTTAAGAATAGGGACTAGTTGAGTTTGCATCATTTTTGTTGCTATGTATCTAGCCCATTTTGTATTGGGTGCTGGTATGGTGAGTAAGTTTACCACCTCTATATTTTTAAATGAGTGAGCTAGATTTTTTTCATCGGAGATGCTGGTGTCTAAAGTGCTCTGATAGCTGGTTTTTTGAAAAGACACTTTTTTGTTTGTCATAAAAGATACAAGTTTGGACGATAGACGTTTTGCATCTTTTATATTGAATTTTGGTTGCCTTAAACCAATTGAATTAATCCAAAGAATACGATGATTAAATGCAAGCTTTTTTATAATGTGTTGAGTGGAAGAAGGCAAACCACCAAAGTCTTCACCGAATACAACAATGTCAGTCATGCTTTGCTCCATGCTTTTTGATTCCTAAATATCCTTAACATATTAGAAGTATCACATTATGTGCCAAGAATTAAAGTTAATAAAAACAGTTGTTTAGGAAGTCTGTCAAAAAAGGAAGTGTCTATTTTTCATTTTGCATTTCAGAATGAATGATTCTATGAATTGCAATAATTAAAGCGGCAAGAATGTAGATAGGCCAAGTAAAGCTTTGCGAAAGAAATGTTCCAGATACAATGGTACCAATTAAACCGCCAAAAGCTGCATTAGCACCAACAGACAGCGAGCAATCAGTTTTTTCATTAATCATTGATAAAGTTACAAGAGAGGTTTTTACTAGAGATACGATAAAACCAATAAATATTAATAAACCGATGAATCCTGTTTCTGCTAAAACACCAAACCAAGTACTATGTACAGCATGATTGATACCATCCCAGTGTGGTGTATAAAAATAGTAGTTATAGTAATAATTTTCTAGGCCAACCCCTGTTAGTGGGTTAGCTAAAGCCATTTTTGTAGCAGCTTCCCAAGCATAGATTCTACCCATTGCAGAAGCGTCAATTCCGATTTCGGCAGCCCCCCCAGATGAACGTTCAGAAATACCTGCAAGGCCATAAAGGGTGATCGCACCGATAGTGCCGAGGCTGATAATGAGCGCTTTATTCTTGATGTTTTTAAATGCAAAGTAAGAAAATACAGCTAATGTTCCGAGTAATCCCCCGCGACTTTTGGTTTCAATAATGGCAATACATAAAATTAAGCAAGTTAGCAAAGCAAAACCCCTTAATAATATAGGTGTCTGCTTTTCAAGTGCTTGGCTTATAGTAAAAGCAAGTGGAAACATCAAAACTAAAGCTAAATCATTTGGATCACCTAAAATAGAACCAAAAGAGCGGCCAATAGAGACACGCGTGCCTTCAACAAGATCAATATTATTTATGGCGTTGTATATCGTAACACAGCCAATTAGAAAGCCAGCAATGATGATTGTTTTGAACATCTGATTAATTTGGCGTGGTTCGGTGATAACCCAAGTTATAGCCAAGGTCATTATAATAATTTTCCAATAAGTGGCTCCAAACTCTTCTAAAGCAATAGGCCGTGAGCTGGCAAATACAACGCTGATAATAACAATTAGCCAAAATAATGATAGCCATGTTAGTGATTTATGCCAGAATACATGAATATCCCTACTGATAAATAAGTGAAAAGAGATGGCGCCTAAGGCAAAAATTGATAAAATTAACGGAATCTTAAAGTCATATATAATAGGGAAAGCTTCGTGGATTCGGAAAAAAGAAAATATGACAAAAAGAGTAACAAGCCAAAATGTATACCTAAGAGAAAATATGACCGCAAGCGGAGCTGCACATATTGCTAGGATCATGAATGGATCTGGTAGGGCGAGCCAAAATAAGCCAATAATAAAACAACAAATAAGAGTAGTAATATAGCTTGTCTGTTTTAAAAAAATAACATTCATTAGATGCTCTTTTTGTTTTTCTGTAATGAATTTAATAGGCTGTGAAATGTATTGTTTGATATATATTTACTTGCGATTCCAAGGAGAATGAACGAGGTAGTTAGGCTGATGAGAATCGCCGCAGTTAATGACTGTAGGTAGTAGATAAGAAACAATGCTAAACCTGTAACAACCTGAAGAATAACCATTAAACTAATATCATAAGGCAAACAGAGGCAAATTTGGGCAGACCAATAAGTCAATACAAGCCTACACAATTGTGCAGAGTACAATGCTATGAACACACTAAATATTCCAAGCGAAGAAAGAGCAAAAAGTAATGAAATTGCAGTAATTGCAGCAACGATATTTATACCAAGGAGCCACTGGGTTTTTCTTTTGTACAAAATCGCTAAGTTAAACAGTTCTCCCCACTCTTTAAGCATTGCAATTGGTAATAGGAATAAGATGAAAAGTGCAGCTTGTTGATAAGTATTTGGCAACAGTAAATGAATAATTAAATATGCCATGGTTACAACAACGATAGTCAAAAAAGCGATGTATATTAAGCCTAAGTGGGTAATTCTAACGGCTTCAAGGCCTTTGCAATTATCTTGTTCTAGGACGGCAAAACGTCTTGGCATCCACCACATAGTAAAAGGTTGAACTAAAATACACATGCCAAATGCGAATTTTGCGGCAATGGCATAGACTCCAAGACTTTCCAAAGATGAATTAGCTGCGATAAACCAGCGTTCCGCACCGTTCAAAAAGAAAGAAACTACCCCTGATAACATCACTGGTGAAGAGTAATATAAGTAATTCTTCGCGAGTGCTAAGTTAGGTAAACTGATGGTGTAATTATTGTAATAGTGAAGCCAAAAAAATTGTATCAAAGCAGCAAGAAGTCCACCAAGTAAAACGGATATGATATGTGGCCATAATGCTAAAGCTATAACAATAAATATTACTTGTAATAACGTTGTTGTGACCATAATTGTGAGCAATACTTTGGCTTTATCATCCTGCATTCGTAGCCAAGCAGTCCCAATTGCAATTACTCCTTCCAATGACAACGCAAACATCAAGATGAGACATTCAGTTTTGGTGAACGGTGATGGGATATCTATAAATAGTATTATAAATAAGAATAAAGTAATAAAAATGACACTAAAGTAAAAAGCAAGAGAATATATTTGATTGAGCAGAATACGCTTTATATTTTCATCTTTTTGAACACCAGCGTATCTATACAATGCTTCATGCAAAGCGAAACCGACCAGTAACGAAGCAATTGCACCAAATGAAATAAGCAATTCAAGCCTTCCCATTTGCTCTGGGCCCAAAAATTGAGGTAAAACTGGTAACATGATTAAACTAATGCTTTTATTAATTATTACTGCAATAGCAAATAATGACATGTTAGTCAGAGCATTAGACATGGTCATATCCTTTGATTTTATCAACACTATTTATATCTGCTTTGTCTACTTCGCTTCTATTACTATGCAGGTAATCTACTATGAGAAAGTAGCACCGTTCTGCAGTATATAGTTGAGCAATACTCAGAGCTTCAATTCCCATTGTAACTTTCAACCATGGTGCTTCATTTAAAAGGTGTATGGCGTTGTGGAGAGAAACTACATCGTTAGGAGTGTATTTGATGCAATTTTTACCATGAGTTAAAACACGATCCCAATAACTATCATCGCAGGGGACGACTACGCACATGCCTGCTGCTAATGCTTCCAAAATGGATAAACCAAATGGCTCATTTATACTAGTAGATACAAATATACCGCATTGAGCACGCAATTGATTAAGGTTACTCGGGTCTTCGTGCCATTCAATTTGTTTAATGGAAAAATCAGGTTCTGATGCAGTTTCTACCGTTGGCTTTAAGTAGCATACGGTGGCTTCTATTTTCGAATCAACTTCAAGGGAAATAGCTTCAATAAGTAGATCTAAGTTTTTCCATTTAAAAAGGCTTGCTGCCCAAAATACACGTTTGGATATCGTATTCGCTTGTTTAGGCCATTTCTCTGGTGATAAACCATTGGTAAAGGTTGATGTTTCTAACATAGCCCAATATCGCTCAGCCGCAGAAGGTGAGACTTTTAAATAGGCCTGAAGTGCTTTTAATAACGATTCTTTAGTGCTGGCGAGATAAAATATAGCTGAGGCCTTAACAAGACAATATCCAGATGAACGAGCACTAGGTACAGGCCCATGTATGATCTGAACCACTGACTTTTTGATCAGCAAACGTAATAAATAGAGTGGCATATCATTGCTAGGACAGGATAATCCAATTAACCAATCTAGCTTTGGAAGTTTCAAAGATATGATAAGCAATTGAATCATATAGAATATATTTATTAACCAATAGGTAAGACCGTGATCTGACATAAGTGGAGCTTGCTTTAGTTGGATAATATGAATTCGTGATTCATTATTGATGATTGATTTCCAATGGTCGGGCTGGGTGGTAGCAATATAACTGACGACATCTTTATTATCACACTGCTTTAAAATCTCTGCATTAGCAATCTTTGATCCACCTTGAGTTCTGATTGCATCGAACATTAATACACGTTTCATAACTAATTCCTTTAGTTAATTGTAGTTAGTTTGAAGCCAACGAGATATTGGTCTCATACAATGAAAAACGGGAGTGCCATTAGTATCGATTTTTTGCAGCATATTGATATAGATGCTTTCAATCACTCTTGCGTTTCCTTCAACGGTTAGGTGTTGGCTTGCAAAATTGAAAGCGTTATCAGCGACTTTATTGCGTAAGGATGAATCTTGAATAATGAGCTGGATTGCATTTAAGAGGCCAGCCATTCCAGTGTTTTTATATAGTACCGCACTGTGTTTGTGTTGAAATAGTTCAGGTATTCCACCGGTGATGGGAGCTACGATAGGTAATTTTGCTAAGGCAGCTTCACCTAAAGCTAGCCCAAATGCCTCTTCATAAGAGCCACTTATGAAGGCTTCTGCATTACCCAACATCCAATTGTCCACATTATCCTGGGCACCAACAAAATGAATGCGATCATTGATCTTGAGGTCCATGGCAAGTTGTTGTAATTTTAAGTGATCTTCACCCTCGCCAATAATAACAAGATGGGGGTTATTTTGGTGGTAATTATGCATTCGAATTGCTTGGATTAGGCGATCAAATCCTTTTCTTTTGATTAAAGAGCCTACCGATAAAAAGGTAAAAGCTTTTGAAGGGATTCCAAGCAATGACTTAATATCAATTGGCTGAGCATTTTGATCTAGTGATACTCCATTGTAAACAATATGTATATGCTCTGGAGGATAACCATCTTTAAGTATTTCTTTACTAATATCTTTACTGACACAAAGTAGCCTTGGTGTTAAATGTAATCCGAGTGAAAACCGATCTCGCAAGATATAATGGCAATGCAAATGTGCAAGCAGGGGGGTACGGTTTATTCGTGCAGCAAGACACATCCATTGGCAAGGACCACCGCTGTTCACATGAACTAAGTCAATCTTATGTTCTTTAATAATTTCAGAACCTCGCCTAAACAAGTTATTCCATCCTCCAATGTTCCAACGAGGTGAGCGCCATCCGCCAACGAGATCGAATGGAGAATAATAAGTACATATTTCTAAGTCTTTACAACGAGAAAGTAAAGGTTGACAGTTTGACCAAACAATAGGTTCAAAGCGGTCTCTATCGAGGTTAGTGAGTAAGTCTAAAAGCACAATTTCACTACCTCGAATCCAATTGTCTCCGTAGTGAACGTAAAAGATACGCTTGGGTGCTGTCATTGCTATTTCCTCAAATCACCATTACACAGAAACTATTGCAACCGAAATGCCAAAATATACTTTTTATTTATGGTTATGATATTTAAGATTTTTTTTTGGTAAGGAAAGAGCGAGAATGTTATTTTCTCAGAATGCAAAAATTTTGCCTTTAAGAGGACTTTTCAATTTGATAGTGTTCTATCAATTTAGGAATAATTACTTTGGCAGAAAAATTCTCAGTTATTGTTTTAATAGCGCTTTTTTGGAGTAATAGTCTCTGTTTGGGACACATTGATAAACATTGAACCAAATTCTCTTTTAAGCGAAGGATGTCCTGGGCAATAAAGCCATTCTTACCATGATTTAGTACATCCTTAAGACGGCCAACATCGAGGCTTATGACAATGATACCTCTAGCCATTGCTTCAAGCGCCACCATTGGTAAACCCTCATGTCTTGAAGTAATTAGGAGATACTGAATTTGTGGCCAAGACGCTTCCATATTATATTGATGTCCATGAAATATAACGTTTACTGGCGCATTCTTTTCTAATGCTTCTTTTTCGGGACCATCACCATAAATACTAAAAGAAAGATCTGGAAAATCTTTTGCAATTTCAACAAAGCGATCCGCCCCCTTTTCATGACTGAGTCGGCCAACAAATGCTATTTCTTTACCTAGGATATGGTATGTATCTGGTAAAGAAACAAAATTGTTAATAATTTCTGATGAAGAATATAATTTTTTTTGAATACCATGACTTACAGCAAAACAATGCTCTGATAGAGTACCGGTACAGCGATCAAGAAAATCATAAAACCATACTTTTCCTCTTGGTGATTCTCCAGCATGATAGGTTGAGACTAATTGAGGAAATTTAGAACAATAAATTTTGGCTAACCTTGAAACTAAAGCAGCTTTATAACCATGAGTATGGATGGCCTGTGGCTGGTATTTGACTACAGCTTGTTTTAGGCTTTTGACTAAATGTTGTAGGCCATCAGGAATCGGTTGCTTGGTCAACTCACTGAGATAACTATGTGGGAGGTGGTTTTCTGTGAGTTTTGACGTTAATGCTGCTTGTGGTTGATATTTTACAGCGAAAACCACTCTTGTCTTAATGTTAAACTCTTGTAGCCCTTTTGCAAGTTCTAACACATGCGACTCTATGCCGCCGTATAGGCGACTATCAAGTAAGAGCCATACTTCATATGGAGGAATAATTACATTAGATGTCTGCTTCATCGGCTTCCCAAGCCTGCTTTTTCCTGTAGACAGTAGATGGGCTTAGTTCGAGCATGACAGCAGCATTTAAAACATTCCCATCACAAAAAGCAATTGCATTTTGAATTGCTTCTCGCTCAACGGCCCACATTGGACGTATAGAACCATCACTATTGAAATAGGGGGAAGAAGTTGTCACTTTATTGGGCGTATTTAATGTGGGATGATTTAAAGGTATTGTAGAAAAATTTTCTTTAATTGGCTGGACTGACTCCATGAAATTTTGTGAGGCTGTAGGGGCGTTACTTTTGATATTTTCGAAGTGTTGGGCGCCATTTACAATACTTTTCGAACCTGATTTCTTATTTAACTGAGGTGGTAAATGTTCCAGAACAATCTTGTCATCATTGTTTAAGACAACGATATTTCGAATAATGTTTTGTAGTTCGCGAACATTACCTGGCCAGTGATAATGT
Source organism: Vibrio sagamiensis NBRC 104589 (assembly GCF_007990935.1). Taxonomy (GTDB): domain Bacteria; phylum Pseudomonadota; class Gammaproteobacteria; order Enterobacterales; family Vibrionaceae; genus Vibrio; species Vibrio sagamiensis. The sequence continues at coordinate 45,153 of NZ_BJXJ01000012.1, forward strand.
TTGATCATATTTTGTGCATCTCTATCAATACTAGTAAACTTCTTTTTATCTTGTTTTGCGTAAGTTGATAAAAAATGCCTGGCTAACATGATTATGTCATCACCACGTTCATGGAGTGGAGGCATATAAATTGGGATAACGTGCACTCTATAATAGAGGTCCTCTCTGAAACGACCTTCTTCCACTTCAGTCATAGGATCCCTATTTGTAGCACTAATAATACGAACATCAACCTTCATTTCTTTCGTAGCACCAAGAGGTGTATAGGTACCTGTTTGTAAAAAACGGAGCAATTTTTTTTGCATTTCCAGTTCCATTTCACAAAGTTCATCTAGAAATAGAGTCCCTCCATGAGCGATTGTTGCTGCTCCTTTTCTATCTGTGGTAGCGCCAGTGAAGGCTCCTTTTACATGACCGAAAATTTCACTTTCCATGAGATCACGAGGTATAGCGCCACAATTTATTGCAATGAATGGCTTATCTCTTCGTTCACTTTGTTGGTGTATAGCTTCAGCACATACTTCTTTACCAGTACCACTTTCACCTACGATAAAAACACTTGCAGATGTTGATGCGACGGAGTCAATGGTTTTGTATACGGCTTGCATGGGTAAGCTTGCACCAATAAAGCCGTGGTAATGATGTCTGTCAAAGGTAGATTGGATGTTTTCAACTAAGCTTTCTAGTTTTGACCGTTTGAGGTGTAAGGATACTGAAGTTTTGAGGCGATCTGCATTTATAGGCTTTTCTAAAAAGTCCTCAGCACCTTTATGAATTAGATTGACTGCGAGATCGACACTACCATGTGCCGTTGCAATAATGACAGATGATACAATATTATGTTCAGTGATCCAGTCTAAAACCTCTTCACCTGACATATCAGGAAGCTTTAAATCTAGAATGACAAGCTGAGGTCTGTTTTTTTCTATAAATCGTATGGCTTCACGCCCAGTTTCAACATGAAAAATGTCGTAAGGCTCATCTTTTACGTACTGTTTGTATAATATTGCAAGAGAGGTAGAGTCTTCTACCAGTAAAACCCTAGGCTTCATAGAATAGTTCCTAACCTTGACTTCATGATTCTTAGATTGATAAGAAATCAGTTTACAAAAACGGCTGACTACCAAATTGAAACTAAAAAATCTGATCGTGATATTCTCATTTTGAGAATGGTCATACTTAATTATTAGCACATCTGACAGAAGATGCAGAAAAAACGAGGTTTTATAGTAAATTAAATTACACAACGTATATTTTATTCATCAAAACCTTGTTCTTTTCTCATATTTAGTGCTTCAAATGATCGCTGTGCTAATTCAGGCAGTGAGCTACAAAGTTCCCATGCCTCTTGGGATTTACCTTCTATACAGAAGGTTTCAATTGCTCTTGCATGACGTGATAATATTCGATTTCCTAGAGCAAGTGCTGAGCTTCCAAGCGTGTGAGCTTCGAATTCAAGGGTTGCAAGATCTTGTTGTCTCATTGCTTCAGTAATCTTTTGGATTCTTTTAGTGGACTCTTCTAAGTAGTGATCGATGAGTGTTGGCATGATCTCTACACAAGTGTCTTTTATCATCTGCTGTATAATTGTTTCGTCAATCAATTCATGTTCAGCTGGAGTATGGCGTGAGTGGTCCATATGAGCTCCTAAATGGTAAATAGATCGCTGTTCTTGATATAGTCATATAAAAACTGTTTTACTCTCTTCGGAAAAATACGTGTTTCTTTAACAGAAAGTAATAACTCGTTTTGTAAGGATTCTGTGTGCTTCATATTAAGAATAGCACCAGTTAAATTAGCATTACATGATGCTAAAAGAGATTTAGCTTGAGTGAGCTGTTTCGTTGTTGTTGAACCATAGCTTGCAACTAGTATCGTTGAATCACATATACCAGCGATGATTTGAGCTGATATATTATTTTTATTAAGACGCAATAAAGGAGAAGTATCAATAATAACCCTATCAAAATCTTCTAGCCAACTTGTCATTGTTTTACTCAACATCGTCGGATCACGGTAAGCTAGTTGCTTAGTTGTTTGTGTAGGAGCAGGAAGACCCATTAAGGTTTGATGATCATTTTTTTGAGTAATCAGTTGAGCTTCATCTTCATTTATCGAGCTATTTAATGCAATAAATGCAGGTTTAAATAAATTTAAATCAACGAAAAGAGTTTTGTGTCCGGCTAAAATCCACCGTTCAGCGAGAGCTGATGCTACTGATGTAACGCCTTCTCCAGATTGGCATCCTACAATACATATGGATCTAAAACCATTGATTTCATTTTGCAAGTAAATCTGCTCTATTTCAGCATGTGTGGCCGGAATACTCATTACAGTGCTCCAATTAGAACAATGGTGGTGGTCAGTTGTAAAATATCTCTTAAACCAGCACGTGCTTTTTCAAGAAAACTGTCTTCTCTGTTTGGTATATAGATGGTATCACCAGCTCTAATTACAGGAAGATCGTAGATATTCGCTGTCCTACTGAACTCTACGAGGTTAAATGTTCTAGCTTGACCTTGGCAGCAGGACAAATTTACAACACTAATTTTTTCCAAATAAGCGCTGTTTGTCGGTCCGCCAGCTTCAGCTAAGAGATCAAGTATCGTCATGTTATCATTGAATGAATAACGACCAGGGGACTTTACTTCTCCAAGGACACGAATAGTAGATTCCTTAGAGCGGTCAAGCCAGTTTTTATCCTTTTCTGGAATATATATCGTATCACCAGGTTTGACTTTTGGAAGTATAGATTCATCACCTGTTTCGAAATATAAAGACAAATTGAGCTTGCTTACTTTAGAGTATCCTAATCCACGGTGAGTTACGCGTATATTATGTATATCTGCAAGGCCAGTTGGACCATCAGCTGCAGATAAAATATCTAAGAAATGCATATTTTCGGTAAATTTGTATCGGCCAGGCGCATTGATTTGACCGAATAGATATATAGAAGAGTCAGAACTTTGATTGATCCATTTTGATTTATCGCCTGCTGTAATAGAAACTACAGAAGGAACTCGAATTACAGCTCCACTTTTGATTTTAGGTAACTTTGACTGTGGGGAACCCATTTTAAGGAATTCATCTAAGTTAAATAATACTCTTTTACCATTAAGAGATATTTCAATTCTTTCCGTATCAGCATCTTTACTTGGACCTCCTACATGAGCTAATAAATCAATGAGGTCCATTTTATTTGACCATTCAATTCTGCCAGGACGAGTGACGGATCCTATTATTGCCACAGTTCTATACGAGGCAGTATTTAGCCAAGATTTTTTCTCGAAATCTTCTTTTTCTGGGATAAATATTGAATCACCAGGTTCGATAGTAGGCAGCTTATTTTTGACAAAACCATTTGTGTAAGCCTGAAGGTTAAATTGAGTAACAGTACCATTAGCTTTTAGGATACGAATTTTGCTCGAATCAGCAAAGCGAGTAGGGCTTCCAGCTTGAACGAGAAGATCCATAAGGCTTGAACTTTTCTGGCTTTTATAAGCGCCAGGAGTTGCCACTTCTCCCATAACATAAATTGTATTAGAGCCTGAGATAGTCGTGCTTTCTTGCTTAGGAACAAAAATAGTGGAACCCGGTGAAATGTCGGGTAATAAGCTATGATCACCAGTGTCAAGGTATCGCTTTAAATCAAAAGTTGTTGGGGCATTATCGGTAATTATTCGTATACGCTCTACATTACCAAAACGTGTGACACCGCCTGCTCGCATAAGTATATCAACAAGTGTGTTGCTTTGTTTGAAACTAAATGAGCCAGGCGCATTAACTTCACCAAAAACTTTAATCGCTAGGGATGAATTTGCACTGTCTCCTGAATCAACTAACTTGGATGCATCAAATTCTTGCTCGACATTACCAACAAGAGGAGAGGCCGGAACAAATAGTATGTCTAAAGAACGAAGCTGTGGTAATTGAGAATTGTCACCGCTATCTAAAAAGCGCTTATAGCTAAACTCCGTATTCTTAGTTCCTCTTTTCAATATGAACTTGTTCAGTTGAGCTCCAGGCCTAAGCCCACCAGCTTCGTGAATAAACATTTGAACGTTTGAAGCAGCTGGCAGTGTGTATTCACCGGGTTTAGATACATATCCTTGTACGGAGACGAGCAATTGTTGCTGTTTAATGAACACACGGGCATTACTCACGTCGCGGTAAATGTTGTTTAAGCGTTCAACTATGACTTTTTCAAGTTGCTTTTCGTTGTAGCCAGCAATAAAAACAGGGCCAATTTCAGGTAGAGTCACTCGACCACGTTTGTCAACCTGAAAGCTTTGATTCAGCGATGCTTCTCCTGGTAGGTTAATTTGAATTAGGTCTCCTACTTTTACCTCTTGTACTTCTAAAGCAAATAAAGGCAGCATGGATGAAAAGAAGCAAAATAGAGTAAATCTTAAAAAGAATTGATAGATTTTCATGGTTTTACTCCTGCTCTTTAAAGTTTGGATGCATTAACATCAATAACTTCAACACTAACTTTCCTATTAGAGAAATGTGCTGCTTCTGGAGTTCCTTCATAGAGCGAAAGAGTACTGTCGACAGACTCTTTTGTAATGCGTGCTTTTGTAATACCGAAAATGTTGAGATAACGTTCCACTTGCTCAGCACGATCATTGGCAAGGTTATTATTGGCTAATGGATCTTCAGTGATGTCTGAGTGACCAGTAATGAGTAAGGAAAGATTTGGTTGCCCACGTAAAATAAATGCTGCTTCTGCTAAATTCCCCATATATGCGGGAGTAATCACTGCCGAATTTACCTCAAACTGGTTATCAATATTGAATAACTCATAAATATCAGAAACAGTTTCTAAGTTACTTCGTAATGAGTTTATGTCATTTGGGGGAGAGCATGAAATCTGTGTGAGAACATAATCGAGCTGTTGTTCTAACTCGTTGAGACGCCTGCGCTGTATGACAAGATCATTGGCTGCATCGACAATAAGACCACCTTCCAGCTCTCGGGCAATTCTATTTTGTTTTTCGAGAGCTTGCACTACAGCGGCTGGAAAACACCAACGAGCACCTTCTGCAATTAAAGCATTTAATTGAAGTTTAGCTAATTGCCAATCAAAACGAAGCCCATGTTCGGGGCCAAGTGGCTCATCTGGCATGATTGGCGAAAACTGGTAATCATCTAGTGAAATGTCCTGTAAACTTTCTGCCATTCCACCATGACCTTTATCAGGATAGCCGAGAGTGGAACACCCCACGACAGTAACTAAGACGAACACTGCAGAGAGTTGCTTAATTAAATACACCATGCCAACCTCCATGTTAACTGGTTTAATTATAGTCCTTTTGAATTTACAGGAATTGCATGATTGATGCGCAGCAAACTCATAATCTCTAAGGGTTGCCCAGAAACATTTTCAATAATCATACTGCGCTCTCGCTCAACAAGACGTTTGTATAAGTAAACAATGGCACCTATACCAGAAGAATCAAGAAATTGAACATGCTCCATATTAATTTCCACTTCTTTATGTTCGTCTTTATGAATAACTTCGTCGATATAATGTTGAGCCTGGCGGCATCCTTTGGCATCTAAATCACCATAAAACTCAATTGCTAAGCGATCTTTATCTATCTCTAACTTACGTAGTTCCATAATTCACTCTCTAATAGTCACGTAGTCTCTCTACATATCAGCATGTTATATGCCAACTTAATTTTGGGGTTAACCTTATGTTTTACAATGGATTATTTTCTTTTTTACTAGTGGTGAATTTTATTTTTTAAAATGAGAATCAAAAAGGTGAGCAAAAAGACTAATTTACAAATGTTAATTTGCTCTAAAAATGGTGCAATTAAAAATTAAGTTATTTGTTGTGTTATGAACTAAGCCTAAATTTATGTTTTTGTAATTGCTTATGACAAATGAATTGGGTTTAAATGGTTTTACTCCTGGTCTTATAGGTTAAATTTTTTAACCTATAAGGATATTGATACATCTTGGGAGTACTTGGGAGTAAAGGAGGAATATTTTGAGTGCTCTGTTTAGGTTTAGATTTTATGAATAGTTTAACTTGTGCATTTGTTCTTATATCAATTTTAAAGGAAACCATATTTAGGTGATAGGTCATGCCACTAAAAATGTCTTTGATAGCTTTAACTATCTTAAGTTCAACACAACTTGAAGTAGACAATGAATTTAAACCGCCTATTGTGATGGCTAAGAGTTATCATGAAGGTGTGAGGATCGCCCAGTATTGGTATAGTGAAAAGCTTGATGGTATCCGAGCTTATTGGACAGGTAATGAATTAATAACAAGAAATGGTAATCGTATTTTTGCACCTAAATGGTTTACTAAAGGGTTACCAGACCATCCCTTAGATGGTGAATTATGGGCTGGACGAGGGTTGTTTCATCTTGTACAACAAACAGTTATGGACAAAACACCCGTTGATAGAGCTTGGCGAAAAATTACCTTTATGGCTTTTGATTCTCCCCAAATTAATGGAGATTACCTGAAACGTTATCAATATCTGATCGACCTTGTTTCTACGAGTTCTTTAGAGCATTTTGATTATGTCAAACATTACCCTATCTCAAGTAAAGCTGACTTGGCTGAACGATTAGAGCAAATTTCTGTTTTAAACGGCGAAGGTATCATGTTGAGAAGAATTTCAAGCCTTTATATTCCAGGGAGAGGAGTAGATTTACTAAAATTTAAGCGCTTTGAAGACGATGAAGCCGTCGTGATTGGATATAAACCAGGAGAAGGACGTTTACAAGGTAAAATGGGCTCATTACTTGTAAAACTGAAAAACGGGATCGAATTTTATATCGGTAGTGGTTTTAGTGACGATGTAAGACGAATTCCTCCCAAATTGGGAACAACGATAACTTTTCGTTTTAATGGGCATACTCAAAACGGTAAGCCTAAGTTCGCTCGATTTATCAGAGAAAGGCTTGAAAGATAGTTTTTTATGTAGTGTCAAAATGACAAGTTCACCGCTTATTGATGTTGACACCACATTCTTTGAAAAGTCGTTGCCAGAACTGAACGTGATCTAAAATTGCTTGTTGAAATTGCTTATGAGTTTGACTGAGACTGTATGTCTCTTTTAATAAAGACATGCGTTGTTCAACTAGAGAAATACCATCGCTAAGTTCCCAATAGGTGCTGTCCAGATAAGCTAGATAAGGCTGAATTTCGTTTATATAAATAGAATTGAACACATTATTTAGGTAGAGGAAACGTGTTTTATCACGCTTGGGCAAACAAATAATTGAGGACCTATTTTTTTCTAAAACATTTGTCGTATGTTTCAACCATTGTTTCGAGCTTTTTAATGAATAATAAAGCTTACCAATTAAGCGTGTTTTTTCAAACTTTTCTTGGAAAATTAGAATACTATCCTCAGGCAGCTTATCAGCGTGTAAAGTTGGAGTTTGATAGTAATTGCTTAATGTACTGAGCCCTTTTTTTATAAATATAGTATCTGCATCGCCTTCATTAACCAGCCATTGTGATGAAGTTAATTGTTTTCGCATCGCGACACTTGTAAAAAATAAATTATCTAGATGGGTGTTGAAATGTTGCCACTTCTGTTGATTCAAATTGATCAATGAAGCCTTATCTTGCTCACCTAAGTTAGGGTTTTGTAGGCAGGTCTCTAAAATTTTTAGGAGCTTTACTTGATAATCAAAGTCATAAAATGCGTCTTGAACTTTGCCAAGTTGATTATTCTTTTGTGCAACTAAATCGAAGAGACCGCATTCACGAAGTTGAAAACTTTCCAGTAAACCTAATGAAAGGCGAGGAAGTGTCTGAAAAAGAGAGCGCTTGGATGGAATCGTCACTGGCGAGCTTGCATCAACTGAGGAATAAGAAACCTCAAGTATATTGGTTAATCTTTGATGGTATTTACCAAAAACTTTTTCCTGTGATGAATTCTGAAGATCACATCCAACAAGGAAGATTACATAGATAAATGAAAACCCAATTTTGACGATTGGTTGTGCTCGATCTTTAAACAAAAATTGGCTCCTGACAATATTAAAAAAAACAGAACATCAATGCCCTTATTTCTGAGCCGTTGCGAAGAATTTGTCGCTACACCAAATAAAGTCTTAGCGGCCGATAAGAAGAGGGGCGTCTCACAGAGGGACTATTCTGGAGCCCCAGCTATTGATACTCGATATAGTCCTAGTACGATCAAAGTGGTGGGCAAAATTTATTGCTGTGCGAATTTCAATTGTTTTTCTGAAGGTTGATTATGTATCCAGTGTAAGCGAAGGCCTAGAAGAATAGCAGCAACAGTAAGACCGATGATAAAGCCTAACCAAAAACCTTGAGCTCCCAAAGGTTCAGTTAGCCAATCGGTCCTTGCTAATACAAATCCAACTGGTAAGCCCAGTAACCAATACGCAACAAATGTACAATAGAAAATAGCACGCATATCTTTGTAGCCACGTAATGCGCCAGCGGCTATAACTTGTATTGAATCAGCACACTGATAAATAGCCGCAAATACAAGTAATGTAATAGCGAGTTCAACGACTTGGGTATTCTGAGTATAAAGGAGAGCGATATTCTCCCGATAAATTACAGTCATAAGCGCCGTAATTATTGAAAAAGCGAGGCCTAACAATATGCCGACTCGAGAAGAAATTTTTGCGGCAGTGGTATTTCCTTCACCAAGTCGATAACCTACCCTTATACTGACCGCAGCACCAATACTCATCGGTAACATGAATATTACAGAGGAGAAGTTGATAGCAACCTGGTGTGCGGCTACGATAAGTGAACCTAGTGGTGAGATAAGTAGTGAGACTACGGCAAATAGAGTCACTTCGAAAAAAATTGCAGTGGCAACCGGAAAACCTAACTTAAACAGGCGCAGTTGGGCCTTGAGTTGAGGTTTATGGAATTCTCTGAAAAGTCTGATATTGTGGAGCCGTGGTGAAAGGGTTACGTATATAACCAATAAAATGAACATAATCCAATAAACAATAGTCGTTGCTACGCCACATCCAATACCGCCAAGAGCTGGTGCTCCAAGTTTACCGTAAACAAAAATCCAATTGAGTGGAATATTGAGTACAAGTCCAATGAAACCAATAAACATTGCAGGTTTAGTCATAGATAAACCATCGGTAAAACTGCGTAAAGTTTGAGATAATAAGAAAGCAGGTACGGCGAAGATGACAGCATGTATATAGCCGAGTGTTTTGGTTGTCATCAAGGCTTCTACTTCCATCAGTTTCAGGATCTTTGGTGTTTGTAGTAGAACAATAATAATAGGGACACTGATCAATAGTGCTAAGGTCATACCTTGCTGAACTTCAAATGGAATTTTAACACGACGTCCAGAGCCATTGAGCTGCGCAACAATAGGTACTAAAGCCATTAGTAATCCAACACCAAATAGGATAGAAGGGAGCCAAATACTTGCTGCTATGGACACTGCAGCCATGTCAATCGCGCTTACACCACCTGCCATGATGGTATCGACAAATCCCATTCCAGTTTGAGCAACAGATGCAACAAATACAGGGGTTCCTAATTTGATTAGGTTAACGGCTTCTTCTCGATAGCAATTCACACCCAACTCCAAATATGATTAATGGGAAACTATAAAAATGACGTCAATGTGCTTGACTTACACTAATACATTTTATTGTTATTTGAAAATATCAAAAAGAGGTACTTGTCTAATGTTCACTTTCAGAGGGAGATATCCTCTCACTCATTTGCATAGAAGCCAAATAGTGAGGCTAACAGAATATACTTATTTATGAAAGATAGGCAAGCTTGTCGATGAGATCTATACTCTTGATACTTTCAGTCAATGGTTATATTTACAACGGTAACTTTGGAAGTGATTTAATAATATTGGATTGAGGTTCTTATCATGATTCTTAATAAGTACTTTGTTTTTCTACCAATGGCACTTGAAAAAGAGGCTAAAAGTAGTGAGAAAGCTGTATCAGAAAAGGAAGCTCAACGTCAAAAGCTAGTTAAGCACGCTCAGTACCTCGGTGGTATATAAGTGATGAAAATTTAATGTCTTACCACCAAAAGGGCAAACATCAAGGTTAATCTCGATGTTTGCCCTTTGTATGACTGACTGCTTCATAGCCATTATGTTCTTAACCAAGTAAGGTAATATTCCTATTGGCTAATGACTTAGCGTTGATACTACTACTTGCAATGAATAAGTTCTCGCTTCCTTTTACAGGAAGTTGTTCCACTAAGGAGTGCTGTAAGGAATCTTTAGCTAATGCGCGCCTTTCTGCTTGTTCACTAGAATCAAGCAGCGTTACCTTACGATTCATGAAAGTTCCTTCTTTTTTATCTCCTATCGAAGCATTATTGTCGAAATGAGTTATGTTCATGTTATTAGGAGTGAAACGAATACCATCTGACATAATATATTTAGACCCTTAGTTCTGAAAAAGCTGAGGCAGCTAAATTACTGTCGGAGTCAACATGTGTTGCGAGTAGAGATTCCCACTGTTCAGCGTGATTGAGTAGCTCAGTTAAAGTTTGTTCAAAATTTTCATAACTTAAATTATCTACAGTAATGAACGTATTGAGACAAAGTTGATGTCTATGATTATCCAAACTGAAAAATAGCTGATGTTCTGACCAATGATAGTTGAAGGCTAGAAATGAACGATGCATCTCAATGTTAACCATCATTAGGTCAGTAACTTCTGCTTCAATTTGCAGTGACTCAGAAGCAGGGTGATAGATAAAATGTACTTTAAGTTTGTCATCAAAAGCCAGTCCCAGCTCATTATCTGTTAACTGCAATCCTGACAAGCCCGTTTGTTGAGCAAAAGTATAGAAAATCTCATTTACGAGTTGGCATGCTGACATAAAGATTACCTGAGTTAGTTTTTAACAAATCTAAGACTTTTATTGTATGAAGTTTACTAAAAATAGTCTCAAATTTTTATTTATTAGTCGTAGTGTCAATATTGAGAATGTTAACCCTTATTAATGGTTATTAATAAATATTAAAAAAACAATATGGCATGAGTTTAATAAAGGGCGTTTTTTATTTCCTATCTATTGTATTTTAAGATGTTTTTTGTGAGAAAATGTTAATGCATAACTTTAACACTATCCTGTGAAATTTAATTTTTAAATTTATTACCAATTAGGTTGAATCTTACTAAAAAAAAATAAAGAATAGATTTTGTTCGGAGAATGAAGTAAATCTATTATGAAACTAAAGACTATTATTAGTTTATTTTTTAGCTTTGTGATACAAGGTTGTACTCAGGTTATACCGATGTCATCTGGCTTTTCAAATGCACTTCAATCGGATATTTCTGGTTGGATATCAGCTGATGGCTATATTCCTCCTGTAAGTACTGTTGTTCAAGTTGAAGTTTGTGCAATGATTGAAAATCAATGCCTTACAGTATCTAAGCAAGACTACAAAGGTATGCAATTACCTGTTCATTACTCTATTTTACTATCACCGGTACAGGCTGGTAATGGGCAGATGAAGGTAAAGGCAACGCTGATATCTTCTGGTGAAATCTTAGCCATAAAAGAAGAACCTTATGTATTCTCGCCTGGTGGGACAAATAAGAATATAGCGTTCGATATTATTTAAAAATTAATAATATTACTCACCAGTCTAAATTAGTTAATGGTTGTTAAGATTTATTAATGATTATTAATAAAATTGGTTGGGTGAGATTGATTGCCTAGTATTGACTATTGAAGAGTCTTTTCTAGAATATCCACCACACATATTGATAATTAAATTACTTATAAGTGGGTATAGAATACCTGCGATTCTTATATTTTGTTGAAAAAATACTCATGGCTTATTTTAAATGAACAATAAAAGAGCATGAGAAATGATAGTAGAGCCCTAAGTTTCTTTGGGGGTTTATGTATTTTATTTAGTACTTCACGGTATTTATATCAGGAGACACACTTGCAAGCGATTAAGACTATTTGCCATGGTGAAACACAAGAAGAAGTGTATCACTCTGAGCATGCTCAAATTGTTGTTGTCCACAGTGGTCAATTGCGTGTTCAAACCAGTAATAGCACGATAGACATTATTGCAGGGCAAGGTTTTTTTCTGGCACAGGGAGAGTACTATCTTGAGTATCTAGTTATTGATGAAGAGTTTAATGCTTCAGTGATTGAGTTTAGGCATGATTTATTAAGTCAGCTCTTACTCAAACATAGTGATTTACTGATGGCGTTACCCAAGACGCAAAGTAATGCGAATGGCTTATTTGCGTTCGGACTCAATGCACTTGTTGAACATGCTCTTATTGGAATGCGAAACCTTGAAAAGCAGCCTCTTCCTGCCGCGATCATGCACTTGAAATATGAGGAATTGTTGATTTTGCTACTGCATGGTGAGAGAGGTGATGAACTTCATTCTTTATTGCACAATATTACTGATAGTACAGCTGATAGACTGCACCGCTTTATGGAACTTCATTACTTAAAAGAGTGGAAGTTGACAGATTATGCTAAAGAGTTTGGTGCAAGTCTTACTACATTTAAAGAGCTTTTCAATGAGCATTATGGCGTGTCGCCGAGAGCTTGGATCAGTGAACGGCGTTTATTACATTCACATAAATTACTTTTAACAAGCAAGATGAGCATTGTCGACATTGCTATGGAAACAGGGTTCTCTAGCCAATCTTATTTTACGCAAAGCTATCGACGTCGTTTTGGAACGACCCCAAGTCGAGTTCGCTCTAACGAAGAGCAGGTGATTGCTGAGCAATAAAATGCCCGAAGACTAAAATTTTCTGACTAATTTTGAAAGGCATTGATTTGTGGATTCATTAGGATCTGAATGATAAGAACACAACCATGAATTTAGCTCATTTTGGACTATTCGAAGTGGATTCGGAGAAGAAGGCAGATGAAAAAGCAATATTTTCAAGATCGTATTAGCTTTCCTAGTAACCAAGTTAAGAAAAGGAAAGTTTCGATATTGAAACAAGGTGCTCGATACGAAACCGATGAGAAATTAGGAACTCGATGCTCAGATAATATTATCAATGTTAACTACCAACAGTTGAGCGTCGAAGGAATTATTAACTTTGAACAGTTGTCTTTGTTACAACGTTTATTAGGTCGAACAGCTGTTGACTGCATTTTGACCAGTCGGTTTATTAAGACGCATCGGCTATTAGGGATTAAATTAGATAAACTATCTGTTCGCCTTTTATTAGAAATAGGTGGTCAGCTAAGTGATAAACGTGTATTGGTAAATTTTGACCAAAAGTTGGCTTATATTAATCAATGTTTGGGCTATCGTTTTAACCTCGGTGCCCCACAAACTTTGATGCAGTGTATTTTTATCACCCTAAAAGAATGGCTAAATCATAAAATCGGGGTTGATGCACTTGAAAAAACATCAAAAGTAAATCAATTAATTAAGCAATTAAATGCCCAGCAAGATTATTGGAATCGAATGTCTGAAGAGGCAGAGTATAGTGTGTTTGCCTTGCAGCAAATTGAGCTATTAACTGAGCAACAAATAGAGTTAAAACAGCAGTATAAGAATAAGGTAGAGGATTCGTGCCCCCTTCAATCACACGATGCATTATTAGCAGATTGGCGTCCAGCCTTAGATAAATTGAGATCATTTAATCGTTTTGAAAGTGTTGATGCTGAATTTCTATCAGAGTGGAAGAAATGGTGCTCAGAAGTTCGTATTCAGGGCCCCGAGCTGAGTGAAGTATGGAATGCATGTGAACTTGCTTACAATGACTTAAATGCATTATCAAAAATTTGGAAGTGGTTTCAGGAGATGGAAACGGTCAGTAGCATCGACCAATACTATTTTGATATCCAAAGCACGCAATTTGGACATAGTTGCAACCACCATAACCCTAAATAGAGAAGGTTTTATATGTTTGAACAGCTAATGAGAACGCTTTCGAAGTCATTAAAGATGGAATCCTTTTTACCACTTAGTGATGGTTCTTATAGCCTAGAAGTTGATAACTTAGTGGTTGCTATTCAACAGCATTCAAATTGGATCTTATGGGAAACCTCGTTATCTTTCCAGTTTTCAGAGCAGTATGATTATCGAGAAGAAGCATCTATTAAGAAATGCATGTTGCACACGATGAGAAAACTGAGAAGCTCACCGAGTACTTTAACGATTAATAAAGATAAACAGCTAGTAGTACAAGGAAAAATTAAGTTAGAAGATTGTTCAATTGAACTATTTATCCAATATCTTTCTGAGCATATTACATTCGTAGAATTACTAAACGATGAACTCGAACAAGAGCATGTTAATAAAAGTATAAACCAAACAGTTTGGCTTCCGTAGCGGTATACCGGTAGAATTGATGAAAAAAATTACCTTAATCTCAAATATAACTCTAGTTGTCTTATCGCTAATATTAAGTTCTTCACTTAAAGCATCGACATTAAACTGGCCTGAGCAGCCTTTTCGTTACTATGCAGATAATGACACATTAAAAGAGTTGTTTAATAACTTTGGTGCGAACTACCGTATCTCTGTTTCAGTAAGTGATAAAATTAATGAAAAGGTGAGTGGTCGTTTCACACCGGAAGATCCAGAAGAATTCTTAAACTACCTTTCTCAAGTCTATAATTTAATGTGGTATTTTGATGGGTCTGTACTTCATGTTTATAAATCTACAGAAACAAGATCTCGATTATTACAGTTAGAATTATTAACAGCTCGAGAATTAAAAAGTACTTTGGTATCAACGGGAATATGGGATAACCGATATGGCTGGAGAGCCTCTGAAAACAAGGGTTTAGTATATCTTTCTGGTCCTCCTAGATATGTTGACTTAGTTCAACAAACAGCCGACGCTTTAGAAGCGCGTTTGATGAAGACAGCAAACTCTACCGATGATTTGGTAGTGGAAATTATCCCTCTTAAATATGCTTCAGCGACAGATAGAGAGATCAATTACCGAGACCAAAAAATTGTGGTGCCGGGTATTGCTTCTGTTCTTAATCGAGTTTTGGCGGGTGTTCGAACACAGGTCAGTTCTTTACCAAACGCGACTATTGGTCAAGATCAACAAGGCGTTGCAAACCCTTTATCTTCAGCGGTGAATTACCATGCTGGAGCAACAGTAGAGGCAGAGCCAGGGCTAAATGCAATTATTGTTCGAGATACTCAAGCTCGTTTACCACTGTATCGGAAACTATTGGCTCAGCTTGACCGACCGCAATCAAGAATTGAAGTTGCGCTTTCTATTGTAGATATTAGTGCGAACGACTTAAGTCAACTCGGTATAGATTGGCGTGCTGGTGTTTCTGTTGGTGGAAATCGTATTATTGATGTAAAAACAACCGGTGATGTTGGTGGAGGAGATGTAACACTTGGTAGTGGTGAAACCTTTAGATCACTATTGGATTCAAGCAATCTGAATTATCTTCTTGCTCAAATACGTTTATTGGAAACAAAAGGTACGGCTCAGGTTGTTTCTCGCCCGACGATACTTACTCAAGAGAATGTTGAAGCGGTGTTAAATAACAGCACAACATTCTATGTCAAACTTGTCGGTACTGAGACTGCAGCATTAGAGGAAGTTACTTACGGAACGTTGTTGCGTATTGTGCCACGTATTGTAGGTGATAGGTATGCTCAGAGACCAGAAATCAATCTCAGCTTATATTTAGAAGATGGTGCTCAAATTCCAGATGGAGGGGTTGATGATCTCCCTTCTATTCGAACTACTGAAATTAGTACACTTGCAACGGTTAAGCAGGGACAAAGCTTACTTATCGGAGGTGTATATCGTGATGAAATGAGCCATCAATTACGTAAGATTCCATTATTAGGGGATATCCCATATTTAGGCGCTTTGTTTAGAAGTAATACTAATACTATGCGTCGTACTGTCAGAATGTTCATTATTGAACCTAGAATTATCGTTGATGGTATTGGAGATAATATTTTAATAAGTAATGAGAAAGATCTACGTTCTCAAATTACGGCATTTAAGAGTCTCTCAAATGATAGTACAGAACTAAAATCGGCCATTGCTATTTTTAGCTGTACGACTGAAGAGCAAGCTAAACGTCATCAAGATGATCTTGCTTCTCAACAAAAAGCGTCTTTACGTAATCAGTGTAATTTGCCTACGGGAGAATTAGGCTGGCGAGTTGAAATTAAAGAGTGTGACAGTGCGCAACAACAATGCGTACGTCCAAAAGAGGAATAATGACGCCAATGCAACAGTGGAAAATACGTATTCTCTCCGGTGTTCATTCTGGTGTTGAAGTTAATTTACCTAGTGGAAGTTTTGTATTAGGTAGCGATGATTTTATCGCAGATGTCGTTTTGACTGATTCAGAGATTAAAGCAAGTCACTTAACCATAGAGACATCTGAAGAGGGGCCAATACTTCTGAATGCAGAGGAAGTTGTTGTCAACGGTGATAATGTCACTCTGTCCGATGGTGGTGTGGCTTTAACACGTAAATCTTTGGTTAATGTTGGTGGCCTACGTTTATCTATTGGCTATGCTGAGGACGATTTATTTACTGAACTTTCTTCTGGAACACAGCACAACGGAGAAACAGCAGTTAATGATAAACAATCTACTGGTTGGAAAAGAATAATTTCAGTTGGTCTTTTATGTAGTTTATTACCGACTGCTATTTTTGCTGGCATTTGGTGGGGGCAAAACCAATCTAACGAACAAGAGATTATTGCAGAAGCTGAGCCGATTGTTTTAGTACGTGACATTCTTAAAGAGCTTCAATTGAATGATATTCGTGTGGAGTGGAATGCCATTGAACAGCAAGCCGTATTAGATGGATACATAGAAGGTCGAGCTCAGCAATTGAATCTACTTGATAAGATTGATGCTCTTGGTATCAATTATAAAAGTGACTTACGAACCATGGAAGAAATTCGACGTGGTGTGAAATTTATTTTACGTAACCTTGGTTACCACCAGATAAAAGTTGAAAATGGTGAAGAAAGGGGCACTGTTTTGTTAACTGGTTATATCGATGATGCTAGTCACTGGAGTCAAGTTGAACAGATTCTAGAGCGAGATGTTCCCGGTCTAATTGCTTGGAAAGTCGACTTAAAAAGAGCTGGGGCTTATATGGACACTCTAAAGTCCTTACTAGCTGAAGCGGATCTATTAACAAAAGTACAGTTAGTTACTAATGATGACAGAATCGAAATTCGTGGTGATCTAGATGATCTTGAAACGACTCAGTTTTACAGTGTAACGAGAAAGTTTCGTGAGCAGTACGGAGAAAAACCCTATTTGGTTTTAAAATCAATTCCAAAAGTGAGTACGGGGAAAAATATTGATTTCCCTTTCAAAAGCGTCAACTTTGGTAAGGTTCCTTATGTGATCCTTACGGACAATGTTCGCTATGTTGTAGGCTCCAAAACACCGCAAGGATACCGAATCTCCAACATAACATCAGGTGGCATTGAATTAGTCAAAGCCGGACAAATAATTAGCGTCGACTTAGGTCATGAGGGCAATGTTCAAAATGACAAACCTTGAAGAAATACTTGACAATGACATAGATGGAAAAGCAAAACATGATGTCGTCGAACGATTGAATCAAGCTCAACTTGTAGTAAAACGAAAACTTGATATTGGATGTTCCCCTAAAGAATATCAGCTTCTAATGAGCCAATATGAAGCTTATCAAGCGGCAAAATCGGTCATTGAGCAATATTAGTCACGAACTATTAAGCTCGCAATTAAATAAATCAAATTAATACAAAGGAAAAACTATGGCTTCTTATTACGATAAAAATAATGGTATAAACCTTGATTCAGTAAAAGATAAATTGGCTGAACAGGCCAAAGAAGCAAATGAGCAGGTAAAAGCCGCCATTGATAACTTAAAAGATGGGAGTGGCGCTGATGACCCTTCAAAGCTTGCTGAGCTGCAGCATGCTATAAATAAATGGTCAGTAATTTATAATATAGCATCAACAACGACACGTTCTATCAAAGATGTTATGCAGTCTATTCTGCAAAAGGTGTAATCGATGGAAAAAGAAATGCGTTTGTTGCTTGCGGAAGTGGCACTGGTGGCAACTGGTATGCATAAACATAAAGAAGCCAATCTGATTGCCGATAGTTTAGAGATGAATGAAGCTTCTAAAGAAGTTATCGCTATGATTCGCTCAATGAGTTTGATGAATAGAGGTTTATACCAAGATGCACATCGACTACTCGAGCCTTTATGTATTGAGTTTCCAGATTTAATAAGTCTAGCGGCATTAGCCGCAGGTAAGGCAGGCTTACTGAATCAAGCTGAAAGCCTATTACAAACAGCGCTGCAGAGTAACCAAAGCTCTCAGGAGTTTGCTCAATCTTACCTAAGAGATATTAGGTGTGCTTGATGAAAGTTGAGGGCCAAGGAAACATCGTAAACCCAATGCAGAAGAATCGTCAATTGTCTTATGAACAGCAGGATGTTGATAGAATGAATAGTTTAATGGTTCGCAATAAAAACATTGCGGTCTCTCATTCTACAATTTCAGCAGGCCATGAGAGCGTATCAACACGATCGAAATATATAAAAGTAAAAGAATGGTACGAGGAAATCAAACAAAGTGGAAATTTTGATTTGAGTTCGCTGAAGCATTCTTTGAATACCATATTCCGTAATAACAATGATGTTAAAGATGCTCTTTGGTATAGCTATAACCAAGAAATGGCACTAAAAGGAACTTCAGAAGCTTCCCCTGCTTTATTTGATGTGCTCGAAGAAGAGCTGCTCGGGACTTTTACCGCATCTATCATTGCTGATGTACCGAATACTCGTGAAGAACTCAAAGCTCGCTTGACTGACTTTTATAATTTGGGTGCTCATAAAGAAAAGGCTCTTTTCCATACTTGGGCTGAGTTGAAGTCTCAGGCTGATATGTCAACGACAGTCGATATTATTCGCTCTGAATTAGGTCATGTGATCACAATGAATGGATTAGCTAGAAATATTCTGACTCATAGCCATAAACTCGATTTAGACTAGGAAGATTTATGATTGATTCACCTTTTACTGAAGTAATGCAAACAAGTTTAGAACAGATACAAGATGCACAAGCAGATAGTGAATTAACAGAGCGTTTTGAGCAAGCAATGTCTCGTCCAGAATCTACTGATGGAGTTGAAGACGGCCTAGTTAAAAGCATTAGTGATCTTAAGCATGATATCGATTCCGCTAAGCGAGACCTTAAAGATAACATGCAGTTAGTCGGTAATGACCCTGCTCAACTAATGCAGATGCAGTGGGCATTAACCCGAATTACTTTTCAGGAAGAGTTGATTGCGAAAACGGTCGGTAAGACGGTGCAAAATGTAGAAACGTTAGTGAAAGCACAATAATGTCTAAACCACGTTAGCTTCTCAACATGTCAAAGTTTCTCAAAGAAAAGAGTTTCTCAATTTTTTATCGAAAGAATAACAGTTCAGTGAAACATAATTATGATAAATAAAATACGTTCATTTTGCTTACTACTTTGTTTGATGCTGGTGGGGTGTCAGTCAGAGCTGTACACTAATATTAGTCAGCAAGAAGGCAACGAAATGCTGTCAATTCTTCTTTCAGAAGGTGTTACTGCAACCAAAGAACCGGGTAAAGATAATACAATTAACCTGATGGTTGATAATTCTCAAGTTGCTTTTGCCGTTGATACTTTAAAGCGTAAAGGGTACCCCAAAGAAAAGTTCTCTACATTAAAAGAAGTGTTTCCTAAAGATGATCTCATCTCTTCACCATTAGCAGAACGTGCACGCTTGATTTATGCAAAATCACAAGAACTTTCATCGACTTTATCACAAATTGATGGTGTGTTAGTTGCACGTGTTCATGTTGTACTAGAAACCGAAAACTTAAGACCAGGTGAAAGAGCGACACCAGCTTCTGCATCTGTTTTTATTAAACATGCGGCTGATATTGCACTCGATTCTTATGTACCTCAAATTAAATTATTAGTAAATAATAGTATTGAAGGCCTTAATTATGATCGTATTAGTGTCGTTATGGTCCCTTCATCTGAAGTAAGAGTAGCATCGAAGGGAAATCAGCTCGAAAATGTTTTTACTGTGCGTGTTACGAAAGGTACTGCTAATCGGTTAATAGGTATTGTTGTATTTCTGTTTGTACTTTTAATCGCCTCGAATGCAGCAACTTATCTTTGGACTCGTAGGATTAATGATCGTGGCTGATGAGAATAAATCAAATGCTCAACGCTTACATCAATTCAATTTTTGTCCTGCACAATATATGCATTGCAGTTGGCTGCTTGAGAGCGAACCATGGCTTATAAATTTGTTTGATTGGCGAAATAATGCCTTGGTGAACCAATGGTGTTTAGAAAATTGGTCATTATCAGTTGTTGCGGAAAACCACTTCCATCAGCCTTACACCAGTTTGGTGTTTCTTCCGTGTATCGAGCTCAATAAATTACTTTTAACACTTGGTGGCGTTATGTATAGCCAAGCCATGCGTCAAGTAGTACTCAAACAACCTAGAAAGTGTTTAAATAATGTATTTGGTATTGAAGAGGTTAAATTTTTAACTCAACAAGGTCCTATGTTAATTGCTCAATGGCCTGATGGGTGGCAAGTGCCTTTACCCGAGATATTAGAAGAACGCAGTTTAACGGCAGATGCTACTTTTATGGGCTATCAGTGGTTCAAGGCTTTACTTTCCACTTTGCCTAGCAGTCTTCTGTTAAGGTTTCAGCTTAAACTAGATATAGAATTGATCAATAGAGAGGGTAATGCTGATTGGTTGAGTAAAGAACACCATGATCTTGCATACCGATTGATTAAAAAAATTGCTAAACAGGTAATTCCTCAATGTTTTCATTTGTTGAAATAAAAACGGATAACTTAAAGCTAACTCCAGGGCTTAAAGTATTAAAGGCACAAGATTACACTCGCTATCTTGACTCACAACACTTAGTTGACGCTGCTAACGCAAAGGCAGAAAGTATTATTGAACAAGCTCAGCAGGCTTATGAAGCAGAAAAGCAACGCGGTTATGAAGCTGGCATGGAACAAGCTAAAATTGAAAATGCTCAGATACTTATAGAAACCGTAGCGAAGGGTAACCAGTATTACCTTCAAGTTGAAAATAAAATGACTGAGGTAGTATTAGAAGCGGTTCGTAAAATTATTAATACTTTCGATGATGTTAATACGACGACTCGTGTCGTAAAAGAAGCTCTGTATTTGGTGAGTAATCAAAAGCAAGTAATTTTACATGTTCACCCAGATCAAGTTGCAGAAGTTAAAGAAAATATTGCCAATGTATTGAGTGAATTTCCAGAGGTTGGTTACGTTGATGTTGTAGCAGATAGCCGATTGAAAAATGGCGGCTGTATCTTAGAGACCGAAGTCGGAATTATAGATGCGAGTATCGACGGTCAGCTGCAGGCATTAAAGCAAGCAATGAAAAAACAGTTTGGCGAACGTTAAAACGATTGCCAAACTTCGTGATTTAATTTCACAGAATTTAATCTAATACCTCGAGTTTAATTGAGTAAATTGATTGTAATTATCGTGCTGGAAGCAGTTACTTAAGCAACAATATATGCTTTTATTATTTACGTTAAACAGATTTCATTAACATTGTATTATCATTAATTATTATTTCTAGTTTTTATCTTCTAGTTTGTATTTAGAGGTTGTGAGTATTGTCAAAAGAACTATCACTTAGCTATTTTTTTTCTTTAGTTAAACTATTATTTTTACTTACTTTAACTTATAGCTCTATTCGAGGTGTATTTTTTTATTACAACCAAATCAGTTTTGACTCGTTAAGCTCAAGTATTGTGATTAATTCATTTTTACACGGCATACGCTTTGATGTAGCGGCAATATTAACGATCAATACCCCTGTTATCTTAATTTCTTTTCTGTTGCCGTTTATCTTTATAAATCAGAATTCCGGGCTCAGGTGGCTACAAGGGATATTTTGGCTGTTCAATGTCCCTTTCATAATTTTTTCATTTGTAGATTTGCTTTATTACCCATTTACAGGCAAGCGAAATGGCCTTGAAGTTTTTGACTTATGGTTTGATATTAAAGATCAAATAGGGCAGTTATTTACTCAGTATGCATTAATCTCATTAGTTTTTACCTCAGCATTAATTTGTATCATAAGAATTAACCGATGTAAGTCATCGAAACATACTATTACCAAATCAAAATATGCGATTTTGTTTTTGTTTACTGCAGTCGTTGTTGTGTTGGGGATACGCGGTGGTCTGCAGACAAAACCGCTAAAAGCATATCATGCGCTTGCATGGCCGAGCGCGAATAGTGGAGATATCACTTTAAACAGCACTCTCGTCTTATTAAAGCGCGAGAAGACTAACTTGAATAAAAAGAATTGGTTTGCTACCGATGAGCTTGCATATCAAGCAATCACTCCTAAGGTTAATACCGCATCAACACTTATTCATAAGGGGCCAGAAAAACCTAATGTCGTTATCATTATTTTAGAAAGCTACAGCCTTGAATTTGTCAAAGACTTACCTACACATGCGAGCTATACACCCTTTTTAAAATCACTCACTGAAAAAGGACTTTATTTTGAGAATGGGTTTGCGAATGGCCGTGCTTCGATTGATGCTGTGCCGTCAATTCATTGGGGAATACCGAAGTTAATGAATTCTACTTTTGTTCGTTCTGAATATGTTTCAGATAAGCTCTATGGTTTGCCAGAGATTATGCAAAATCACGGCTATCGAAGCATGTTTTTCCATGGTGCGAAAAATGGCTCGATGTTCTTTGATATCACGGCTGAACAGCTAGGGTTTGATGACTATTATGGCAGAACTCAGTATGATAAAGATAATCCTAATCATATTGATTTCGATGGCAAGTGGGGGATTTTTGATGAGCCGTTTTTGCAGTATGCAGCACAAGTTATGGGTCAAACTAATCAACCTTTCTTATCAACGATCTTTACCATTAGCAATCATAATCCTTTTACATTGCCAAACGAGTATAAAGAAACCTTAGCTGTTGATGACCCTGCGATGATCAGAACAGTGCGATATGCTGATATTGCACTACAGAAATTTTTTGCGACGGCTGAGAAAATGCCTTGGTATGACAATACGTTATTTGTCATCACTGCCGATCATACAGGTGAAAATGTTGATAGTGAATTCGCTACAAAGCTGGGCAATCATCGTATTCCTCTTTTACTCTATACACCGAATAAAACGATAGGCGCTTTTAAGTCTGACAAAATTGTTCAGCAAATCGACATACCAGCAACAGTATTAGATTATGTTGGTCTCATACATCAAGAAAAAGATAAGCTTCTACCATTTGGTCAGAGTATGTTGCCTTTTGACACAGTTGGTAGGGCTTTATTTTTTGCAAATAATCAGCATATTTTGCTACATGGTAATTCAGTCACCAGTATGCAAGTCGAAAATGATCAAATTAACACGGAGAAATTAAATGAGTTTCTTATGCAAGTTCAGCCCGACGATACAATCACTCCGGAAGAATTACAAAAGCAGCTCAAAGCTTACATTCAAATCTATAACAATGGTTTAGTTGATAATTCATTTTTCAAATAGCGATTATGACAAAAGGTATTGTCGTTTCTTGTTCAATACCTTTTTGATATATCACCTAAGTGACTACAAAGAATTTGTTCTACGAGTTGATAGTATAAAAACTAGGTAAATGTTTAAAGAAATGTATCTTTTGAGCATTATTTTACCTTCTAAAGTGATGGAGCTCGTCAATATTGGTAAATAGTCTGTAACGCAGGTATAATAATATCCGTTTTAATTGTTAGAGTTCGGCACTTTTTCTGCCGAACCGAAGAAGTAAGGAATGATCATGAGTCAGTATGTTGTTTGTGCGCTTTACAAGTTTGTGGAACTAGAAAACTACCAAGAGTTACGCGAACCATTACTTGCCCTGATGGCAGAGCACAGCGTGCACGGAACGTTATTACTGGCGAGTGAAGGCATTAATGGGACTGTTGCAGCAAAGCGTGAAGGTATTGATGCGTTACTTGAATGGCTCAATGCAGAGCCTCGTTTAAGTGGGATTGTTTACAAAGAATCTTTTTCAGAGACTCAACCGTTTAACCGCACTAAAGTTAAACTTAAAAAAGAGATTGTAACACTCGGTGTTGAAGGTATCGATCCTCGTCATGTCGTTGGTACGTATGTCAAGCCACAAGACTGGAATGAACTGATCTCCGATCCTGAGGTATTTGTTGTCGATACTCGTAACGATTATGAAATCGAAGTCGGTACTTTTAAAGGCGCAGTGAATCCAAATACTGATACATTCCGTGAGTTTCCTGACTATGTAAAAGAAAATATGGATCCAGAGAAGCACAAAAAAGTTGCGATGTTTTGTACTGGCGGAATCCGTTGTGAAAAATCGACCGCCTATATGAAAGAACAGGGCTTTGATGAGGTTTACCATCTTGAAGGCGGAATTCTAAAATACCTTGAAGAAGTCCCTGAAGAAGAGAGTATGTGGGAAGGAGACTGCTATGTTTTTGACGGTCGTGTTGCAGTAAACCACCAGTTAGAAAAAGCAGGCTACGATCTTTGTAATGCCTGTCGACTCCCTATTACGGAAGAAGACAAGCAATCTGAGCAGTTTGAGCAAGGGGTGAGTTGCCCGAAATGTTTTGGTAAGCATACCGAAGAGCAAATTGCCCGTTTCCGTGAGCGTGAAAAGCAAGTTAACCTTGCTGCAAAACGTGGTGAGCAACACGTGGGTGGTGAAAGAGCTAAACAGAGTGAGCTACGACGTTCAGAAAAATTAGCAAAGAAATCAGCTCAGCGAAAGCAAGCTTAGTTTATCTATTGTATGTCATTAATGACTACTTTGAGCGATTAATCTTTAACTATATAGCAAAGCTTAATATAGGGGCAACCGCATAGGTTGCCCCTTTTGCTATGTATTGCGTGGTAAAGATTGAAAATAAGCCAATAAATCACTCAATTCATTAATCGCTAATGAGGAGGCATCATTAAAACTCTCCACATTACCATGATGAACTAAGCAAGAGGGCATTTGAGCATTATACGCTGCTTGTAAGTCGTAAAGATAATCTCCTACATATAAGACTTCATGAGGCAAGAGACGCCACTCTTTTGCAAGAATCTGTAGAGAAAGTGGATCGGGTTTAGGTGGGAAACATTCACGTGTAATCACGCGCTCTACGGATATATGATTGTTTTCAAGCTTGCGCCTCGTCGCGATTTGGCAGTTACGCGTTACGATAGCCGTTTTGATTTTACTTTGGTTTAAGTAGGCTAAAAGCTCATGACATCCGATCATTGGAGAGGATTGCTGGGCATCAGAAATCTCATAATCAAAAATCATACTGTGTGCGTGCTCTCGATGAGCGGGATGGTCAATCGTATCGACAAAATCCAAGAGATCAGTCGTTTTTGGACAGCCAAGCTGTTGACGTAACTCATTAAAATTTATGTCAGAACTTACTAATGTGTTATCTAGATCAAATACAACAGCTTTGATTTTATCGAGCCGCAAAGGGAATGGAACCATAAAGACCTCGTACAACTTAGCCAGATTGAAGTTTAAGCAAAAATAAGAGTCCTATTAAGTCTATGTCCTTTTAACGAGATCGTGCTGCTTTAGTTGTTAACTCTATTGTCAACATAATCCATTGAGCTCAATTTGCTTGATTCAGTAGGATTGTACTTGGCCAAGTTCACTAAATGCAAGTTGTGTATTAGGAATTTTTCACCAGAATTTATATGAGTTTGGTTAAGTATTTAAGTTCGAATATTCTAATTATCTAAACTAATGCATTGCAAAAAAAGGCGAGATGATCCAGAATAGTACTGTACAAATAAACAGTGTTGTTTTATGAATGTGATACCAATTTCAGCCAGTGCGGGTATTACTGGCTTTGAATCCCCTGCAGCAGAATACCGACAGCTAGCACTCGATCTAGATGATCTTCTAATTGAAAATCCAAGCGCCACTTTTTTAGGTCGTGCCAGTGGTGACTCGATGCAAGGTGTCGGGATCTTCGATGGTGACATTCTTATTGTTGATCGTCACTTGAGTGTCCAAAATATGGATGTGGTCGTTGCTAATTTGAATGGCGAGTTTGTGTGTAAGTTACTTGATGTTCAACAGCGACGTTTATTGTCTGCTAATTTGACCTATCCTCCTGTTTTAATTGAGAGGTGTGACGTTTTTACAGTCGAAGGAGTAGTCAGTCGTTCTATCCGTTGTCATCGAGCCAGCCATTTATTGGAGTGTTGAATTATGTTTGCTTTAGTTGATGCTAATGGGTTCTATTGTAGCGCCGAGCAAGTTTTTCAGCCCAACTGGCGAGGAAAGGCTGTCGTGGTACTTTCTAATAATGATGGCTATGTGGTGGCTGCTAACCGACAGGCTAGGGAGGTAGGTGTGGAAAAATTTAAACCTTACTTTCAAATGAAAGCTTTATGTGAGCAGCACGGAGTAATCGTGCTTTCTTCTAATTATGAATTATACGCCGATTTATCAACAAAGATGATGCAGGTGATTGGCCGTTTTGCTCCAGAGCAATATATTTACTCAATTGATGAATCTTTTCTGTCTTTTAATCAGACCGCTCTAGCTATTCCTTGTCTACGGTCGCATGGTATCACTTTGCGTCAAGCGGTATGGAAAGAGTGTCGTCTACCTGTTTGTGTGGGAATCGGACCAACTCTTACTTTGGCTAAGGTGGCTAATCGTATTGCTAAAAAAATTCCGGAGCATCAAGGTGTCTGTGTAATTGATAACGAGCCTGAGCGTAAACAGGCACTCTCGCAGTTATCTGTCAATGATGTATGGGGAGTAGGTAGACGTTTAACGATGCACTTAAAACATTTAGGTATTACCACGGCGCTGCAGTTGGCTGATTATCCAGCTAAAATGGCGCGCAAGACATTTAATGTTGAGCTGGAACGAACGATACTAGAGCTAAATGGCCAGCCATGTAAACGGTGGGATGAAGCCCGTACGGATAAAAAGCAAATATTTTCGACACGAAGCTTTGGTCATCGTATTGAAGAGCAATCATCATTATATCAAGCTCTTTGTCAACATGCGGCAATTGCTTCTCGTAAAGCTAGGCAGCAGGGCTCCTTGTGCCGAGTGATGGTTGCTTTTGCTTCGAGCTCTCCATTTGATGATATTCCCTATAGTCAGCGAGCAATATACCGCTTTGCTTATCCAACGGCAGATGTTACTAACATTACTAAGGTGGTCTCTCAATTAGCCAAGGGGCTATTCAAGCAGGGGGTTCGTTTTTATAAAGTGGGAGTCGGGCTATTGGATTTGGTCGACGGCCGACAAGAGCAGCCAGATTTGTTCAACCCCCAGCCTAACAATGCACCTTTAATGACGTTATTCGATGGGTTAAATAAGCGCTATGGTCAAAATACGTTATTTCTTGGAGCGCAAGGGTGTGAACAAAAGTGGCAGATGAGGCGGCAGTTTTTGACACCTCAATACACAACATGCTGGTCTGACTTACCAACTATTCGATGTTAGTGACACTCTTAAAAAATAAGGGTGTTAATTAAAAACTCACTCCTCATTGATATACATGCAGGAAATTTTGTGGGACACGGTGTCTTGAGGTTTATTGGGATGATATTTTTATATTCAAACTTTCGATATTTTATAATTCAAATGCAGTTTTCATTATGTACAACTAAGGATGTACTGTAAGATAATTCACTCTTAAGCTTAATCAAAATTTATATTTAATATTATTGTAGATAATGAAAATATAGTGATTTTTGATGAATATTAATTGTTAAAATATAATAAAGTGTTAATTGTTTAATGAATAAAATAATAAAAATCCTGTCAACTATTCTCATCATGATTTTTATGAGTGGTTGTCAATCGACTTCAAATGAAAACATTGTTCCTACTGCTAGTAAAGGGGTTATTGAAGCGGCGAAAGAAAACTTAGATGGAAAAGACTTTTTTAAAATTAATAAAACCAGCTATACCTTCGAGGTAACAGAGGATGGTGTTATTAAATTTTATGAATACTTACCGAGAAGTGGGTTTTATGTATGGGATTCTGTTCAGATTAAAAATGATAGCTTTACGATGGCCTGTGAATACTTCCGCGACTATCTGAATCTTGGGATGGTGATGCAAATCCAATTTGTTGGTCGTAGAGGAAGAGTTGAAACATACGATAATCAGCGTTGTGAGGACTTATCTGAATTGATGAGTCAATAAATGCTACAAATCACCATAATGACAGTCCCATAAACCTATCCGTATCATAAATCTTATGAATCCGATAACGTACTCGTGATTGATAAAGGAGGATATGGTAACAATCTTTGGGCTGGAAAAGGTAACCCACTACAAATGGCAGTACCAAGTAAAACAGATCGCAAAGAAACATTCTACTTTGATCTTCCTCATGAGCCTGTCAAAGTGATAAGGCTCTTTGATTTGTCTTTCAATATTTAGAATCTTAAATCGCTTTGGCACAGCTATTAAATCCATTAGCTGTGCTAGGCATTGATTACACATGCTGATGTCTTGCTTATGAGTGATTGTGTGAGGATTTGTGAATTTACGTTGATATAATCCATAAAATGTAGGCTTTATTCTTTCTGATTTATGCTAAAAATATAAATGATTAAAGTATAAAAGCGGAATATTTAAGAAGTATTCACGTGAAATTGTTTGTTGGAAGACAATAATGGAATGCTGTTTGCTATGTTAATAACTGTCTAATTTCGCATAACCATAACGGTTTACCTGAGAGCAAGTCAAAACAATATTGCGAGCTTACAGAAAAGGTAACACTAAATATACTTTCAAATTCATATGCGCCTTTTAGTTCGTGCTTGGGTTATTGACGTTAAAAATGCACAAACCACGACACAAAGAACAAAAGCTATGATCGGAGCAGCTATGAATTTTGGTGGTGCTTTTGCATCTGGAGCAATCGACCACCTAAATATGAAAGGCTTTAAATGAATGATTTAATTTTCTCTAGTCATTTAAAAAGCCAGTCCATAATAATGATTAGAGAAAAGCTATCAGCTTTTAAAGACCAATTTCACTACTGTCCTTACGCTGGTCGATGCTGGTGGGTACAATAGGACCCTTCTGATGTTTCTTGCGTGACATCATGACTGTATGGCTATTTTTGGGGGGCTTAATATTAGCAAAGAGTTGCGTGCAATCTGGAGTCATAGTGAAACCGGTGACTTCGTATCCGTTTGGGCCGACAAGAAAGTGTTCAAGGTTAGCTTGATTTTTGCCTCAATTACTCACTCATACCTTTAATTTTATGGGATTAAAATGGACAAACGGCTTCTTCTTCATAGTAAGGCTGTTTCAATGATTCTTGATACCATTGATCAATTTCTTTTCTATAAGTTTTGATAAAACCGTTCATTGCCAATACTAGAGCTTTACCTTTGATTGTTTGGTTAGCCATGTAAACTTTGTAGCTTTCAGGGTTATTACGTAAAGCAATATTGAGCCCACTACTACTTAATACTGAATCTGCTGTACTACTACGATATTCAACTTCCACTGAGTCAGTAAACATGACATAAGGTTTTTTATGATATTTTTCAAAACAGTGAAAAACAGCAATGTTATTTTCTATGATTCTTATGGGCGCATTTTCTATTATTTTTTTTGTATACACTTCGTTTGTACCACCCTTGTTTTCAATAATAAGATTTTCTTTTTTATCGATGTCAGAAAAGCTTTTAAACAGATGAGCATTCTCTTTTGAGAAGAGGACGGCTTTTTTACTTTTTATGATAGGCTCAGTTAAGTAGAATAGTTGACTTCTCCCTAAAGTGTAAGTAATACCGCCAATTGCGAGGTCACACTTTTTAGCTAACAAATCAGATGATAAGCTTTGCCATGTGGTTCTTTGAAATTCTAAATCTAACTTCATATATTGAGCAAATTTTCTAACGACTTTTGGAGCAAATCCTTCATATTTTTTTGTTTTTGTATTGTATGAAGTTAGAGGAGGGTAATCTCCAGTTGTACAAACCGTAAGAGCGGTGCTTGTAATAGTATTAATTTCAACATCATTAGATGCATGTGCAACAACTGATGTGCTTAAAATAGGAAAAACTAATATTTTTATGATATTTAACATTTTTATTTTATTTCTGAACGATGGAAATTGTATTTAATCAGATATAAAAAGGGTTTTATGTGATGTAAATCATGGGATGAGAAATATAATTAATGTTTAAAAACATTTTCTTGAGTGCATAATATATCTGCACTTACATCTGCACTTATATATGCGAATGTTTTGGAATAATTAAATTTTAATACCATTTGATGGAATGAGGCTTTTAACTTTAACTAAATAATTTTCATCATAACTTATGAGTGTTTTTTCTAAATAAATTTATACAACTTTGTGTGATATGCATTATTAAGTTTTATATTAATCACTATTATTAAGGTTTGTGGAGCGTGTTTAGCTGTGTAAATTATAGCATTTAGGTTGATTTGTCGTATTTATCAATGATTCCATTTTAAAATCGCGTACTTTCAAGTTATATTGTTATTATTAATAATTATGTGTTCTAAGTATGGAATGTTGGTATACGATACTATTATACGGAAAAGTTTAATTGAATACACATTGCTGTAGGAGTTGTTAAAGCATGGAACCAATCAAAATTAAATTGTATCGCTGGGCTGGTGGCTGGGGGCCGTTTAAAGTCAATATCCCTTGTGGGGAATGTACATTAACGAAAGACATTTTGGATGATACCTTTAATACAGAGCTAGAAGGTATCCCCATAGAATTGGAGGTAAAAGAGTGGCTTTCTTACTGGTGGGAGCCGCTTAAACTGCGAGCTTGGCATGCTCCCATCGTTATCGTCGGTAATAAGGTTATTAGCCAAGGAGAAGCCCTCAACCGCGGTGTTCTAGTCCAGGCAGTTATTGAGCAGTTAGCAAAAACTGAGAAGATTAAAGGTAATGTGATCTTCGGTAAAGAAACATGTCCTTATTGCCACAAAGCCAAAGCACTCCTTGAAGAAGCTGGAGTAGAGTACACTTATTACGATGTCGTAAAGGACAGTTCAGCATTGTACCGAATGATACCAGCAGTGAAAGCTATTATTGGTGAAAAAACACCAGTAACAGTGCCACAAATTTGGTTAGATGACCAATATGTAGGAGGGCATGATAGCTTGTCTAAGTGGCTAAAAGAAGGACGTGAGAGGAAGTAAATAATGTTTAAGAAGACTATTTTATTGAGCGTAATCATTTTTTTGTTCGCTTTGGTCTATATACGATTTGGTCACCTTTTAACGTTAGAGCAAGTCAAACTCTTCCATCAAGGTGTGCAAAATGATATTCAAGCTAACTTTTTATTATATAGCAGTCTCTACTTCTTATTTTATATTTTAATCACAGCATTATCTGTGCCAGGAGCCGCAGTAGTTACTCTACTTGGTGCCGCTTTGTTTGGCTTTTGGTGGAGTGTATTTTTGGTCTCATTTGCTAGTTCAATTGGTGCCAGTATTGCATTTTTAAGCAGTCGTTATCTTCTAAGAGAATGGGTTGAAAGTAAATTTAATGATAAGTTAAAAGTGATAAATGAAGGTGTAACTAAGGATGGGGCATCCTACCTCTTAACTTTAAGACTAATTCCTCTCTTCCCATTCTTTTTGATCAATCTCCTTATGGGCTTGACCAATATGCCTTTGGGCCGTTTCTATCTATTTAGTCAACTGGGAATGCTACCAGGGACAATGGTTTACCTTAATGCAGGCACACAATTATCAGAAATTACTTCTCTTTCAGGATTGGTTTCTCCGTCTGTTATCGGATCTTTAGCTTTGCTTGGGTTATTCCCGCTGATTATCAAATTTATGATGGGTCAATTTCAGAAAATGCGGATATGATTAAAGAAAATTTAGGGTTCTGTCGCAAATATAGCTAGAGGTTTGACAGACCAATCCTCCAGATACAATTATTTTACGAGCGCATAAAAGTGCTCGCAGGCAGCCTCTCCAGCAACAGCTATCTGATCACGTTCTAGCATCGTCCACATTTCTTGTCCATGAAGACTTGCCGTGCTCCTTCAACTGATTTCCATCCCAAAGCTTGCCACGTTTTTTGTTTAACCCAACGGTGGCTCTGTTCTACGATGTTGTTCAGGTATTTTATGTCTAAAATTTCAATAAGTGATAGCATGAAGTACCCCGCCAACCACAGTTGCACATTTAGGGCATCTAATGCTGCGTAGTTACTTTTGCTTCCGTCAATGACGACTTTCTCTGATAAACCATTTTGAGCCAATGCCTTATTCAGAAAAGCCTTTGCCGCTGCTTCATCACGGTTTGGACCGAAGCAATAGCCTACGACATGGCCAAATTTATCGACAGCACGATAGTAGTAGAGCCACTCCCCCCTAATTATGCCCGAGTATCAAAAGTTTGCGACAAAACCTGAAATTAGCTATTACAGTTTTTTTCAGAAATAGTCTTGTGATTTAGGTCGTTATTGGGGTTAAGATTAAAAAGTTTATAAGCTTTAGAATTAAGTACCTATGTCATCTGTTAGCAACATTTACAACAATTATCGTGCGAATCGAGGAGATCTTCAAAGTTCCTCTTCAAAGGCAGCGTTGAAAATTGGTAGAACTGATCTAGCCAAGGACATCATTCATATTAAAAATGTTCGAGATAACATTAAGATAAATGAATTGAATAATAAAATACATATTTTCTCTGTTGTAAGATCTCGTCAGTCAGAAGTTAAATCTCTAAGTCTCGCTAAAGATAAATTAGATAAAAAAATTGATAAGCGCGAAACTCGGCTTTTAAAAAAAGGTACTTTTTCTGAAGAAATTAGTAGCCAAACAACCCATCGCCTTGCACGAAAAATACTTGAACAGCATCCAAGATTTTTAGAGCGCTCATGGGATGAAAAAAAAGAAACACAGGTTGAAAAGACCTTGTATGACTTGTATGCAAACGACAAACCTATAGGTCATAGCCCTCTTAAAGAAAATGATAAAAAAGTATTCTTTTATTCACTTTTTGAAATGAGTAAAAAGAATAAAATTATCATTCAATCACAAAGTGGAATCCCTTTATCGGTTCTAAGATCAAATAAAAAGGCGGCATTTAGTGAATTTGCATACTTTATTATCCCTAATAGATCTAAACAAAAGAGTGAAGGACAACATTCTCGAATCGCACTGAGTTTTGATAGTCAATATGCTAAAACAGTTCTTCCCTTATTGGCTAGCATTGTTTCTAAGGAGAAGAGTATTGATTGCGCAAAAATCATGGGGCCTGATGAACAGGGAGTTAGGACGGACAGTGCGATTATATATTTTGAACATACGAATGCAGATAAAATTGAAAAGGTAGTTAACAATTTAAGAGAAAAGTTGGGTGGCATGTTAACACCTCACACCCCAATCGGTATGAAGAGTAAATATCCTGGTATATCTTATTCTGAGTTTTCTAATATACACCCCGATGGTAAAAAAGCCAGTACCAGTCATGGTATGGCAAGAGCAGAAATTCTGACTAGTGCTATAAAAACATATGTAATGCAGAGTGAACGATCGGCTACTAATCTTGAACAAATTATAGATAATACTTTTCAGAAAAGTGGTTATGCTATAAGAGACACCGCATTGTTGGATTCCTCTTCAATTACTGAAGCACAGAGTGAGGCTTAGAAAGAAGGAGCCATAGTGCAGCCTGTGCAGATGCACGCTTGGGGCTTGTTAGATTTTAACTATGATTCATCCTATGGAAACGCCATTGATCGTCTCAAGCGTGAAGGTTGCTTACGGCAAAATGTAGAACATCGGCAAGTGAAATATCTCAACAATGGCATTGAATCTGACCACGCTCAGCTTATCGAAGCCACCGGCGGTTTCAAAGTGCGAAAGCGAGCTTGGTCAACCATTCAAGGTTTTGAGGAAATAAGGATGTTGAATAAAGGCCAGTTTGATTTTGGGTTACATCGTGATGAGCTGAAACTAAGGGTGCAGTAGAGATCCGCCTTCCTCAATGAACTCTTCAATATGTTCGGTATTTACGCATAAAAAGAGGTGCTCAGATAGGCACCTCA
This sequence comes from Vibrio sagamiensis NBRC 104589, assembly GCF_007990935.1. GTDB lineage: Bacteria > Pseudomonadota > Gammaproteobacteria > Enterobacterales > Vibrionaceae > Vibrio > Vibrio sagamiensis. Next base: position 79,244 of record NZ_BJXJ01000012.1, read on the forward strand.
GAAACATATCAACATCGTCCACAACTCTCGACCATGAAGGCTGGCTGTCACACCTTCTAACGACTTCCAACCAAGTGCTTGCTTACCAGAACCTGAGTTATGAGAGAGGAATAAGAGTCTCTTTCGATTACGAAGGAGATTCATTTTGCTCTAAAGATTCTACCCAACGTAAAATTTCTGCTGTTGCCTCAATTAACTCACCGGGTATGTACTGATCTGTTTCACCGTCAGCGAATAAGGCTCTTGCAAGAGGGATTTTTTGCATAACGGGGATACCTTCTTCACGCGCAATCGCGATCATACGTTTAGCAACCGTATCTGTCTCCATTAATGTGATAATAGGTAATGGTGTTTCATCTCTTTTATAATACAAGCCAATAGCAATATGAGTTGGGTTGGTGACTAAAACACTAGAGCGTTTGACATTTTCACGTTGGTTTGAGCTTTGAAGTTCCTGATGTAATTGACGTCTTTTACTTTTTATCTCAGGGCTGCCTTCCATTTCTTTATATTCTCGTTTTACTTCATCCTTGCTCATCTTAAGCTTTTTGTTGTGGTCATATCTTTGGTAAGCAAAGTCTGCAACAGCGATCATAATAAAGCCGATAGAAGACATAATGATGAGTTGTTTCATGAGTAACCCTGAGATCAACGGTACACAATTTAAACCACAATTAGGAATGTTTAATAATGTGTTGATATTGCCACGAAGTGTTGTCCAAATTATACAAGAAAGCAGGAAGACTTTGAGTATAGATTTAATGAAATCAACAATACTTTTCATTGAGAAAATCTTTTTTGCGCCTTCTGCAGGATTTATTTTTTTGATATCTGGTTTGAGTGATTCCGCGCTAAAAAGTAAACCGAATTGACTAACATTAGCAAGAACTGCAATAAGAAATGTAACGATGAGAATAGGTGCGAGTAAATAAGCCATTTCTTTTGCGATTGCAATTGCGACATCAACTAAAGCATCTTGAAAGTTTTGATATGCAAATTCGCTTGGTAGCAGTAATAACGCTGAAATATGAGTGACATAGTAATCGGCGCAAGCAAAAAGCACTAAAATTAAACCCAATATTAGTGCGGTGGAAATGACTTCTTGACTTTTTGCTACTTGACCTTTTTTTCTAGCATCTCTGAGCTTTTTGGGGGTGGGTTGTTCGGTTTTTTCTCCACTCACTGCTAAGGACCTTTATTAATAAAAATTGAATTAAGTTGTTCTTGAAAGAAGGTGATATCGATTAAACTCTTTTGGAAGTATTGCATCAGTAATGCGAGATAAACAATGATAAGAGCACTTGATACCGCACTCTTTATGGGCATTGATAAAGAAAAAACATTGAGCTGAGGTGCGAATCGACTGATAAGAGCCAGGCCAAACTCTGCGAGAAACATGGCAAGAACGAGTGGAGCAGACATTAAGATTCCAAGGTAAAGCAGTTGTTCAAACAGACCATAAAAAAAGGCTACCCAACCACTATTAATACTCGGAAAAAACTCGAGAATAGGCCAAGATGAATAGCTTTTAAATACGGCGTACATGAAGGATACGAACCCACCACCAGAAAAAAACAGGGTAATAAGAGTTTGAGTAAATAACACAGCAGTAGGTGTTGTTTGTGAGCCTAATAGAGGGTTAAACATACTTGCCATTGCTGCTCCACGTTGGTTATCAATCAAAAAGCCTGTGGCTTCAATGGCCCAAAATGGGATGGCCGCGATGAAGCCGATCAGCATGCCAATGAGCATTTCTTTGACCAAAATGAGTATAATCCAGGTACCGTCTATTGAATCAGGTAATGCCTCTTGATTGATCAAAGGAAAAGCGAACAAAGCAAGTGAAAACAAAATAGCATTCCTTATCATTGCCCCACCCAAGGTTTTTTTGTTGAGTATAGGCAAAAAGATAAAACAGGCTATTAATCGAGGCAAGCTCAAGCTATATAGGAAAAACGCTTGTTGAATATCGTCGAAGCTCATCGTATCTGTGGGATCTTATCCATAATTAATGAGGTAAAAGAATATAATTCAGAACCTAGCCATTGTGTTGTTGCAAATAAGGTGATGATCACAGCAACAAGTTTTACTACAAAGCCCAGCGTTTGTTCTTGTACCTGAGTCAATGCTTGAATGATTGATACTAGAGTACCAACAAGTGCAGCAACCAAAATAGGTGGAAGTGACAAATATAAAACAAGCACCAGTGCTTGAGTTGTAAAATGTATAATATCAGGAGGAGTCATAATATGCCTATATCACTGATAGCTCATTACTAAGCCATGTGTTAGTTTTGTCCATCCATCAAGTAAGACGAAAAGTAACAGTTTAAATGGTAGGGAAATAGTCATAGGTGAGACCATCATCATTCCCATTGCCAATAGAATATTAGATATGATCAAATCGATAGCAATAAAGGGGAGATACAATAGAAAACCGATCTCAAATGCTCGAGTTAATTCACTGACAGTAAAAGCAGGTAATAGAAGCAATAAGCTATCAGATTCTAATCTGTTAACATATTTTTGTGGCCAAAGTGTCCGTGCTGCATCGGTAAAAAACAATGTTTCTGTTTCACGAATGTGCTTTTTTAGGAATTCTCGGTAGGGCTGTAGCCCATTATCAATAAGCCCCTCTATACTTGCAGAATCTTCTAAAGCAATATCGTGTTGCTTTACATAATCATATGTTTCAAAACCAACTGGAGCCATAATAAAAACTGAAAGTATGACAGCTAAACCGTACAAAGCCATATTGGGTGGAATTTGCTGTACACCGAGAGCATTTCTAAGTAATGAAAAGACAACAGCCAGCTTAACAAAAGAAGTGGCCATCATTGCAATGATAGGTAGCAATGTTAATAAGCTGAGTAGGGCAATAAGGTTTAGTTCATCTGGTAACTGAATCATGCTGGTTCTTGCTCTTCACCAAATAAATCTAGAAGCCTAACACCGAGGTGCTCATTGACATTAACCAATTCACCTTGGCCTATAGCTTTACCATTTGCTCTTACCGTAACGGGCTTGTTGACAGGCTGGTTAAGCTCGAATGTAAAGCCTGGTTGAAGTGAATTAAGTTGTTCTAGAGTTACAGTCTGTGAACCGATGTCAAAGCTTATTTCAACTGGAAGTTGTTGATGGTCAGTAAGTACTTCTAGGTTATTTGTGTCATTCATGGAAGAATCCTTTTGTAAAATAGTAATGGTGTTTCCATCCAACTCACATCGCCAAAGGTTTTGGTTCGAGACTTTTAGGATGGCCTGATGCTGAGAGAGGTAGCATTGATCAAAAAATATGACGTCGCCCTTTTCAAGCGATTGAAATTGTTCTATTTTTAATTTTGTTTCACCCAAACTCAAAGAGAAAGGCAAAGTGATTGAGTTTGTTAGGTATGATGTCGCCTTCGGTAGTGCAGAAATTAAGTACTCTTGCCCACTATATACCCAGAGGCATAAAGTGCCTTCTGCACGATTGAGGGTTAATGTCAGTACTTTTTTCGATGTCGCTGGCAGTTCGCATCTGATCAACTTGCTTAATACAGGTAATTGACCAAATACATTTTTAATTATGTTGTTGTATTCTTCTATTTGTTGATTGAGTAACGCAAACTGCAAAGGCTCTGGTAATGAGTCAAAAGCAGTCGCATTCAATACTTCTTTTAACCATTGCTGTAGCTGTGCCGTTGAAAATTCAATATCAATAGCTTGTCCTCCAATTAGGACAGTAAGACGATAGCCGATAAAAGCAGGTTTTGAATCTAAATTGATCGATAAATTGACGCCATCATCATCGTAAAAATAACACTTTCTTTCACTAAGTTGGTTGCTCAGTGCAAGGGTAGGGGCGTCTATCTTAGGTAGGGGCAGTGTCATTAATCTTCCTCTGGATTCCATTCATCATAAATGTTGCGTTGTTGTTTTGAACGTTGTTGATCACCTTGTTGGTTCATCTGCTCGCTGATTGATACTCTGATTGGTATATCGGTGACTAATTTTTGCAAACGCTCAACAAGTTCTTGTCTAGATTGTGGATTTATGTGGCTAAGTGCGTGTTCCTGTCGAATAGTCACACTATACCCCTCTGTATTATGTTTGATTGAAATCTCTCCACCCTTTAATTGACCATCATTTAGAAAAAGTCGAACTTCTTTTTCATTTGTAGAGGGTAAAGACACCCATATTTTTTCTACTAACTTATTAACTAACTGTGTTAGGGAGTGAGGGTCTTTTGCTGTAGGGATTACTTCAAGATTTTTAAGAATAACATCGCCTTGAGTTAGTTTTGTTTGAGGAGCGGATGCATGGAATGATGAATCTTGTTCTTCTTTGTAATCAGCTGAATTCTCAACTAGACATTGGAGCAATTCTTTGCTGTCTTTCGTTGAGGTTATTTGCTTTGGTGTATTTAGGCTAGGATATAAAATATCCTGTTTATGGTTTTCTTCTAATTTTAATGCTGATGTGTTCGTCCCTGGTTTAATCATTGACTCAGAATGAGAGTGCTGTGCAGGATTAACTGGATTCAAGTTAACAGTATTTGATGTTGTTATATTAATTGAATTTATTTCTTCTTTATTTGAGCCCTCAAATTCATTAAGATTTTTTAATGAACTCAGAGCTTTCAAGGCTTTTTGAGGAGATGTTATTACACTTTTCTCCACTCTTTTTGAGTTATTAAAAGGCGTATCAATTTCTTGTAAATCGCTACTGTTAGGAGTGATATCTCTGGAATCTACGGTGTTTAGAGGAAGTTTAGGTTGCTTAGTTTGATTAGATTTATGCGTTATTAAAGCATTAGTCGGTGCCGATGGAAGCGCTGAGTTAGAAATTGGAGTGGTACTGTCCAATTTGTTATGCAATGCTGAATCGTCGAACTCAGAAAGCTCCTGTTTCAAAAAAGGCCTAGAAGTTACACTTACTTCTTCTTTAGTCTTGCTCATTGCTTGTGTCATTTTTAATTCTAATGACTCGGTAACAGAAAGATTAGAAGCAACTTTTTTTTGCGATTGTTTCTTCTGCGATGGGTAATTTCTAACTGTACCGTTTTCAAGGTTAAGTTGAGGGTCTGATTTTAAACGCATTACCACTCCTAGATAGGTTCCGGAAGGCGAAACTCTTCTTGTTCGAGCTCTTCTTGATATTGTTGTTGACGGATGAGTTCAGCAGTCTCTTCTTGACTTAACTCTTCAAACTTCTCTTTTGTTTTATGTGCTGCTAAAGCATTTTTTTTCTTTTGCCTTAATACTTCTCGTTCGTTATCGAGGTTTTTTTGAGCCTCGACTACTTGCTGTTGTAGCTCAGCCTCTCGCCCTCTTAAGAGCGCAATTTCTTGTCTTAAATCTTCTAATTCTCTAAGTAATAAAGTTTTTTGTTGTGCTTTTGCAAATCGGCGTTCCTCTTCTTCTATTCTCCAGTGTTGATAGTCTGTTGCAGATTGTTCTGCTTTTTTTAGCAAAGAGGCACTATGCTTGACACGATATTCTTGTTGTTTAACAGCATTATCGGCTCGATCAGCACGTATGGATTTAATATGCAATAGTTGAGCAATCATTATCTCTCTAGTCCTTGCATAGTCGAGATGGTGCCAACGAGTTCGCTTGGTTCATGTGTTCCTTGGCGCAAGAAATCACGAATAGAGTCACTTTGTGCAATAGCCATATCAGCTTGTTGATCTGCTCCTTTTTGGTATTCTCCAATTTTGAGAAGAAGCTCAACCTCTTCATATTTGGCAAGCATTTCTCTGATATGGGCTGCTGCATTACGATGTGAATCATCGACTATTTGATTCATAACACGACTCGCAGAGCGTAAAACATCTATTGCAGGGTAGTGATTCATAGCTGCAAGCTTGCGAGACAAAATTATGTGCCCATCTAGAATAGAGCGTGTTTCGTCTGCAACAGGCTCAGTCATGTCATCACCCTCTACTAAAACCGTGTACAAAGCTGTAATCGACCCTTTGTCTGATTGACCAGCTCGCTCCATTAATTTTGGTAAAGAAGCAAATACAGAAGGTGGATAACCACGACGTGTCGGTGGTTCTCCAGCAGCAAGACCAATTTCTCGTTGGGCCCGAGCAAATCGAGTTACGGAATCCATAAGTAACAAAACACGCTTACCTTGATCACGAAAATATTCGGCGATAGAGGTCGCAACAAATGCCGCTTTTGCTCGCTCCATCGCTGGTCGGTCGGAGGTCGCAACGACAAGGACAGATCGAGCCATTCCTTCTTCTCCGAGATCATGTTCAATGAATTCCCTAACTTCGCGTCCTCGTTCACCAATCAAAGCAAGGACTGTCACATCAACATCAGCTGAACGAATTAATTTAGCAAGGAGGGTACTTTTACCACCACCCGCTGCAGCAAAGATCCCCATACGTTGTCCTTCACCACAGGTTAGTAAACCATCAATGGAACGAACGCCTAGCGATATGGGCTTGGTAATAAGTTTTCTTTGCATTGGTGGTGGAGCATCTCGATAAACTGGATACCATTCAGCAGGCTCTTGACTTTGTGAGCCATCAAAAGGACGGCCGAGCCCATCAAGGGTTTGCCCTAGTAAATGATCACCGACACCGACTTCATGCATCTTACCCATAGGACTCACTTCTGTATTTGAAGAAATACCAAACATATTACCTAAAGGGGTTAGGAGAGCGTGATGTTGTTGAAAACCGACAACTTCAGCTAAAAGCGAAAGTGTATGATCGGGGTTACGTAATTCACATAGTTCACCTACGCGAACGCCAGGAACCACTGCTTTTATGATGGTACCTGTTACTTGCGTGACTCGACCGCGGATTTGAATTAAGCGACTTTGCTTTATCGCGGTATGTTGGGCTTCGGTAATGTATGAGAAATCGTTCAATTTGAAAACAAAATAGTGGCTAATAATAGGAGAATAAAGAATTGTGAGTAAGGTATATAGTAATTATTGGTCGTCATTTTTTAGAAAATAGTAAATCTACTAAAAAAACACGTCTGATTTTGACAGTTTCTTTTTTTATCGATTTATATACTCCTCGTTAAATTGTGAGATAAGCGTGCGCCTAAGCAATCTTGCTTACTTGAAAATGTTTCAAAGAACCAAGCGTATTAGGTATAAGAGGGAGTCAAAATGTTCAATCAAACGATCCAAACAAACAATACTCGAAGCCTATTAGTCGATAATCAGATGGGAAATCAAGATGATGATGGAGCGACAATAGGTAACTACCGAGGTCAAAGAGTCGTCAATATACCGTCTATTCATAATTCTATTCTTGGATCACTTGAAGAGCTTACCACGACAGGAGCTTCGAGAGGTGAAAGATCTTTAGCCCTATCTGACCGAAAGGTTAGAGATGGCGGTAGTCGGAATGCTAAATTAGAAGAGCTAATTTCTCGTTACCTTAAGAAGGTCCCTGATATTGAAAAAAATGAAAAGATCAAAGACCTCGCAGCAAGAATGGCAGGTGGTAATATTACTAACATTCTCGATATGCAATACTTTCTCAACCAGTTCTCAGAAGAGCAGAGCCATCAATATTTAGCTCTTACGGCGGTTGGAGCTTTCCTGAAGGATAGGCCGGAAAGTCAGCATTTAGCTCAATTAGTGGCTCAAGCGATTAATAATATTGAGCAAGATAGCCAAAAAATAGGTGAAATAAATACTGAAATTCGTATTTCTGAAACTGCGAATGATTTTAGTAAAAATGAGAACTTCAGTCAGTTGCAGTCATTGCGCAATTTCTATCGAGATACCGTGCATGGCTATCAAGGCATACAAGCGGTGTTTAATGATGTGATAAATCGTTTTGGTGAATCTGGTATTCCTAAAGCAATTGATTTCTTATTAAAAGGTATGAGCTCCGATCTTAGCGTTCATGGTAGCAGCATCGAACCAACCAAACTTCAATTATTGATGTCTGATATGCATATTTTAAAAACTGTAAATACAGTTCAAGAGCAGGTAAGTCAGTTGCACAACCGATTTGCTCCGAAAAAGGCAGGCTATGTACTATAACGAGATTCATTTGATGTCAGACATTATTGCACTTATCGAGGAACGCTGGGTAAGCAGTGAAGCAATATGGAAGATTGCGGATTCTATGAATCTAAAAAGTGCAGAGAAGAAAATCAGTTTTATCCGAGAATTACATAATCTTATTCGTCATATACCTGTCAATGTATTTGCGGACGATGAGCAAAGACAAAATCTAATTCTAGCGGCTCAAAAAGCGCTGGATGAAGCAATTGAGCAAGAAGAAGAGGAAATGTGCGACGATGAACTGGATTGATACGTCGGTCGATGATTTTTTTCGAGGAATGGGATTGGATAATATTGATTTCTCGTTAGTAGGACGCGCCCAATTGAACTTTGAAAAAAGTGGAACTTTACATATTGAGCGGCACGATAGTCGCTTGTATCTAATTTTATCTAGGGAGTTGCCTTGGGATAGGTTCAGTCATTATGCACAATCAGCACTTTCTTTGTGTCATGTAGATAATGGATGGCCTTTTTTGATTAAAACTGGCTTGCTGGATGAGCAAACCTTGGTCTTTTCAGCTGAGATTGAAGCACAAGAAGTCACATTACCTACGATCGAACAAGCATTCACATTACTTAACCGCCTTCATGATAGAGTGGCCGAGTTATGAGCAAAATCAGTACTTTTAGCATTGGTATTGAAGATTATAGTTATGTCTCTGAAGGGCAACTTGAATTAGATTTACCTTCCCGTTTTCAGATGTTGCCGGATGGGCAAGCGATTGAAACTCACCTAGGTAAACTGTATGAACTGCGTCCATCGGACCAGTACTTATTTTCATTAGCGAAGCCAAAACTTCATTATGGTGAGCTACTGAGACCAGAAAAATATCGAAAGCAATTTGATGAAACCTTTTTACTTTTGACGCAAGTAGCAGGGGAAAATAAATCCCCTAAATTACTAGATATGTTAGAAGTTCTAAAAGAGACACAAATAGATCAACGCTTTTTAATCATGGCATTGAGCCTACTGATTCAGGTTTAAGCATTATGTTAAGTCATAAAGATAAAGAACTGCTACTCATACATGCAGCTCTACAAGTCCAATACCAAAAACCAGAACAAGCAATAACTCTATTGGATGGTTTGCTTGAATTTGAACCAGAACACCAAGAAGCGCAACAAACTCTAGCCGTAGCATGTTTTCATTCTGGGCAATACGAGCGTTCAGCTGAACTCTGTCAAAAACTGATTGAAAAAGGAGCTCATAATCAAACTGGTCTGTGGTTTTGTTTAAGCCAAGTGCGTTGGAAACAAAAAAAAGTCGAAGAAGCACGTCACGCACATCGTCGCTATCTGCAATCTATAAATAGTGAAACCAATGAATAAATTTGTCGATATACTGAATAAAATAGGGCAGCGTAAAGATATCATGTTGGCAGTAATGTTACTTGCCATTGTGTTTATGATGATATTACCACTGCCTACTGCCATGGTTGATGTGTTGATAGGAACCAACATGAGTATTGCAGTTGTTTTGCTTATGCTGGCAATTTACATTACTTCTCCATTAGAGTTTTCAGCATTTCCAGCTGTACTTCTTATTACTACGCTATTCCGACTGTCTTTATCAATCACAACGACACGTTTAATCCTTCTTGACGGAGATGCAGGTCAGATTGTCTATACCTTCGGTAACTTTGTTGTGGGTGGTAACTTAGTTGTAGGTATAGTGGTGTTCTTAATTATAACCATTGTTCAATTTATGGTTATTACTAAAGGTTCCGAGAGAGTCGCTGAGGTTAGTGCAAGGTTTTCACTGGATGCCATGCCAGGTAAACAAATGAGTATTGATGGGGATATGAGAGCAGGTGTCATTGATATGAATGAAGCTCGCTATCGCCGCTCAGTGATTGAAAAAGAAAGCCAAATGTACGGCTCCATGGATGGTGCCATGAAGTTCGTAAAAGGCGACTCCATTGCAGGACTTATTATTATTGTCGTAAATATCCTTGGTGGTGTTGCTATTGGAGTAACCCAAAAAGGTATGTCTGCGTCAGAAGCTTTAGAACTTTTTGCTGTTTTGACCATTGGCGATGGCTTAGTTTCACAAATACCCGCACTCTTTATTGCGATTACTGCTGGTATTATTGTTACTCGTGTTTCAAATGAAGAATCAACAGACTTAGGCTCTGATATCGGTGGACAGATCATCGCACAACCTCGTGCTTTGCTAATAGGTGGTATTCTTCTAATATTATTTGGTCTTATTCCTGGCTTTCCTAAAATTACCTTCTTGATATTGGCATTAATAGTAGGAGGAGGAGGTATTTTTCTTTTACACCAAGAGAAAAAGGGTGATAAAGCCGATCAAGCTGATTTAAGTAGCTTTGTTGCCCAGGGTGCAGGGGCTGCAGCAGCTAAGTCGAGCCACTCGACTCCTTCAAGAGGAGGAAAGGGGAAGCTCTCTGAGCAAGAAGAGTTTGCGATGACGGTCCCTTTGTTGATTGATCTGGATATTAGTTTACAAGAGAGTTTAGAAGCGGTAGCGCTTAATGATGAATTAGCCCGAGTTCGTAGAGCACTTTATCTAGACTTAGGAGTACCATTCCCAGGTATTCATTTACGTTTCAATGATGGAATGGGAGAAGGTGAATATTTAATCCAACTACAAGAAGTCCCCGTCGCACGTGGAAATATTGAGAAGGATAAGCTTCTGGTTACTGAGGGCAATGCACAAATTGATTTACTTGGTATCCCGCATGAAAGTGGTGATGATTTTTTACCGAATATCAGTACGTTTTGGGTATCTAAGATCCACCAAGAAAAACTGATGGACAGTAATGTTGGCTTCCTCACTCCGGACAGAATCCTAACCTACCACTTATCTCATGTACTTAAGGAATACGCACAAGACTTTATCGGTATTCAAGAAGCCCGTTATTTATTAGAGCAAATGGAAGGCAGTTATGCCGATTTGGTTAAAGAAGCACAACGCATTGTTCCGTTACAAAAAATGACTGAAATTTTTCAAAGGCTAGTCTCTGAAGATATTTCTATCCGAAACTTACGTGTCATTTTAGAGGCTATGGTTGAGTGGGGACAAAAAGAAAAGGATGTTGTCCAATTAACAGAGTATATGCGAACTAGTTTAAAACGATACATATGTTATAAATACGCAAGTGGTCAAAATATGTTGCCTGCTTATTTGTTAGATCAAAATCTTGAAGACACGATAAGGAATGGTATTAGACAAACTTCTGCTGGTAGTTATTTGGCCCTAGATCCTTCTGTTACACAACAATTTGTTAGTGATGTTAAAAAGACGATTGGTGATCTTAGTCGCATGCCGAACAAGCCTGTGCTCGTGGTTTCTATGGACGTACGTCGATATGTAAGAAAGCTGATTGAAGCCGAATATTATGAACTCCCAGTTTTATCATTCCAAGAATTAACGCAGCAAATTAATATCCAACCTCTTGGTAGAGTGGGAATGTAATATGCTCATTTTGTTGAAATTAATTGCTGAAAAATAAAAACTTACGACTATAACTAACAGCTTTATTACTTATATGGAAATACAATGGTGCTATAAATGCAAAAGCCTTTTTCAGAAACAATAGAGCAAGCAAAACTAACAATTAAAAATGCTGAAGAAAGAACAGATGTTTTTAATCAACTCCTTGATGGATTAGGGGTGGCCCCCATCGTGGGAGAAATTTTACTTGCTGATTTAAACAGTACACCTCAAATGATGAACAAAGCTGAGCAAGAGCTTATTGATGAAGTGCAACGGCGGAGAGAACAGCAACCGTCGTTACAGGGGGCGTTGTCTTCAGGTACTCGCCGAAAAAGGCCAACAATGATGCGTGGTTTAGTAATTTAAAGGTTATTTATGACAAATCTAACAGCTATTGGCCTCAACGATAGTTCATTGAACAGAGTCGACAATGAGTCCATATTTCAAAAAAAACTATCAAATATCTTTGATGGTGTATTTGGCACTTTCGATAGTTCATATATAAATTCATCGATTGCCAAATTACCAGAGCTGGTTGGCCAGACAGAGGAAGACAGCCTTAGGATATATCAATTAGCTTTAGAAAATTTGAAATCTAAACAGCAAGCACTCTCAGGTGTTTCATTAGATACGATCGTTCAAAGCTGGTTGTTTTCTGTACAAGAAAAATCATCAAATGGGCAAATCGCTGCAATTGATATAGCTAATACGGCAAATCAGACATTAGCTTTTTATTTTCAATCTTGGTTTCAGGATCAAGTACATGAAAAAATTGATAATCGTCTATCGACTGATTTTATTGCTCAATTACGTTTGGGTGAACAAGCAACTCAAGCTTCACAAATTGGGCAGATGTCACCTCAGGAGTTTACTTTAGCTGCAAAGCACTTAGATTCATTTATAGAAATGTTAGCAAGTCAAACTTCTAGTCGCCCATTAAAAGAGTATGAACGTTCAGTATTAGAAAATGCTTTCGATAATTTGAAAGGGTTACCACTCAAGCAGTTTAATAACTCAGATTTTTTATTCAATTATGACCGTTTTGTCCTAAATACAAAAAATGAACTGCAAAATATTTTTTCTTCAATGGGGGTTATTGTAACGACTGACAGTGCTCAAAAATTAGCAGAAAAAATAGAGTTTATACCTGGCATTTCTAAACACGATTTGAAAGGGGTGTTAAAAACACTCTCTGAGCAAGTAAAACAACCTTTTAACCATATTTATAATGAATTAGATGCTTTAACGAATTTACAATTTTTTTTGGATAAAGAAATTCAAAAAGTGCAAGCCAGTCCTTCACCTGTTTCCTTGTCTACTTTATTTTCTAATGTGGCGATAGCGACGGTTAATTCACAAATCGATAAACTATTGAAGGACTTAGATGGCGTTAACCAAGATCTTGAGCTTCCAAAAAATATCGTGACGATCAAAAAAACAGTTGGTCAAGATATCAGTACACTCTTTGATAAAATGGCTCAAAGTCAAAAGGTTGATACTGACTTTATTACACGTCATAAAAAATTATCAACGAATCTTGAGCTTTTTACCGAACGGCTGAAGACGAGATTTCAAACAAATAACGATGGTGGAAATGATCAGCAAGAGTATGTTTTAAAAGGTATTGATGTCTTTGCCCTGATTGATGCTAGTATGGGAGATCGTCTAGACGATCAGATATTGTTTGCGCTAGGCCAATTGAAGGATAGCCAGTCCGATCAAAGAGATGATATTAAGAAGGAGCTCGAACGGCTTACTATAATACTTAATTTATTTAATTTCGTTCAGTCTACAATTCATACTGCTCAAAGTGGTGACGGTAAATATAATATTGATGAGAAGTTTAAACCAGGTGATTTTGGCTATGAGTCTATGGAAGAATATCTAAAATCACCTGAGTTTGAATTTTTAAATAGCCAAAATCCACCGATAACAACTCACAAGGAGTTTTTGGAGATGCAGGGCTTGGAACCGAACTCTGGCATTTATGAAGATACTGAAGATAACGGGAATAAGCTCAGCAATCTTTCAACGGCAATCAGCGATAGGGCAAAAATCGTTAATACAGACGTACAGCTAAAAACGGAAGAGTTTAGCAAAATAAATAGTGACTATAATGCAACAATTCAAGCTATGAACCAAATTGTGCAAAAATTTAATAGTGTTTTGACTGATATCCTCCGTTCTTACTAAGGTTAATTGTAATGAGTGAAAAAAATAATATTAATGAACAAACGCAAGATCAAACAGAAGAACTAATTTCTTTCTTTGAAGAAGGAGGAACATTGGGAATGCTTCATGATGTCTCTCCAGAGACTATTGAATATATATATTCACAGGCGTATAACTTTTTTCAATCTGGAAAAATAAATCAAGCAGAAGAGATTTTTCAACTGTTGAGTGTTCTAGACCACTATCAGGCTCGATTCTTGATCGGACTTGGTGCAGCTCAACAGGAGTTGGGTAAATACCTAGAAGCAATTAATGCTTTTAGTATTGCCGCGCTGGTGGATACAAATGATCCACGACCTGCTTTCCATGCTGCTGAATGCTATCTACAACTTGGGCAACTGGCAGAAGCTGAAAATGGTTTTTACGGCGCGAAGGAGGTGTCTGCAAATAAGTCTGAATATGCAGACTTACACAAAAGAGCAGGCATCATGTTAGAAGCGGTGAAAAAAAGGAAGGGGTAATTAGAATATGACTTCAATTACAACATTCAACCGTGCACAGATATTACCATCTGTTAACTATGGTTTAGACTCATCAGAGAGTGTGTCTAATTCGGAAGGAAATTCATCGGCTGTAATCGATGAATTTCAATCAAAAACGTTTTCTCCACAGCCTTTATCAAATGATCGTGTTCAACTAAATAAACCTAATGCTGAAATGGTCAATAAGGCAATTGCTTTTCCTGAAGTAACATCTCAAGAAATGGAGAGAGCACAAAAGATTGCTAATACGCAGGACAATAACGTAAAACTATTTACCAGTCATATTCTTGACTCAGTGGATAGTCTTTTATCTGGTAAAAGTAAAGCGGTAAACTTTGAATTAGCCTTTACTCTTTTGCTTAATAAGATAGGAAATCTTCAAAGAGATCTGACTGTCGACAAGCTTAATGCAACCAAATCCACTTATGAAGATGATATGGTTGAGAACCAGAAAAAAATTAAAGAAGCTGAAAAAGCTGCATTAGAAGCAAAGCAAGTTGGCAAAGCTTCAAGTGTGTTAGGTTGGTTGGGTGCGGCTGCCTCGTTGGTTGTTGGAGTAGCTCTAGCAGCTACAGGTGTTGGTTTGATTGCGATTGCAGCAGGTGCGGCGATGGCTGTTGGTGGTTTTGTTGAACTGACTCAAAAAGTTATCAATTTACCTGTGGTTAAAGATGCATTCGTAAGTACTTTCGGTGAAGATGCGTTCAATGGACTTAACACTGCACTAACTGTTGTCGGTGTTACATGTGCAGTGGCTAGCGTATTAATTACTGGAGGTGGAAGTGCAGCTAAACTCATGACTAATCTTGGCTCCAAACTTGGAGTTGATATGCTGACGACTGCTGGTTCCAAACTGACAAACCTGATCACCAGTCTTGAAAGTGTTGGGGCGAAAAGTATAGCTGTGACTTCACATGCGACAAATTATGTTGCGAGTGGCTCTAGTTTAGCCTTAGATACAAGTAAAGGAATAACAGACATTACTCACTATGCAAAGCAGATACAAATGAATTACATGGAAGCTGACATTGCAGAGTTTAAAGCAAAATTGGCTGGATTAGATGCTACTCTAGAAAATCTTAGAGATGAACTGATTAAGACAACAGAAAGAAATAGTGAGCTAATCAGCAATATGATGAGAACGATGAACTCTAATGTCGAGTCTCTAAATAAACTCAACCAAAATTATATCTAAAGCTAAATACATTAAATGCTAGTTGGTAAGTTATTTAATGGGGAAAATACTATGATAAATAATATTGATACTAAAGCTATTCCTGATCTAGAAAAAGTTATTGCTGATTCAAATGCTGTTGATACTAATAAAGTGGCCGGAATCAACAGAACACCAGTTGAAGCTGGGCAGTTAAACCTTCAAAGTTCACTGCATGCTAAAGTATTTGAGCGTACTACTGCTGAACTTGACCAACCGAAATCATCATCATCATTTAATGATGCAATGCAAGCTAAGATTGCCATCAAAACTATCGAAGATGTTAGTCCAACCTTATCTAATTTCATGAAATTGAGTGATGGCACAATAAATGGTGACGCAGCGATCAATAATCAAGACTCAGCCAAAAATATTTTTTTTGATATTCTTGTTATAATGATCACTATTGCTAATATAAGCCGACAAAGAGAGTCAAATGAACGTCAAGATGCGTTGCAATTGCATATAAATAGTTTAGAGGACAGCCGTGATGAACTAAGGAAGCAAGCAACAGTTCAAACAATTTTTGCTGTAGCGCAGGGCTTTATGACTCTTGCTTCTACTTCACTTGGGGTGTGGAGTGCCAGACAATCGGGTAAAAGTCTAAAAAATGAAATTGTTGGTAATCAATCATTAAAAGGTCAACAAGCTCAACTGGATGCAAAAATGGACGAAATTAAAGGCATCAAAGGTATTGAGGGGGCAAAAAAGATACGTACTGATCTACGTCAGGAAGCCAAAGGCATCAATGATCAGATGAGTGCGATCAAGGCCGATACACATCTTCACGGTCGACAGTTTGAAGCTGCGTCCTCTAGACAGCAAATAATCAAGGCGAGCACTGATGGTACGGGTCAAATAATGAGTGCCTCGATGACTGCAAATAGTACAGCTTCACAAGCTGATATGAAAGACGCAGACATCGAAGCAACAAGAGCACAGTCTGCGCAACAACGTAATAACGACAACCTTGCCTCATTAGAAAGTCTTGTCGCTGGGCTTATGGCGACTTTCAGGGCTACAGCATCAGAAACGGCTAACCTAAATGGCCGTATACTTGCTTAATGTTTTGTAAGGTAACAATTACCTTGTAAAAATAATTATATCAATGACAAATAAAGGCGAGGATACCTCGCCTTTTTTAACTTTTTCCTAGTGCTTGATTACTGCCAATATTTTCTAAAGTAAATAACGTCATAAAGAACCTATCAGTTAGGCAGTGGTCAGGTTGTTCCCCGTTATCATAAATAGTTTTAACCTTCCTTTTTTCATGTTTTAGCTACAAATCACAGAGTTTCCGTTGACTTCGGTTAAATCAAAGGAAGTGATACAAGAGGCAGCAATTCCCCGCTTATCGAAGATAGAAGGTTTAATTACTTCATTATTTTTTTAAACTCAGTAAAAAGTGACGATATCGCCCTAATTAGACAAAATGAGTCTCAAAATATGATAAATAAATTCTTATCAAAAAATTACAAATGTGAACCTCTCATGTAGTTAAGCACTAATAAAATTAAGTAGTCTTTCAATCACTTTCAAGGAGGCCAACAGAATGTACATCAGAGGCTTAAGTATGTTGGGTTGGGCCATTAGAGATATAATGGGAATAGTGCTGGTTAATAAGGCATTATGGTTTTTTAAAAGATTGTTGGTTTCTTTATCTGTCAGATGTAAATGCCAAAGGTTACTTTTCTAAACTCCAATTATGTTGTTTAGCTCACTTTGAAGCTAAAACTAATGTAAATAACCCAAGTAACATTATCCAGTACTAAAATTGTCTACAGCAAATCTTGATTGTTAATGCAATGATGCGCTACTTTTAATACTTTGTTTACTGATTGTTTGTTGTTCTCTTGAGAAGCATTAACCTCTAATTATTTTGTAATGAAGCGTAAGAATAACTAAGCGCTAAGTTAAAGGGGATTAGCAAAGTGGCATACTGATGTCAAAAGGAGCATTAAAAGAACGGCATAAAGTAAGCATCAAATAAAAGATAACAAAAGGATATTGCTATGAGCTTAACCTCAGGGGCGCGTTTCAGGCTCGCACTTAAAAGCAACTCGCCATTGCCTATTGTAGGGGCAATTAACCCTTATTGTGCCATGATGGCTAAACAGCTGGGACACCAAGCGATTTACCTATCCGGAGGTGGTGTCGCCAATGCCTCCTACGGTCTTCCAGACTTGGGGATAACGACATTAAATGACGTACTGGTTGATGCTGAACGGATCACAAACTCATGTGATTTACCATTATTGGTTGATATTGATACGGGTTTTGGCGGTGCTTTTAGTATTGCGAGAACGATTAAATCGATGGAAAAAGCGGGGGTTGCGGCTGTACACATAGAAGACCAAGTCGCACAAAAAAGATGTGGTCACCGTCCTAATAAAGCCATTGTTAGCCAACAAGAAATGGTTGATAGGATTAAAGCAGCAGTTGATGCACGTCGTGATGATGATTTTGTTGTGATGGCCAGAACAGATGCGTTTGCAGTAGAAGGTATCGATAAAGCAGTGGATCGAGCTATTGCTTGCATTGAAGCCGGTGCCGACATGATCTTTCCTGAAGCTGTCAATCAGCTTCATCAATACGAATATTTTTCGAACTCTCTAAAACAAGCCATCGGCAAGCCTGTGCCAATCTTGGCTAATATTACTGAATTTGGTCAAACCCCATTATTTGATCGTGAAGAGCTAGCTGGTTCAGGTGTTGATATGGTCTTATATCCATTAAGTGCTTTTCGAGCGATGAACAAAGCAGCAGAAATGGTCTATTCCCACCTCATTAAAGTCGGCAATCAAGAAGCGTTACTACCGTCGATGCAGACACGTGAAGAGCTGTATGAATACCTTGGTTATCACCAGTTTGAGAACAAGCTTGATGAATTATTTTCACAGCAAAAAGAATAAACTTGCCATTCATAGCCAAGATTACAAAAGATAGAAACTAAACTAAAACGGCCCTGAAACTGGAATGCTATGAAATAATACACGAAGGTAGGTCGGGCATAAAAGGAGTTCAGAATGTCTCAATGCATTGATACAAAAACGGAATTAGGTGGTGCTGGATTGCGTGGTCAAAGTGCAGGCGTCACGTCGTTATGCACAGTTGGTAAAACTGGCACCGGTCTGACTTACCGTGGCTATGATATTACCGACTTAGCCACTCACGCTGAATTTGAAGAAGTTGCTCATCTTTTGTTACGTGGTCACTTACCAAATAGACAAGAACTCGATGCCTACAAAACGCATTTGATTTCGCTCAGAGGATTACCAGGGGTACTAAAAGAAGCGCTAGAGTTAATTCCTGCCGATGCCCATCCTATGGATGTAATGCGAACAGGGTGCTCTATTTTGGGGAACTTAGAACAAGAAGAAAGTTTTGAGCAGCAGCTTCATGCCACAGAAAGAATGCTTGCGTTATTTCCTGCCATTATTTGTTACTGGTACCGTTTCAGTCATCACGGGTTAAGAATAAAAACTCGTGACAGAACGGAAGACAGCCTTGGTGGATACTTCTTAAAGTTACTGACAGATAAATCTCCGACTGAAACCCACAAAAAAGTCATGCACTGTTCACTGATTTTATATGCGGAACATGAGTTTAATGCATCAACTTTTGCAGCCAGAGTATGTGCTTCAACATTATCTGATATTCATTCATGTATAACCGCTGCAATTGGGACTCTTCGTGGCCCATTACACGGTGGAGCAAATGAAGCTGCGATGGAAATGATACAAGATTGGCAGACACCCGATGAAGCAGAAGCAATAATTATGCAAATGCTTGATAGTAAAGATAAAATTATGGGGTTTGGTCATGCTATTTATCGCGAAAGTGATCCGAGGAACGCTTTGATCAAATCTTGGTCTGAAGCCCTGTCCAAAGAAGTTGGTGATACATCTCTTTATGCGGTATCTGAACGTGTTGAGTCAGTAATGAAGCGTGAAAAAGGGCTGTTTTGTAATGCGGACTTTTTCCATGCTTCTGCTTATCACTTTATGGACATTCCAACTAAATTATTTACTCCAATCTTTGTCATGAGTCGCTTAACGGGTTGGGCTGCGCATGTATTCGAGCAGCGAGCTAATAATCGGATTATTAGACCAAGTGCTGATTATACAGGGCCTGAACATCAAGATTGGGTACCTATTGACCAGCGCTAGAACTGACGCCTTTTCGGTATGACTGAAAAGGCGTTACTTTTCATAAACGTTTTATCCCCAAGTAACTCCAATACTGGACTACTCGGTAATAACATGCAGCGCGTCCTACTCAAGAGGTAGTGAAAGACAGAATGGAAGCCGTATAATGAACCAGACCTGCCGTATAAACTCTCAATATCGTAAACGCCTACCCGGAACCTCGTTAGAATACTTTGATGCTCGTGAAGCCGTGAATGCCATTAAGGCGGGCTCTTATGAGCAAATGCCTTACACAGCACGAGTCTTAGCCGAACAGTTAGTACGACGCTGTCATCCAAATGTCTTACACGACAGTCTCGAGCAATTAATTGAACGTAAGAGCGACCTCGATTTTCCATGGTATCCTGCCCGAGTGGTGTGTCATGACATTTTAGGACAGACCGCATTAGTTGATTTAGCTGGCTTAAGAGATGCCATTGCAGAGCAGGGAGGCGATCCCTCTAGAGTGAACCCTGTCGTTGAAACTCAGTTGATCGTTGATCACTCATTAGCCGTTGAGCACGCGGGTTTTGAAGCGGATGCATTTGAAAAAAACAGGGCTATAGAAGAACGCCGCAACGAGGATAGGTTTCATTTTATAGAGTGGTGTAAGCGTGCTTTTGAAAATGTCAGTGTGATACCGGCAGGTAATGGCATCATGCACCAAATTAACTTGGAAAAGATGTCTCCAGTAGTACAAGTGAAAGATGGAATTGCTTATCCGGATACTTGTGTAGGTACGGACAGCCATACACCGCATGTCGATGCTTTGGGAGTATTAGCCATAGGAGTTGGAGGGCTTGAAGCAGAAACCGTGATGCTTGGTCGCCCATCTATGATGAGGTTACCCGATATTGTTGGGGTAAAACTGGAGGGTAAGCGTCAGCCAGGCATTACTGCAACCGACATTGTTTTAGCGATCACTGAGTTTCTGCGTCAAGAGGGTGTAGTGTCTTCCTATTTAGAGTTTTTTGGTGAAGGTGCCCGCTCTTTAACCATTGGTGATCGTGCAACCATTTCGAATATGACACCAGAATATGGCGCAACAGCTGGAATGTTTTTCATCGATGAGCAAACGATTGAATATTTAAGACTTACTGGTCGAGATGCAGAGCAAGTTGCCCTAGTTGAGAGCTATGCCAAGCAAACGGGCCTGTGGGCTGATGCGCTGGAAAATGTTGTATATGAGCGACTATTACATTTTGATTTATCGAGTGTAGAACGGAATATGGCTGGCCCATCCAATCCTCATCGTCGTCTGCCAACGACAGAGTTGACTCAAAGAGGGATTGCCGGCGATTGGGAGTTGCGAGAAGGTGAATTACCAGATGGTGCAGTGATCATTGCAGCGATTACCTCCTGTACGAATACAAGTAATCCCAGAAACGTGGTTGCAGCGGGGCTTTTAGCACAAAAAGCGAACCAATTGGGATTGAACCGAAAACCTTGGGTCAAGTCCTCATTTGCACCCGGATCTAAAGTCGCTCGATTATACTTAGAAGAAGCTGGTCTATTAACAGAACTTGAACAATTAGGTTTTGGTATCGTTGCTTATGCATGTACGACATGTAATGGAATGAGTGGCGCGTTAGATGACGATATCCAACAAGAAGTGATTCGGCGGGACTTATACACAACAGCGGTATTATCAGGTAACCGTAATTTCGATGGTCGAATTCACCCTTACGCCAAACAAGCCTTTTTAGCCTCCCCACCATTAGTTGTGGCCTATGCATTAGCAGGGACGATTCGTTTTGATATAGAACGTGATCCTTTAGGGGTTGATAAAGCTGGGAAGCCGATTTATCTCAGTGAATTGTGGCCAACAGATGCAGAAATTGACGCCGTCGTGGACCAATTTGTTAAGCCTGAACAGTTTAATCAAGTGTATATTCAGATGTTTAAACTTTCAGAGCAGGACAAACTTAGCCCTCCACTTTACCAGTGGCGCCCAAAGAGTACTTATATTCGGCGTCCCCCTTATTGGGAAGGAGCCTTATCAAAGCCAAGAGAGCTCACTGGCATGCGCCCATTGGCCATACTAGGCGATAACATCACCACTGATCATTTATCCCCATCTAACGCAATATTAGCAAGCAGTGCTGCTGGTGAGTATCTTACTCGAATGGAGGTGCCTGAAGAAGACTTTAACTCTTATGCAACACATCGAGGAGACCATTTAACGGCACAGCGGGCTACTTTCGCAAACCCTAAGCTATTCAATGAAATGATCAAGCAAGATGGAAAGCCTGTCCAAGGTTCTTTAGCCCGCGTGGAACCTGATGGCAAAGTGATGAGGATGTGGGAAGCGATTGAAACTTATATGGAACGACAGCAGCCTCTTATCATTATTGCTGGAGCGGATTACGGTCAAGGTTCGTCGAGAGACTGGGCAGCTAAAGGCGTTCGGTTAGCGGGAGTGGAAGCGATTGTCGCTGAAGGTTTTGAAAGGATCCATCGAACGAATTTAGTTGGAATGGGAGTCTTACCTTTACAGTTTTATGCAGGTACTGATCGCTTAGTATTGGGCTTAGAGGGGAGTGAGCAATATGACGTTATTGGTGATATTACCCCCAAAGCCAAATTAACCTTGAGAATAACTCGAACAAGTCATGAAGTCATAGACATTCCCGTCATTTGCAGGTTGGATACAGAAGATGAAGTACTAGTCTATAAATCAGGTGGTGTATTACAGCGTTTTGCTCAAGATTTTTTGGCTCACGACTAAGGTGAATGAGATGAAGAGTACAATAAATGATCAATGCGCCATTCCAGCGACTTATATGCGAGGTGGGACAAGTAAAGGAGTATTTTTTCGCTTATGTGATTTACCCAAAGAGGCGCAGGTTGCCGGAGAGTATAGAGACAGACTTTTAAGAAGGGTGATTGGCAGCCCTGATCATTATGGTAAGCAGATTGATGGTATGGGTGGTGCTACATCGAGCACAAGTAAAGTCGTGATCATTTCAAAAAGTAACAGTGTGGATCACGATATAGACTATCTCTTTGGCCAAGTTTCTATCAATGAACCTTTAGTGGATTGGAGTGGTAATTGTGGCAATCTTTCTGCTGCAGTCGGTCCCTTTGCTTTGCATTCAGGACTTATTTCTAAAGAAAGGATACCATTGAATGGTGTTGTAAAAGTCCGAGTATGGCAAGCTAATATCAATAAAACCATTGTTGTGCATGTTCCCGTTGTTGATCGACACGTGCAAGAAAGTGGTAATTTCCAATTAGATGGAGTGACGTTTCCATCTGCCGAAATTCCAATAGATTTCATGTCGCCTACCGTCAACGAAAGTGGAATTTTTCCGACAGGCCATATTGTCGACGAACTTATTGTGTCTAATGTTGGACATTTTAATGCTACTTTTATTTCTTCAGGCATCCCTACTATTTTTATCGAGGCGAGTGCGGTGGGTTATGAAGGAACAGAATTACAAGATGATATTAATAGGGATGAGTCCGCCTTGGAAAAACTTGAGTTGATTCGCGCGTATGGTGCGATCAAAATGGGGCTGATTTCATCGCTTGAAGAGGCTCAAGTACGTCAACATACTCCAAAGCTTGTATTGGTTTCTAAACCTAAAGCTTATCGTTCGTCTTGTGGAAAATGGTTTGAGAAACATGAGATAAATTTTAATGCACGTGCTCTTTCTATGGGAAAGCTTCATCACGCTATGATGGGAACTGCAGCTGTTGCGATTGCTTCTGCTGCACGTGTACCAGGCACCATAGTGCATCAAGTTTTCAATGGTGATCATCAGGGACCGATTACTTTTGGCCATCCCTCTGGAAGTTTGACTGTTGGAGCTGAGGTGATTCAAAAAGGCGATAAGTGGGTAGTTGAAAAAGTCACAATGAGCCGGAGTGCAAGAAGGTTAATGGAAGGTGTGGTATTTATTCCGAGGGGTTTATAGCCAATAAATTTCAAAGCTAATGGTCCTTTGGACTTTGGAGTAAGCTTTCAGATTAAATGTTTCAAAAAGAGTTGGAGTAAGTCAATAAATGTCAGGTCTATGTTATTTGTTTCAGGATTGAGTTAAAAGTTAAAGATTATTGATTTATTTTTAAGTGGTTGATAAATAATATATTTTTTTTCATAATTTTGAGGGGGGAAGGTATATTTCATTTTTATGTTTGTTTTTTAGACTTTTATTTTGACCACTCTTGACGCTTAGCTGCCATGGAGTTGACACGGGTGGTTTTTTTAAGGATAAAGTTAACGTCTTGTTGATTTAACAACTTGTCGGTGCGTTGAGTTAATAATTATCAATGACTTATATACATGATTGATTTTATACTACCTAAGTATAAATACACTTTTAATTTGGATTTTTATGATACCTGAATTTAGTATTACGCCGGCACAGATAAGTGATTTGGATACTCTGAATGAAATGATGTTTGATTTGCACCAAGAGCATCACGTAAAAGAGCCAGAGTTGTTTAAAACACCTGAAGATATAGAGCAAGAAAAAAGCATAGCTCGGTATTTCGATAACCCTGAGTGTCTAGTGTATAAAGCGGTAATGAAGAAAAAAATAGTAGGTTTTATTACTGGGCATTTTTGTGAACTCATCTCTACCGTAAGCAAACCTATGATGATGGGCAGTATCGATGAACTGTATGTGGCACCTTCGTTCCGAAAAATGGGGATTGCAAAAGATCTTATCAGAAAAATAGAATCTACTTTTATTGATTATGGTGTAAAACAGACTTTCGTTGAAGTTTGGCATTTTAATCAAACGGCAGTTTCATTTTATCGAGAGCATGGTTTTGTGCATCATATCCATTGGTTAAGGAAACCAGTTTGAAGTAAAACTTAGCAATAGCCAACTAACCTCGTTTAAAGACTCCTTATGAGTTACTTGAGTAAAGGCAACAAGTTAAGAATTAAACCTGTAAATTTATGCTTTTAAGCAGTATGAGGAGCAAAGTTGTTCCTCAAACAATTATTTAAATAGCCCATTCAAAACCTCATCATGTTGAGCGGGCTCTTGTACAAGCATCAGAAATTGAACTTTATGTATTTAAGAAGAAAGTATACTAAATTTAAACTATTACTTATAAAAGTAACAACAAGATTTTAGAAGTAATAAGAGCCCTAAAATCAACTACTGCAGTATTTAATCCAATAAAAAATACTGTATTCGTAGGTTTACCTAGATGTCATTGCTTTTCGAATATTTTAAGGTTTAACTAGTGTTAAGACAGTTCATTTATATAATATTTACGGCTTTGCTTACCCTCTGTATTGTTTTGGCTAATCATTCATCCGCTCAAGAAAAAATTGATGCGGTAAACTGTATTATCCGTGCAGATAACAAGCTTGTTTTAACGCATGAAGTGATGACAAACACTCTCTCAGTGCCCGGTGGCCACCTCGAGGGGCAAGAAAAAAATATTTCGGCAGTCGAAAGGCAGACATGGGAAGAAACGGGTATTGTTGTTTCCGCGGGTAAGATGCTCGGTACAATAAAGAATATCGCATTTTATGATTGTATACCAGAAGCTGACATCGTTGCTTTTTATACGACAAACCATTTTGGAGGGTATGAATTCCCAACTTGGTTTGCTCCAGAGTATGGTACATATACTGCTTCTGCAATGTTAGTTAACCCTTACGAGTTAAATGTTCATGAATATCGTTTCCCAGCTGAATGGAACGAAATAAAGGAGATGTTTAACCAAGCGACTGAAAGTCATTTGTCTTTTACTAAAAACATGATCAATTCTACATCTAAAACTAGGCAAGCAGAGCTAAAGTGGCTGAGTAGTTTTCAGAATTGGTCTAATTCATTATCAGTAAGCAGTCGTGATCTGGTTGTTTTAACTGCAATAGGCTTAATGAGTCTTGCTGGCCCAACAGCAAAATTGTTTTTGTTTCCTTTTCTTATTTGGCGATTTGGTCAGTCTTTTGCTCATCGAGTATTTTTCGCGATTTCAATCAGCTCAGTTATAGTATTATTTGCTCAACAAACTTTTGTCTTACCACGACCACACGTTTACATCCCAGTGGCAGAACTATTTCATAGTTCTGGCTATAGCATGCCAAGTTTAACCACAACAATATGGTTTTGTATATTAGTTCTATTGTTTAAAAAAGCAGGCAATTTTGGTAACAATCGATACACTTGGTTAGCTGCTCTTGTCACTTTTTTAGTCATGGCAAGTAAGTTCTTTTTGGCAACCCTTTTTATTTCGGATATTGTAGTGAGTGCTCTTTTAGGAAGTTTGATTGCTTGGCATATATATCGCTTGGATGAAAATACAAATTTAAATGTAGATACGCTGTTAATCTCTCAAAAAGTATGGTTCCTTTTAGCTGGAACTACTTTGATCTTCACAATGATTTGGCCAATACCTGCCTTTAAAGTTTGGCTGGGAATCTTTTTATCAGCAGCTTTGTTAAGAATATTTTTTAGAGGAAAACATCTTCAATTAAACTTTAGGAAAATGATATTCTCTATTATTTTACTTGTTGGGACTAGCTACTTTCTTTTCTATTTAAAGTCACTACTTACATTTAGTCGTTTTTGGTCAGAATTCTTATTCATTATCCATTACCCGATTTTAATGTGTGTTCTAATGTTGCTTGCGAGTAAGAAAGATAAAAATATCTAGAGTATCGATTATTTGAATATAGTATTTGCATTTAATTTTAACATTCATTTTTCTGGAAAAACTCTTTATATAACAAATGCTTTAGTTAAAGTCTTTATCTAGCTCCAAGAATCCTTGTTACTGTATTCTTTCCGAACTTAAGAATAATTTCACCCTGAGCAGCTTTATAATAATTGCACAGACGTCTAACTTTCTTATGATCAACTTTGTAGTTAATAACATATTATCACAAGAGTAGAAATCTCATTTTGAGAATTAAAAAGAGAGAATGGAAAGTAAATTTACATCGACGAATCAAACTGAAGATGGACTTAACTTTTAAGATCATGAAATTTTTTGTTTTTCTTAGATAAAAATAAACTCTATTTCGTTGGCCTTGATCTTGCTTATTTAATTTGTGCGGCGAAGAGCATAAAAATTTTAATAGCTCTCGCAAACTTTTTATAAATTCTTTCAAAACGTTAACCACAAAAGAGATAAGTTATGATAGCTAAAAAAAAGCTGGCATTACTGTGTTTACTTAGCTTGGCCGGCGCTAATACCTATGCTTCAGGTGTGGTAGATTTAGATTTCTCGAATCACCTTGAAGCAACAAATACTAATACTTGGGCTGGGCCTTCATTCACAGGTGCAGACATGCATTTTACTGGGGTTGGGACCCATAATGGAAAAACAATAGATGCTAAAGTAACCAGTAGTGTTTTTGGCGATGCAACATTTAAGTGGCATGCTCCCAATTATAAACAAACTACCGGTGCACAGCCGCTTGGTGATATTGGTTTTTTGTATGAAACAAATTCACCGGGTTCTGCTGGTTTGATTTATACGTTTGAATTTTTTGACGGTACAGATGGATTATCTGGAACATTTTCTGTTCCGTACATCATACCAGAATTTGAGTTTATTGGTTATGACATAGATGGTGAACCGGTCCAGTCTGAGCAAGTCAGAGTTTTTAAAAGTGAAGGCTTTTATAGCTACCAACTTGGTAGTGGTGCAGCTAGTCTGACGGCACAGGAAAGTCCTGACGGTACATCTGTTTTGTTCACTGGTCCGGGAACCAATTTCAATGAAGCTGATACATCCGGTGCCGTTAAACTGGTTTATAAAAACACCTCCATTGTTACATTACAGTTTGAAACAGTTACTGCTCCAGGTTCCTACCTTCCTAATCCAATTTTCTCAGCCTTTGATGGTAACTGGGATTTAGCAGGTTTTGATAACCCTACAACATCAAACAACAACTTTGACTATGGTGATGCACCAGTAGGCTATAAGACTCTATTGGCCGATGATGGCCCTCAACATGCCATTAGTAGCTCTCTTTACTTAGGTAGCACGGTTGATGCTGATCCGGATGGACAGCCTAATCCTACCTCTACAGGAGATGATTTCGACGTTGATGGTAACGATGACGATGGTGTTACACCATTAACTAACTTTGAAATTGGTCTTGATGCTTTAATAAATGTTCAAGTAGTGGGCGATGGTTTACTCCATGCTTGGGCTGACTGGGACATGAATGGTACATTTGAGGCAGATGAGCAAATTCTTAAAAATTACAACGTAACTTCTGGTGCTAATGTTATTTCGGTTCGTGTTGGTGATGATGCCATTGTCGGGAATGTACAAACCCGTTTCAGACTGTCGTCATCTCCTAACTTACCAAGTACAGGTTATGCTGGAGATGGTGAAGTTGAGGATCACGTATTCGATGTAGTTGACCCAGGAACAACTATTCAAACCTCGGATTACTACACTGCCGCGTTTGAAGATAACTGGCCAGAAATGGGTGACTTTGATTTAAATGATGTTGTTACTTATTACCGTGCCAAAGTGGTTAGTAAAGATGGTAATGTGTTGCGATTTGACATTGAGGGTACAATCACTGCCTATGGTGCATCTTACAGTAATGGTTTGGCATGGAAATTAGGTGGTTTCTCTGAAAGCGATGTTAACCTTCAATTGTCACGTGTTACTAAAAACGGTATGTTAAGAAATGGTATTTCACCATTTACAGGAGAAGACAAGTCGATTCCTTCCCCAGGTGGTGATCTCGTTGTGGTTGCTTCGGCAAATCTTCTGAATGATATCCCGATTCATGGTGAATGTATTTTCCACCGTACTAATCCATCTTGTAATCCATCTCTTGAATCCTCTCAGATGACATTCAGTGTTTCATTACCATTTAACAGTGGCTCTGAACCAACATTAGCCTCTTTACTTCCTTTATCGGGCTATGATCCGTTTATTTTCGCATCGGGTGGTTCTTATCATGGAGATGTCTTCACGGTACAGCCGGGTAAAGATTTAGAAATTCATACGGCTGATTTCCCACCGACGTCTCGAGGCACGCTGGTATCTACTTTTTATGATCAAGAAGATGACCGTTCAGATCCTTCAACTTCTAAATACTACCGTACAGATGGTAATTTACCTTGGGGTATCATAATTCCGTCAACTTGGAATCATCCTTCTGAGTATATTGACGTGAGTATCGCTTATCCTGATTTCGCTGAGTGGGCTGTTTCCGGTGGTGTTTCGAAACCGACTTGGTATCTCAATCCAGAGTCAAGCCTAACTTGGACAACCAGTGATTAATTAGGAGGATTTATGAAAGCATGTAAATTAATATTCAGTAGCGTGGCGGTTCTTTTCCTCTTTGGTTGTGGCGGAGATGATTCAGGCTCAAGCACTGTTTCACCACCAGTGAGTAATCAGGAAGAGCCTGTCATTGTTGAAACTGGAGTCACGAGTGGTATTACTGAAAACTTAGTTGTTCCTGAAGACTTTGACTTTTCTTCTGAGTCAGAAGTGGCGATTGAGTTAACGGTAGCCAGTAATCAACTAAATCGCGGTTTTTTAAGTGTGTACACTGACAAAAGAGAAGGTGTAGTTGATTACAATTCTCAAGTTATCAGAACACCAGTTCAGTCAGGTCAGACTTTTGAAAGTGTTATTATGTTACCTAATCATTCTGATTCAATCTGGGTAGAAGTATGGTATCCAACAGATTTAGATAGCACTATAAAACAAAATGTTGAAGTGGTAGATGGTGTAGCGAAAGCACAACTTTAATACTATTTCATCTCTAGTTAAACCGAGTGACTTCGTCACTCGGTTTTTTTATTTTTAGGAAGTGTCACGAAGGTATTGAGATACTATATAAATAGGCGTTTATAAATTAAGACAAAAGCCTTAGCCTCTAGAGTGTATTTCTCTAATTTAATACTGTGTTTGAATTGACCTTATGGCTACACTCTATTAATGTCTGGTCTCGATGTTTTATAAGCAAGTGAGTTCTACATTGTATAAGTTAAACGAGATGTTTGAGACCATCCAAGGAGAGGGGGTATTTACTGGAGTGCCTGCGGTTTTTATTCGATTACAAGAATGCCCAGTTGGTTGTTCTTGGTGTGATACGAAGCAAACGTGGTTTGCAGAAGAAGCTGATAAAGTGAGAATCGGTGATATTTTACTAAAAAAAGAAGATTCACCAACGTGGTGTCATGTTACTTCTGATGAAATAATTGCTGAGTATAAAAAACAAGGATTTAATGCGCAACATATTGTTATTACAGGTGGAGAACCTTGCATTTATGATTTACGTTCTCTCACTCATGCGTTTGAAGAATTAGGTTGCCAATGCCAAATTGAGACAAGTGGTACATCTGAAGTTGTTGCTTCTGAGAATTCGTGGGTTACATTATCACCTAAAATAGCAATGAAAGGAAAGCTACCTGTTTTGCGCAGTGCGTTAAGACGAGCCAATGAAATTAAACACCCCGTTGGTACTCAAAAAGATATTGAACAGTTAGACCACCTTTTATCTTCTGCAAATTTAACATCGCAGCCAGTTATTGCCTTACAGCCCATTAGTCAAAAATCGCGTGCAACAAAGTTATGCATTGATACTTGTATTGAGCGTAATTGGCGTTTATCAATTCAAACTCATAAATATTTAAATATTGCTTAGGCTAGGAGAAGCAAATGAAAAAAGCCGTTGTTGTTTTTAGTGGTGGACAGGATTCCACAACATGTTTAGTTCAGGCTTTGAAGGAATTTGATGAAGTACATGCAATAACATTTGATTATGGACAAAGACACAGGCTTGAAATTGAAGTTGCAAAAAAACTTGCGACTGAATTAGGTATTACAGCACACAAAGTCATGAATGTAGAGCTTTTAAATGAATTAGCAATAAGTTCGTTGACTAGAGAAGACATTCCAGTATCTCATGATCTTCAAGAAAATGGCTTACCTAATTCATTTGTTCCAGGCCGTAATATTCTATTTTTAACCCTAACTGGTATTTACGCTTATCAAATAGGTGCGGAGGCGGTAATAACTGGCGTTTGTGAAACTGATTTTAGTGGTTATCCAGATTGTAGAGATGATTTTGTCAAAACAATGAATTCTGCATTAATTAAAGGGATGGACCGTCAATTTGAAATCAAAACTCCACTTATGTGGCTGACTAAAGCTGAAACATGGGCTTTAGCTGATCAATACAACTCATTGCAGGTGATTCGAGATCATACCTTAACGTGCTATAACGGAGTCATTGGTGATGGGTGTGGTGAGTGTCCTGCTTGTGACTTAAGAAAAGCGGGTCTTGATGAATATTTAAATAACAAACATTCAGTTATGCAATCACTAATAGAAAAGCAGAGTTAAATATATTATCAATTACTGTTAATCAAAAAATCATATGTGCCTGGAGAAATCATTCTTGCTTCCTCAGGCACTTTTTAAACACTTCTTTTTCCTAATCTTTACTCCCTATAAGACATTATTTAAATCTATGTGAATTCGAAGGTTTTGATTCAATATTAAGATTGCTTATTTAGAAACAGTATATTGAGGATATTTATGCTTAAAGCTCTCAGTATTGCATATAATTAATATGTGATTAATAAATAGAGAGCGTAGCATGGAATTGAAATCGTTTTTCTTGTTGGCAGCATGTGGTTTGGTCTTGCCTTGGAGCCAACCTATACAGGCAAAAGAGTTTATCACAATGGGTACAGGTGGTGTGACAGGTATTTATTATCCCGCAGGCGCTGCAGTGTGTAAGCTAATCAATACTCACCGACGTGAGCATTCAGTGCGATGTTCAGTTGAATCATCTAAAGGCTCTATAGAAAATATCAAGCGTTTAAGGGAAGGGTTAGTAGATTTTGCACTAGTGCAATCCGACTGGAAGCATCATGCTTACATTGGAGACTCGATTTTTGAGGGTGAGGAACCTTTTGAAGACATTCGAACTTTATTTGCTCTTCATACAGAATCTTTTAATTTGATTGTAGGTAAAGATTCAGGCATTAACTCGATCGAGGATCTGGTTGGAAAAAGAATTAATCTTGGTGAAGAAGGGACTGTTGAACGTGTTGACGTGGAGATGGTATTAGATGCCTATGGTTGGGGTAAAGAGCAATTTAAGGAAGTAAAAGAGATAAAGAAAACAGAACAATCTCAGGCATTATGCGACGGTTATATTGATGCTTATGTAGAAATGACAGGGCATCCAAGCAATCGTATTGACGTTGTACTTGAGGGATGTGGAGCCAAACTTATAAGTGTTCAAGGAGAAGGAGTTAATAAGTTAATGGACGAGCATTCATATTTTATACCAAGTAAGGTAAAGAAAAATGTTTACCCATCAATGACGGAAGACATTAATAACTTTGGTGTTACATCCACCCTAATTACAACGAGTTCAGTAAGCGATGATGTGGTCTATAGCATGGTGCGATCTGTATTTGAATATTTCGATGATTTTAAAAACGCCCATCCTGCACTCAAGCCATTAAAAAAAGAAGATATGATAGCAGGGAGCCTTTCTACGCCTTTGCACCCTGGAGCGATAAAGTATTATAAAGAAGTAGGATTGTTAGACGATAAAGTCTTAGAAACAAAAAATAAACATAGCGTTGAACACTGACTTTGTAATTTCATTATTAAAAAGGCCACATCGATGTCGTGGCCTTTATGTTTCTTTAAACTTATGAAGTTAGATACAATTTTGCCAGATCTTGTGGTTCAAGCTCTTTACCTTCTAGTTGAGCATTCCAGTTAACCCCAATCAATACACCATCTTCAGCAAGGGTCAGTAGCCAGTCTTCAACAAAAATATCTAAAGGTATTTCTAATACTTCAAAATCAGCCCACTCTTCAACGTTATGTGCCTGAGCATCTTCTTTAGCTGACCAGAAGGGCATTACTTC
The DNA here is from genome assembly GCF_007990935.1 of Vibrio sagamiensis NBRC 104589. Taxonomy (GTDB): domain Bacteria; phylum Pseudomonadota; class Gammaproteobacteria; order Enterobacterales; family Vibrionaceae; genus Vibrio; species Vibrio sagamiensis. Next base: position 111,701 of record NZ_BJXJ01000012.1, read on the forward strand.
GCTGTTTTCGAATTCAGTTGAGTCACAGGAAAGCCAACCTTCTTCATTTCTTAATCCCCACACCAATTGACTTTCTTGTGATTCACTGATGAAAAGATCAAGGTTAGCTTGGATATCTGATGTAAGTTTACTCATTGTAACACTCTCTCTGTTATGACGTACTAAGCGTATCACTATAATAGTAAATTCAAAAGTATAATCTTTTATATAAAGATATGCGTTACTTGGTATGAGTAAATAGTTTTTACCGTGTAAAACTGAGTTAAAGATAAGTATATATAAAAATAATCCAATAAAAAAAGAGCCCTATCAGCTCTTTTTTAAATCTATAGATAAAAATATTTCAACTAAGGTTAGCTTTTAGGAAAAGTAGTAAAGATGGTCCACTCTAGAAGTACTTGATTTTTCTCACCAACAACTGATGCTACGACTCTTCTGTTCAGGGCGTGGCTACGTTCATCAATACCTTCTGTAGAAAGCTTAGCACTACCAAAACCTATTACTTTAAGGCGCTCAGCATCAATACCGTAGCCGATAAGTGCTTGACGTACGTTTTCTGCCCTTCTTTTTGATAAATCAATATTATGTTGGGGATTACCTGTCAGGCTGGCGTAGCCCTCAATTTCAAGGCTAGTATTAGGGTACTCTTTCAAAAATTCAGCAAGTTCTATTATGTTGTCAGAGAAAATAGGGTTAATTTCGTCTGAGTTATTGGCGAATAGGATTCTCAGATCCATAGATGCTGGCGTCATAAAATATTTGCTACAACCATCATTGTCTACTTCTGCTCCGTTCGGCGTTTCTAAGCAAAGGTCACGTTCATTGATGACACCATCATGATCGTCATCATGATGATCGGCTACTTGAGAAGTAATGGGAGGCTCAATATAATCGAATTCATCATGCTGTGTGTGAGGTGAGTTAATACTGAAGTGGAAGTTGCTATCAAGGTTTTCTACCTCAGAGTTATTTGTTTTGTTAGAAACGTCAACAGGTTCACCAATTGCTACTTTTAGATTTGGTTGGCTGCTATGCTGTGAAATAGGATATTCGGTGTTAACTTTATCATTTACAATATGATGTGTACTGCAAGCTGTCAAAACAAGTAATGATAAAATGATTACTAAGTGATTGGTCATTTTAGTACTCCACTTCTTCTAACCATTCTTCAGGGATATTGATTCTTAATGCATCCAACAACTGTCCTGTTGCATGCATAACTCGAAACTTCGCGTATTGTTCGTCATATTTGATATCTAGGTAACCTTTCCTTGCTTCAAATAACTCATTTTTTGCATTAAGTAAATCAAGCATGGTTCGTTTTCCAATTTTGTACTGTTTGGAATAAGCAATAACAGTTTCTGCAGCTGAATCAACGTGGTCTGCAAGAAATTCTTTTTGCTGAACTGTCAGATCAAGAGCACTCCAAGAAAGCATTAGGCTTTCTTCTACATCACGGTAAGTGCTTTCTCTAAGGTCTTTTGCTTTATTAAGTTGATATGCAAAGTGCTTTGTATTGGCGGCGTCAGAGCCTCCGTTATATAAATTATATCGCATCTTTGCCATTGCTAGGGTTTCTTCATTACGGCCTTTAGTTCCGCCAGCATCGTAGCGCCAGGTTTGGGATGCTTCGACTGATAATGTAGGGTAGTTTACGCCTTTGGATAATTTATATTGAAATTTTGCTGCGTCTACATCAGCTTTAGCAATACGAATCACGGGATGGGTATCGTGAGCTAATTTGTTTGCATCTTCAAGTGAATTTGGAATAAATTTATCATCTGCGTGAGGGAATATAGGCCCTAATGGAGCTTGACCGACTAAATGGGTAAAAAGTGTATGAGAATCGTATAGATTATTTTGGGCGGCAGCGAGATTACCATGTGCTTTTGCTAATCGGGCTTCAACTTGATATAAATCTGCGACAGAACCTAAACCAGAGGAAACCTTTTTTTGAATTTCTTTATAAATTTGTTTGTGAACAGCTAAATTACTTTCAGAAAGATTTAGGGTATCAAACGCTTCTGTAGCTTCTAAATAAACCTTCGCTACTTCTAATGCAATATCAGATGCTTCCGTAAGAAGTTGTAATCTAATTGATTCAGCTTCAGCTGCAGTTCGATCGATATCATAAAGTGTAGAACTTCCATCCCAAATCAATTGAGAAAGTGTAATCGACACTTCTTTTTTGACCATACTAGACTTATCAATACCAGAATCATTTGAGGACTTTAAGCCTTCATGCCCAATACTTGCGTCAAGAAAAACTTTTGGAAGATAAGCGCCTTCTGAAGCTTCATGATGGTATTTACTACTCTGAAACTCATTGAAAGCTGCTTTAATGTCAGTATTAGTCTGCAACGTTAATACTACAGCTTGTTCCAATGTTTGAGACAGGCATTGAGCTGGTGTCAAGGCTATCAGGCTGGATAAATATGTTGAATATAGTAGTTTGTTTCTCACGCTCGCACTCCATGCAAAACTGGTTAAATTAGAACGCCATATAATTCACATCAACTTTGTTACAGCTAGCCACCGAAGCTTAAATAATAATACTGTTACCAAAACATTAGCACATATGTGAAACATTGCTTAATTTGATTTTTATTGTGCATATTTAAATTTCTAAAGAAATTTATTTTCAAAATGAAATTTAATTTAAATTTCATTTTGAAAATTTATAGATTTTAACTTCACGTTAAATGCTGTAGTGCACTGTTGTTTGTCGTTTGAAATAGTTTTCATTATGAGACTGATAATGAAAGGTTTCTCTTAGCCTTGATTCATTGTTTTTCTTTACAACAGCTTGTTTTTTTATCTTTTCAGAGTAATTGCCTTTTGAAAGGAATTAGGAAAGCATGGAAAGTGACTTGTGAATATAGGGTTCGAGAGAATTAAGAATTGGAATAAAAATTGCAAAATTTCCTTTTGAAGTGAAGAGTGGTTAAAAAATTATTGCATGAAAGCATAGTGCTGTAAGGTTTCTTCAAAGAGATAAAATTGGAGTAATGAAAGCTAGCACCATGTTCAAAATCTTAATGGTTTATCAGATTAAGTTTTTAGATTAAGAGCAAATACTATTTCTAATCTTAAACTTGAGTAATTTGATCTAGAGTGCAATGCATGTCTCAAAGGAAGTGCTGATAGAAGCACAATAATATCGAGGTAATTATGGCACAACTAACCTTACGCTCACTACTATTCGGCAAGATTGTTGTTATCGGTTTAGACGGAAGTTTGAGGGAAGTTGACCAAGCTTCAGGTCTTACTGAAGGGGAAGTAATAATTACCAGAGATAGCAATGCAAGGATACAGCAAATTTCTCAAGACGGTACTGCTGTAGATATTACAGATGATATTGCTAATGTTATCGAAACCATTGAGCAAGGCGGAGACCCGACGGCAAATGAGGATGCTGCTCCCGCAGCAGGTGAAGCTAGTACTGGTTCCAGCCTGCAAGCTAGCGGCTCTATTGAACGAACTGGAGAAGAGAGAATAGCTGGCACAGAGTTTGTTACCCAAGGCCTCAGCTCTATCAGTCTAACCGACTCACAATTTGTTGCGATAGCGGAACTTAATGCCAATGGTTTTCTTTCATCAGATTTAACAAATCCTGTTGTAGTTTCTATAAACTCGCCATCTGTGTCAGAAGGTGAAGATATTAAATTTGATATAAGCTTTGATCAAATCACAGAATCAGATACGCAGGTGGTGCTTTTATTAAACGATATTTCAGCTACTGGTGAGGTAGACTTTTCTAGTGGTGTTGTTTCATTATTACTACAAAATGGATCTCAGCAGACACTTAATATTAATGAAGCAGGGGAGTTCGTAGCAAATATACCTTTAGGGAATGACAGCTTCTCTATATTAGTTCAAAGCTTCCAGGATAGTGTTTATGAAGGCACGGAATCATTTGTTTTGAAAGGTGCTACAACGACACAAGATATACCTGCTTTTGGCACGGCCACCATTGTGGATGACGGCACAGGTCCGGGACCAAACCCAGATGATGATCGTCCGGTTGTCTCCATCAATGATGCAGGCAC
>NZ_BJXJ01000013.1 GCF_007990935.1 Vibrio sagamiensis NBRC 104589
CAAGCCCCAATGGGCATAGAGAATCTAACTCTGTTATGCTTGTCATACATTCATCAAACTATAACTTATTGTATGTCGTCAAGCTCGAACACCCATACCTCAACTAGCGGTAATACAACCACGGATGCCATCACTGAACAAGTCACCACATGGCTTGAAGAGGTTGTGATCGGTTTAAACCTATGCCCTTTCGCCGCTAAACCGCAACGAAATAAACAAATTAAAACGTTTATCAGTCAAGCAAACAAAGAAGAAGCCTTACTAGAAGACATTCTTTTGCAACTGCATGAACTGGATAACACAGATCCTGAATCACTCGAAACAACCTTGGTCGTCGTACCGAACATGCTGGAAGATTTTTGGGATTATAATTTGTTCATAGATTGGGTTGAAAGTTTAATTAAACAGCAAAACTGGGAAGGAGTGTATCAAGTTGCAACTTTTCATCCCAATTATTGTTTTGGTGGCACTGAGCCTGAAGATGCCGAAAACCTAACCAATCGCTCTCCATACCCTATCTTTCATCTTATTCGTGAAGAAAGTATGGAAAGAGTGCTGAAGCATTACCCAAATCCAGAATCTATCCCAGATACAAACATTGCTCGTGTCTCTGCTCTATCTGAGCAAGAACGTAAAAAGCTTTTCCCTTATTTGTTTAGTTAAAATTTGCTTAACTAAGGTGAATTGGCAATCAAAGAGGCGACTAGATCGTCGCCTTCTTTGAATAGAACACCTTGAGATAACATAGCTTTTGACAAAAAGATGCTTTTATATAACTAAGATAATTCGTCAAAAATAAAGAGCGAATTGCTAATAAATTTTAGCATTGCCCAGTATTATTTCACCTTAACTTAATGAAATTATTGTCAGTAATTTTATTTCTTTATTATATTTTTGTCATAAACCCTTTCGGTTTATTTATTAAGCTATCATTATTAGCATTTATAATATCCATGTAACTTCCATATGGGCCTTCTTCTAAACCAATATAGTCACCACTAATAATACCTGGCGGTAAGTCTTTCACTGTATTAGCTAACTCTTCTGCTCCACGAGTCAAAAGTGGTTTAACACTTTCTGTTCCTTTTCCTGGCATATTGGTTTGCATAATATTGAGCTTGTTGCCAGACACCGTACTTTCCTGGTGAAATTCTTTCAAGAAATCTACTGTGTCCTTTACATTATTTTTATCAGCCCATTTAGTATGCGTTTCTTGTTTATAACTGAAATCATCGTCATCTCCAGGAGCTTTCAACATTAACCCAATATTTTTTCCTTTATGTAAAGTATCTGATAACTTCAATTCAGCAATATTTTTGTCATTATCTTTTTTAATAAGGTGAGAATTCACATCTTCTGTCAATACCTTTTCAAGGAAGTCAGAGCCTCCTTTTTTTAGATCAAACTTGAGTAAGTAGATATTATCACTGTCATTTACAGCATGTTGCAGCAAATCCTTAACATGTTTTTCTGCGTCACCTGCGGAGCTAGGACCATGAAAAAACTCATGCTTTCCACTACTTTTTGATAAAGTAACTCTGATGTCAAAATATGTCGCCCCCGCTTCGGCTTGCTGAACTAAGTTTAGATTTTGTGTTTTAAACTGACCAGGTACAAGAGAGCCTAGGCTACCTACCCCAGATTCTTTCCTGCTAAACGCAAATGTGCCAGCATCATGAGAGCCCAGCATAGAAAGCTTCCCTATAGGAGTTTCTGGATTAAGCAAGGAGTGCTTGATGAGTGGGCTGCTATTCACGCCTGTTGATAGATTCTCGCTTATAGCATTAGTTGCTGCTACACCGTCACTATTAACAAGGTTGGTAAGCAATGCATCTCTATAAGATTTAGGGCGAACATATAATTGCTCTGATTCAGAGTTTTGTCGAACTACTACAGAGGCACCGCCTTCAGATTGAACAACTTTAGCTTCTTTAAATTTAAGTGTTGAGTTTGCCTCAACATCAGTCTTTGATGCTGTTTCTAATGCTTTTGAATCAGTTAGGATATGTTGTGCCGTTTTTTCACCCAACTTTCCTTCACTTGGCTTTTGTTCAGCTTGAAATGATTGCGTATTAACTGCAGTGCTTTGAATACTGTTTGGCATGACCATATTACTTTCCTTTATTAACAATTTTGTTATCTTACGAAAGTAATCATGCTGTAAAATATCAATATTAATCGTAATTATGTAGATTATCAAAATTGGTGTTTATAAAAATAAAATTTTTCTGCCAATAATGATAGAGTATACGTCAATATATAATGGGTATATTCAAAGATCCTCGTCCTCGGTAGTCGTAACCTCAAGATACAGTATTCAGCGAGATGACCTTAGCACTCAGGTCGCTCGCCCTTTGGGGCATATCACTTAATTGTGTGGCATTTCATTCAATTAAATGCTCACAGGTAAATTTCTGAGCAAATAGAACTCCTCCTATTGGGCTTCACAGGTCGGTTTGCTATTATGACGTTCTTAATTGATTCCTTGGAAAGTACAATGCAACTGTCAAAGCTCACTCAAGACATTTTTGATCACCTATACCGTGACATCACTGAATTCCGTAGTACATTCGATCTGCCTGTTGATGATCCAGCTAGTCTCGATGCTCAAGCAGACACACTGCATACATCACTCGCGATTGAAGAACTGACTGAACTTGCCGAAGCTGGCTGCAAAACAGAGCAAGCCGACGCCATTATTGACAGTGTGTACGTTCTAATGGGCCGCTTAGTCCACCTCGGACACAGCCAAGTCTCAGATAACTTAGCAATCAGCTACCTAATTGATCTATTACTGAATGTTGCAGTCAACCGTGGCATCAATTTTATCCCTTGTTGGGACGAAGTACACTCCAGCAATATGAGCAAAGTATGTCGCAATGAGAAAGAGTACACGGAAACAGAACAGTTTTACGCTGACCAAGGCATCAAGCTTATGTCAGTACCAAAAGGTGAATACATCATTGCCAAGTGTGCCGAAGATTTTGTTGCAGAGGGTAAAACGGTTCGTAAAGGGAAAGTCCTAAAGTCCGTTTACTATCGACCCGCTGACCTTAAGCCATTAACGCAGTAATCAAAATAACGATCCTAGTAAAAACAGTATCGGTAAAACAGAAACGACAGACTCTGGGTCGTTTCTGTTATTAATGTATCTCCGCTTACACCCTAACTAATCAAACAATAACAGCTGGCGATCATCTAACTGCACTTTTCTTACCTCAGTATTAAAAGCACTGCTGAGCCACTCAGGCGTCATCACTTGTTCTGTTTCTGTTTCTGTTTCTGTTTCTGTTTCTGTTTCTGTTTCTGTTTCTGTTTAGAGTTTTAACCAATAAATGCAGAAGCACCACCGACCGATTGAATTACATAGGTTTGCTTGGATTTAAGCGCTCAAGTTGATTCGACATCAGTCTCCGATGTTTGGAATCCAGTCGAGATATGTTACATGGTTTTGTCACCAACTTTACCTTCACTAGACGTTTGTGCATTTTGAATTAACCAATCTACTTTGGATACTATTTGGCATGACCATATGAATTTTCTTCTATCGCTTAACGATTTTGTTCAGTGTAAGAGAGTAAACATGCTGGAGGCATCAACATTAACCTTAATTATCAAAAAAAAATATCTGATATATAAAAAAACTAACCAATATTGACATTCATTAATTGACATAAATATTACTAGTTAAATTATTTAAAAGTTCAATATATTGGAATAGTGAAGTGAATAAGCAATACATAAAAGCCATTGAGATGCTTTGTTTAAAGCTCGACTTAGATACACCACAAAACATAGATGAAATTACAAGCTTAAAGGTTGGAGAGCAAGAATGTCACATTACAGAGCACCCAAGTGGTAGATTGTTAATGTTCTCAAATATAAATAACCTCAACATGGACAAGGCGCAGAATTTTCTTGAGATGAATATCTTTAGCCAAGAAGAGCAAAAGCCAGTAATAGGAATTGATAAGGACACTGGTGAGTTCATCCTCTGGAATCAACAACCACTTGTACAAGCGGAAGGAGATAGCTTGTACCATCAACTTGATATACTTAGCTCACATTACGATCTTTTAGTTGAGTCCAATGAGCCATCAAATTCACCAACAAACGATGAAAATTCATTGTATTTTGATCCTTTGGCTCTGAAAGTTTAACAATTTAATTAAAAATCGGTAGAGACTTAGAATGCGAGCATATACTTCTAAAAAATTGAACTCCAAAAAGGATCTTCAAACTATCATTAAGAAAATAACCTTTACCCTGTTCAAATAAGCAGTAACCCATTAAATTTTATCAATTAATAGTTAACCATCAATTCTAACAATAACTTTCAGAAAGTTTATCTACAAATGAGGCGGTCAAATGGGCGCCTCCTAAAACATCGTCAAAACCAAACCCGTTAGTCTCCAATATCTATATGATCTAGTCATTCGTCTATTGGAGCACTACTAAACCGCTTTCGAAATTCTGTTGGAGTAAGACCGTACTCCCTCATAAAGACTTTTCTAAAAGCACTTACATCTTGATATCCAACACCATACGAGATTTCAGAAACTCCCTTTTTGGTGAGTTCAATCAGTTGACACGCATTATGCAATCGCAACTTTTGTAAATACTGAACAACAGTTAGGTCAATTGATTTGATAAATCGTCTTTGCAGTGTTCTAGGGCTAACAAAGTGACTCTCCGCAATATTCTTTACAGAAGAAGGGTTAGCATAATGTTCATCTAAATAATTTTGAACTTTAAGAACCAGCTCATCACCGTGATCTCGCTTTGGTATAAATTGATGGTAAAACCTCTGTTCACGAAAACCGCTATCAACCACCATTTCTTTGGACAGCCTCAGAGCAATTGTGGGTGATGAAAATAATGAAATTATCTCAAATACCAGATCAAGCCATGCCATGCGGCCACCTGCGGTAATGATGTTCCCTTCATTTACAATTATCGCATTGTCGTTGAGCTTTGCTCTAGGAAAGGCGATTTGAAAAGTTTCACCAAGCCGCCAATGTGTCGTACAAAACTTGTTATCTAGAAAGCCTCCTCTTGCAAGAATAAATGCACCCACACAAGCTGAAGCAAGTATAGCCCCCTGTTGTTGCATCGTTAAGAGATATTGATTCAAATCCATATTGTGTTGGGTGTAAAAATCATCATTGATACAAGGCGGTAAAACCACAACCTTAGCATAGCTTTCAATATTAAGCTGCTCCAGCGTCATTATGCTCACATCGAAACTAATAGATACATCCAGCTGTCGACAAATTGTGTTAGCAAGCATCATTGTTTCAGCAAAACCATGTACCGCTGCCTGACTGGCTGTTGGGTAATTAATGACTTCAATTTTAACTATTTTCATTTTAATTACATTGTCGCATTTAACTTCTTATGTGTCATTTTAGCCTCTCGTATCAAAAGTGTAAATTCAACATAATGAACTCATCAAAACGAGACATTCAAAGGAAACATCATGACTAAACAAGCGCTAATCGTAATTGACATCCAAAATGACTATTTTTCTGATGGTAAATATCCTCTTTATCAACCTGAAATTACAACTGAAAAAACGCTAAAAGCTATGGCTATTGCGAATTCAAAGAACATTCCAATTATTCACATTCAGCATCTAGTGTCACCGGAACTTGGTGAAGGTTTATTCTTCTACGATAATTCAGAAGGTGCTGAAGTTCATAAAGACATCATGGCAGCAGCTCCAACCTCACCAGTTGTTGTTAAACGTCACGCTGATTGTTTTGAAAAAACGAATCTAGAAGAACTACTTCAGAGCATGGGAGTAGAGGAGATTTTATTAACGGGAATGATGACCCATAACTGTGTGACACACACTGCACTATCTCCAGCTGCAGCAAAATACAATCCAAAAGTCATTGAAGAGTGTTGCTGTACCATTGACCCTATTGCTCATGCGTTGGCTGTAGATTCTATGCAAGTTCGCGGTATCGCAATGGTGAATATCGAAAACGCTTTTGCATAAATTAAAAAATAAATCTACGAGATAAACTTTTAACATGGTGCCAATCACAAGTTGATTGGCATTCTCTAGTTTTAGGCTGAGTTAACTCAAAATACGCTCACGAAACATTTTCAATTTTATCACAATATTTTTCCACCTCTAAAACACTATCCTATGATAATTGATTATCAAACTAAATTTGACAATTAATCAATTCGAACCTTGTTTTTCTTATACCAATAACTCTATAAAATATCGTTATCTAAATGAGACAGCCAAATAGGTTGTATTGATTAACCATAAGGAAAGTTATATGAGTAAATTAACGATTGTCGCTAACATCGTTGCAAATGAAGATAAAATTGAGTTAGTTAAATCAGAGCTCATAAAGTTAATAGATATCACCCGCAATGAAGAGGGATGTATAAACTACGATCTTCATCAAGATCATAACAACCCAGCACATTTTATGTTTTACGAGAATTGGGTATCTCGCGAGCTTTGGCAAGTACATATGGGAAATAAACACCTTTCTGAATATATCTCTGCAACGGAAGGTGCTGTAGCAAGTTTCACACTGAATGAAATGACACAAATCGCTTAAGCGTCTCCAAGAGGCTTATTTAAAAAGTGCTTAATTCACTGAAGGTATCTGTAATTGAGTTTATTTTAAATAAACTCAAAATTAAATGCGCTCACTATATTTAAAATTACTAATAAGATATAGGTAGATCTAAAAAGCATTGATTCTTTACATTTTAAACTATTTGTTTTGTGTAACTGTTCCTATCTATATCAACAACCTCTACGGTTAAAGACGCATTAACTAAATGAATTGATCTCAACTTTGAGATAACACTATTAGATAAAAGTAGCTTTTCTTGTGCACTACGACCAGAAAGAATACGCAAGGTTACGTGAACAAAGTTCTCTTCCAATGAACCTGTTTGATAATGTTCATACGCAATACTTCTAACTTTGATATCACTGCCATCAGGCTCAAATATATTTGATTCTAAAGCACCTTGAAACACTTTCTGGTTCACGTTTTTCGAGTCGATAGATGATGAATGTTCGACAATACAATGTGGCAAAATCTACTCCTTAGATACAATAGACTCTATGGTTTCCGCTGTTTCAGGACTGCTATATTTCTATCATTGTTAGCCTAGTATTTGCAAGTTATAAACCGCTGTTTAGACTCACTTTCTTACTACAGCAATCATAGCCACTCCTATTATCCTCTGAATTACTTTGTGAGGTTTATCCAAACTCTAGCTAATATATTTTTCTATAAGATGGCTTTCAACTGAAAGGCTCTAAATAAATGGAATTCTATCTATTGGGCTTTACAGGTCGGTTTGTTATTATGATGGTCTAATCGATCATTGTAAAATAGAATGCAACTGTAAAAGGTCATTCATGGCATTATTGCCAAATGTGCGGAAGATTTTTTTGAAGAAGGCAAAGCGGCTTGCAAAAGAAAAGTACTAAAATCCACTTACTATCGTCTAACAAACCTTAAGCCATTATCGCAATAATTTTTACAACGGTTTAAATAAAGCAGTATTGGTAAAACAAACCGACTAACTCTGAGTCGTTTCTGTTATTCATGTATACCCGCTTGCACTCCACCTAATCAAACAATAATAGCTGACGATCATCTAGCTGTACTTTTCTTACTTCGGTATTAAAAGCACTGCCAAGCCACTTTGGCGTCATCACTTGTTCTGTCTCTGCATAGATTTGTAGTATCCCATTACTCAGTAGTGCGACTTTATCAGCATGATTTAAGGTTCTATTGAGATCATGATTGGCTACGATCACCGTGATCCCTTGACTTATAACTGCATCAATTAATCGATAAAGAGAATGATCTTGAGCAATATCTAGCGAGGCTGCTGGTTCATCGAGCAACAGTAATTTAGCATTAGGGTTAATAGTGCGCCAAACCTGCAAACAGACACCTGCAAGTCGAACTCTTTGCCACTCTCCTCCAGATAAAGCTTGAATGCTTTGATGCAGCTTGTCTCGCAATTGAACCAAATTTAACACCGTATCTACTGCTTCAATAATGGTGCTGTCAGTGAGATCAAGCCCATTAGGTAAAGAAAGAGCAAGGTATTGAAAGACATCAATATTAAAAGCAGGTTTCGATTGTTGCGATAGAAAACCACGCAGACAAGCTTGCTCACCTAAGGCTAAAGACAGTACATCGACTTCGTTAATCAGGACGGATCCAGTCACTTTTGTACTTTGACCCAACACTCCTGCAATAGCGGATAACAACGTACTTTTCCCTGAACCATTAGGGCCAATCACATGGATCAACTCACCTGCTTTGCATGTAAAAGAAGTCGGAAACAAACGGCGATCAACCGAGATATTATTAATGTTGATCATGCTTTTTCACCAGTATCCAAATAAAAATCGGCACACCTATAGTGGTGGTCATCACCCCCAGAGGCAATTCCGCTGAATCCAACCATAGCCGAGCATTAATATCGGCAAAAATCAGTAGCCCAGCCCCGCAAAGTGCAGAAAGTGGCAATAGATATCGATTTTCAGTTCCAAAAATCAAACGCAATAGATGTGGCACGACCAGACCGACGAAGCTAATAATCCCACCAAGCGAGACCGCACCACCAACCAAAATGGCTATCGCGAGGATCAGTTTCCAGCGCATTTCATGCACATTAACTCCCAGCTGCGTCGCGTGCACTTCACCAAGCATGAGTTTATCAAGTGATTTTCCTTGGCAACACAGCCAGACTAATACGGGTACCATGAGCAGTGAGACCCAATGTTGAGACCAACTAGAGCCACTGATACTGCCCATCAACCAATACATTAATTGACGAAGGTTAAGCGAGTCACTGAAATAAAATGCCCATGTAACGATAGCACTGGAAAAGATCCCCAAGGCAAGACCAACCAGCAGCAAGCGAGCTGTCGATAGATAAAAAGCCCTAGCCATACCAACAAGGATAAACGTAAATGCCATAGCGCCAAATATGGCCGAAGCCATAAACACCATAGCTGTAGGCTCTACTGGCAAGGCAAACATCACTATCACCATCGCCAAGCTTGCACCACCAGATATGCCCAGTACCCCTGGCTCAGCTAGAGGGTTACCTAACAACACCTGGAGTGTCGCCCCTGAGACGGCTAATGCCGCCCCAATGACCGCAGCAGAAATCAAACGAGGTAAGCGTAAATCCCACAAGAGCTTCTGTTCAAACATTGATAAGGCTTTAAAAGGAGTGAGTAAGATCTCCCCGACCATTAAATGCACAGCTGCAAGCATCAATAATATAACAGCCATAAGTACCAAATTGCGCTGCCATCGCCGTGCTTTTTGCTGGATAAGTTGATGAAGTTCCATAATATCCGATTAATATAAACAAGGCTTAACATTCCGTTAAGCCTTGTTTATTTGCTAATGAGCTAATCCGCCTACTTTACCCGAAGTACCGCTCCTAGTCATACACTAATTCACCTTGTTCGAAGCGTGTTTTTACTTCACACACCATAAGCGCTGCTCGTTGACCAATTGCAACATGTCGATTTGGGAAGACAATTGCTTCATGATCATTTTTTGCCATCAGTGGCTTATCACCGTCGTAACCAAAAACTTCACCATGAACAAATGCCGTGAAATTTTTAACATCATCATCAAATAAAAAATCAAAGTCTTCATGCATACGTACTATCGTTCGACTGACACGATATTTAATACAGGGCTTAGGAATGTGTTCACTTTTCGTACAGGCGATTAAGTTACGCAGAGTTAAATCAAAAGCAGCTAATCTATCAAGAGCATTATGCCCAATCTGCGCCACGCGACCAAGCTCCATGGTCAGTGCTTGCGCCTCAAAATTCTCAGCACTGAACCAACTGAATGTGCTGGATGGTGAATTGGAAAGTAATAAGGCTTCGACATGAGACCCATCAATAAAATCAATTAACTCATGACTTCTCACTAAATGGCGCGTTTTGGGGCTGACAGCAAAGGTGTAATGCTTCGATCCTCGAATCGCACAATGCAGGTCTAAATGCCAGCGAGATTGAGGGGTCGTATCGGAATAAAACTCTGTAACCAAGGACTTTAAATTATTGGCAATATCAAGCTCTTGGCTTGGTTCGTGAACTTTATCATCGAACAATCGATTGAGATTAACATCAAGGAAGCGAGTGTGAGCAAGTGTCGCATGTGGGTGAGCAATAATAAATAAGCACCGCGCATGCACATGTTGAAAGCCGGACTCAATGTCAGTGATTATCGAATCAACTAACTCCATTGGTGCGGTTTCATTACCATGCACACCACATGAAATAATAATATTTTTGGCTTTATCGTCGATATTTGCTGGGATAACTTCCAACACACCTCGTTGATGAAGCTTCAACTTCACTCCGTTTTGTAGCACTTTTTCTGTAGGTAAAACGTCAATATCAACAGCTAGAGTATCAGCTAAAAATGATTGGCAAAAGAGAGATTTTGTCATACGTTACTCCTTAATGACACAGAATTATGCTACTTAATTGTTAGAGAAATTGCTGTTATTTTGATCGCACTTGTGAATTGAAACGGAGCTAACTTCAGGCGAATTAACACAGGCTAGTAAAACCAAGAACTGCACCTAGGTACAATCCACCTCCATTAAAATGATATTTGGTGCGCTTTCTGTTGCCAGATACACTTCATCTGAATGTCCCATAGCAGTACAACAAACTATGATATTCGATTTGGTTCTATCTAATGCGTGTTTTATCGTTTAAATGCTATATGCTTGGGAGTATCTTACGCCAATGGCTTCCATGTACTCAGAGTCGTTACTGAACCGTAGAGATAGCAAAGTATAACAACTTAAGATAAAACCTTTCCTATGCTGCTCAACACCCCCGATAAACAGTGCGCCATCTGAACAAAACATGGATTAAGTTATTTTTGGTTTGTTTAATAGGGTTTACTTATGCAGCTTGCACTTATTCTTTCATTGGCATTATTTGCTGCCATTATCTTGTTTATTTTGTATCAACAACAGAAACAACACTCGCTTTCTAGATTGGTTTTACTTGGCCTCATTACCGGTTCACTTTTTGGTTTTGTGCTGCAGATTTTTCATGGTGAAGGCAGCCCAATGATTGCACAAACCTTGCAATGGGTTGCGATAGTCGGCCAAGGCTATGTCGGCTTGTTAAAAATGATCATCATGCCACTGGTACTGATTTCCATGATCGCGGCAGTGGTAAAACTCGAGAAAGGCAGTTCATTGGGAAAAATCTCAGGACTTACCGTTGCCATTTTACTTGTTACAACAGGAATTTCCGCGGCTATCGGTATTTTTGTGGCGACCACGTTTGGTCTGTCCGCTGAAGGATTAACGGAAGGTGCCCGTGAAGCTGCTCGCATGGCCACCTTAGAGACTCGCGCAGATACTGTCAGCAATCTAACCATTCCACAAATGCTAATCAGCTTCATTCCGACTAACCCATTTTTGGATCTGACTGGTGCTCGCTCCACTTCCATTATCGCTGTGGTTATTTTTGGTGTGCTCACAGGGATAGCGGCAAGAAAAGTCATGTTAGAGCAGGAAGAACTTTACTCTCCTATCAAAACCTTCGTCAATTCAGCGCAAGCCATTGTAATGCGTCTGGTCAAGATGATCATGGCGCTAACGCCGTATGGTATTGCAGCTCTGATGGCGAAAGTCGTTGCGACATCTAATATGGCTGACATTTTGAACTTACTTAGTTTCATCGTTGCTTCATACGTGGCAATTGCACTGATGTTTGTTATCCATGCGCTGTTAGTCTCTCTTTTTGGTGTGAACCCAGTGAGCTATTTCAAAAAGATTTGGCCAGTTCTTACTTTTGCCTTCACATCACGAAGCTCCGCTGCCACTATTCCACTTAACGTTGAGGCACAAATTGATAAACTCAATGTACCACCAGCGATTGCTAATCTGTCTGCTTCATTAGGTGCGACCATCGGTCAAAATGGGTGTGCTGGCATTTACCCTGCCATGCTCGCAGTGATGGTGGCACCAACGGTTGGTATTGACCCATTAAACATTCACTTTTTGTTATCACTGATCGGTATCATCATTATCAGTTCATTTGGTATCGCTGGTATTGGTGGTGGTGCGACTTTTGCGGCTCTAATTGTCCTGCCTGCCATGGGGCTACCTGTGACCATTGCTGCACTGCTTATATCAATTGAGCCGCTTATCGATATGGCTCGTACCGCACTAAATGTTTCTGGTTCAATGACTGCGGGAACCATTGTAAGTCGAGTACTTAAATCTTCAGAGCAACAACAAGAAAACGAAGCTATCGAGACAGAACAAATCGCCTAGCGTCCCCCCTTACACTTGAGCAAAAAAAGAAGCCGATAGACTTTCTATCGGCTTCTTTATTCTAAGAGATTAGTATCAGTGTTATAAGGTGTTACATGTTCTTCACTTTGCAAATAAACTGCTTCTGATCAGAACTTTTTGAACCGGTATCTTGAGAAGACCAAAACAGCCCCGATGGTAAAATACGTTTATCATTTAAGTTCCAAAGATCATCAAGATTAGTTAATGATGCATAAAGTTTATCTTTGCAATAGACCATGGCTTTTTTCAAAGGAGCTTTATAAGGCTGCTGTTTTTCTGCTTCTGGCATCACATAAAAATGTTCACTATCATGATAAAGAATAGTGTGTGTTGGCCCCTTCAACGATTCGATCTCCGATTCATCTACACCAATACTTGTTAATAAAGAAAAGTTAATCGCATCAAAATCTGGTAATGGTTTATCCGACAATTTTGCTGAAGTCTTTGATGTTGCTTGCGCAAGAGGTTTAGGTGCCTTGAGCGTTTTAATCGTCGGTTTAGTTAAAGTTTCTTGCTTGGAGCTCCTAGCCTGCACCTTAGAAGTGCTGGTCTTGCTCGCCGTTTTGTTTTTCGACGCTCCAGAGAAACTGAAGTAGTATTCATTTTCTGTGTAAGGTGTGGCTTTAATTGATTCTCGCTTTGAGCCATTTTCGGCGACGATATCAATGACACCAACAAAAGTGCCCCTGTATTCAACAGTTTTACCTTCACCCGCAAAATCACTATTCACGTAGTACTTAGTGTTTTCACTGTTCGACTTAAAGACTAAGAAATGCTTATTCAGCCCCAGTTCTTTACGGACAACTTTATCGGTTTCAGTAGTAAATGGCTTCGTATATTTTGCACTTGCCACATATTTTAAGTGCCCTTGCATGTCCAAAGAAGCATTGACCACTTCAAAGTCTTCAACTTTGAGTCCATTTGAATTGCCCATTTTGAGTAAAAACGCCTGTTCCATTGCTGATAGATTCCTTTCTACACAACGGCTAATACTGTCTGATGCATTACATGTGATGGTTCCGTCGCTTTTGTGGCTATAGGCAATAGAAGAATCATTAATAAGTCTGGATTTAATTTCACGATACAAATCCAAAACTTGTTGGTTTTTATCTTTTTCCAAGGTTAGTACTGATACTTTTCGTTTTTCAATATCTTGATGAATGGTCATAAATTTAGCTTGATTGAGTTGTAACTCATCATTAAGTACTTTTATAGAATAAGAACTTTTCTTTAATGATTCTATTAATTCATCATTAGGCTGACCTGACATAAGGTCTCTTTGCATCAGTTCTGAGCCTTCGATAATGTAAGCCTTATAGTCTTCTATTTTTTCTTCTAAGTTACGGCTTTCTGACTTTGTTTTATTGTAATCTTTGGTGAGTTTTTCGATATTTGTTGCTTTGAATTCTTTATCAAAATTTTCGTTGATTTTATATAATTGCTCTTCCTCTGAACCGCTTAATATACCACCAGCAACAGAGGTAGAAATAAGAAACATCATGGGTAGCATAGCGATTTTTTTCATTGTTATTTCCATATAAACCATAAAATCTGCCAATGTATTAAATTTAGCATGTAATCACTCCGAATCAAGAAGTTATATGCATTTCACTCGTGTATATCTAGATTAAAGTTGTGATTTGTATGTCTATTGCAAAGGTAAATGTACTATCAATCACAAATCCACATTTTATACTGTAAAGAGTTTTAGGTGTTTGATTCAGAGCAGTTTTGATAGTCCATATGTTTAATAAGTGTGAAGATGATCTATTGATATCAATATGCGTTAGGCCCTGTTGACTAATTTAAATTTTGAGTAAAAACCAATAAAGACAGAAAACACAAC
The DNA here is from genome assembly GCF_007990935.1 of Vibrio sagamiensis NBRC 104589. Taxonomy (GTDB): domain Bacteria; phylum Pseudomonadota; class Gammaproteobacteria; order Enterobacterales; family Vibrionaceae; genus Vibrio; species Vibrio sagamiensis. Next base: position 14,213 of record NZ_BJXJ01000013.1, read on the forward strand.
CGTAACAACAGAGTAAACATATCCTTAGGCTTACATTATGGCATTAATTTATAAACGAAGATTAAGACAAGTAGAGTATTTCTGGATTGCCCTCTTTTTCTTTAAGCTCGGTGCCATATTGTGGATTTACCTTGCATTTCCCGGGCTGCTTATCGGATACTTACTTATATATATGCGTTTGTTTTTTCCATTGTATCAACATCGATACTGCATACGATGTTTGCTTTAGATGATATTTTTGCTATAAGTCTTTCACCGTCATTCAGATCTGCTGGGTCGCTCAGTTTTATCATGACTTTTAGCTACTCGTCAGTGATGCTTCAGCTGCCTGCTTTTAAATGTGACGTCGCACCTGAAAATTTGGATATATATTGATGCATATGCACCAATATAACGTGTGCAAAAATAATGAAAATCTAACAAGCATATAGAAAGCTGATAATAGACTGATATACAAAGCGTAGTTTTGAAGAATAGCGAACAAAAAAAGGAAAACCATGAACAATACCGAACAGCCTACATTCTTCTTCTTTGATTACGAAACTTGGGGAACCAGCCCAGCTAAAGATCGTCCAAGCCAGTTTGCTGGTGTGCGTACTGATGAAAATTTCAACATCATTGGTGAGCCACTGGTGATCTATTGCCAGCCTCCTGCTGATTACTTGCCTTCTCCAGAGGCTGCTCTGATTACTGGCATTACGCCTCAGAAAGCATTAAAAGATGGCTTACCTGAACCGGAATTTATCGCAAAGATCCATGCTGAACTTTCTAAGCCAAACACCACCAGCCTTGGTTACAATAGCATTCGCTTTGATGATGAAGTTACACGCTATACTTGCTACCGTAACTTTATCGACCCGTATGCTTGGAGTTGGCAAAAAGGTAACTCACGCTGGGATCTACTTGATGTTATGCGAGCCTGCCATGCATTACGCCCTGAAGGCATCGAGTGGCCTGAAAACGATGAAGGCTTTACCAGCTTTAAGTTAGAACATTTATCCGTCGCGAATGGAATAGAACACAGTAATGCACACGATGCGATGGCCGATGTTGTTGCGACCATTGAACTAGCCAAAAAGATTAAAGCGGCCCAACCTAAGCTGTTCGATTACTTCTTTTCCATGCGTCACAAACGTAAGTTGAATGAGCTGATCGATATCGTCAATATGACTCCTCTTATGCATGTGTCTGGCATGTTGGGCCGGGAATGCCAATATACGAGTTGGATCGTTCCAATCGCGTGGCATCCTACCAACAATAATGCGGTGATCACGGTTGATCTCGCTAAGGATCCTCAACCCTTACTTGACTTGTCCGCTGATGAGTTGCAACAGCGCCTCTATACAAAACGAGAAGATCTCGGTGATTTGTTACCCGTCCCTGTCAAATTAGTCCACCTTAATAAATGTCCTATTTTAGCGCCGGCCAAAACACTCACCGCAGAAAACGCCGAGTCCATTGGTATTGATCGCCAGCAATGCCTAAGTAACCTTGCTACTTTACGCCAGAACCCTGAAGTTCGAGATAAACTCATCAGTCTCTTTTCAATCGAGCGAGAGTTTGCCAAAAGCGATGATGTCGACACACAACTCTATGATGGCTTCTTCTCTCCTGCCGATCGTGCCGCCATGGACATCATTCGCGAAACCGACCCCAATAACTTAGCGGCACTCGATATTGAGTTTGCAGATAAGCGTATAAAACTGCTGCTGTTCCGTTATCGTGCAAGGCACTACGCCAATACATTGGACGAGCAAGAGCAGCGACGTTGGGCACAGCATTGCCGAGAAATCTTCGAAAGCCAGATTGAAGATTACATGCTAAATTTAGAAAACCTAGTTCATGAACATGAAAGTGACGACAAGAAAATCGCACTTCTCAAATCCGTGTATCGTTACGTAGAAAGTCTGGCTTCTTAGATTTCTCCAACACAAAAATCGAGGGTGCTGAGTGTATTTGGCATGAAACATCGCTTAAAACAACTGGTTCATTTACTGATTGCTCTGCTAATTATTAGCGGAGCACTCGCCATTGGTAATTTTCTTCAATCACTAACAAACACTTCTATTCCCGGAAGTGTTATTGGCATGCTGGTGCTGTTTTTCTCAATGGTGTTTGGTGTGATAAAAGCAGAATGGGTCAAACCTGGCGCAACTCTATTCATTCGCTATATGATCCTGCTATTTGTACCAATTAGTGTCGGTCTGATGCAACATTTTGATATGCTGATTAATAATGCATTACCGATTTTAGCAAGTGCCATAGGAGGGTCACTGATCGTCTTAGTCAGCTTGGCTTGGTTATTAGAGTATTTGCTTAAGGATAATCGCTAATATGTGGTTATTTGTTACCATCTTGGTGTTCTTTACTGCTCGTCATATTGCAATAAAGATCAACAAACCATTTGCTAACCCACTTTTGATGAGTCTAGTGGTTTTGATTCCCATCTTGCACTACTTTCATACCTCTTATGAAATTTACTATCATGACAACCGCTGGCTCAGTGATTTACTGCAACCTGCCGTTGTTGCTCTGGCTTATCCTTTGTATGAACAGCTACCACAAATCAAATCTAAATGGCGAATCATCCTGTTAGCCTGCACCTTAGGTAGTGTTATGTCGATGATCACTGCGACTTTGATTGCCGTGGCCTTCAAAGCAGATATCAGCTTAATTGCTAGCCTTATCAGTAAATCTGTCACCACTCCGATAGCAATGGAAGTATCACGTCATTTGGGAGGAGAAGCGGCTATAGCTGCCATTCTTGTATTAATTGTTGGTCTATTTGGTGCCATACTCGCCTATCCGATATTTAATTTATTAGGGATCAAACACCCAATTGCTCGGGGCTTAACCATGGGGACGGTATCGCATGCATTAGGTACCGCAACTTGTGCAGAAAAACAACCTTCTGATGCTGCTTATTCCTCTCTTGCCTTAGTTTTGTGTGGCATTATCACGTCAGTGCTTGCTCCAAGTATTTTTAGTCTTGCCGTTTGGCTATCTCAGTAAACCGTAACCAAACGCAAAGTAGCAAACATGTGTGAAGTGCCTCTAATTATGTAACATGGAACTTATTTACAAACATTAGCGTGATCTTAATCACGGATTTTTCTATTTCATCGCCTAGAATATCCTTCCATGCACTAACAAGGACTCCAAATGAATAGTCGCGTTGAACATGCATTAGCAAATATTCCTGAGCCACTTTCTAGCCACCTTGCTCCGATCGTTCAATCCAACGATTTTGATGCAACTATTTCCAAAAAGCAGTTTGAGCAATTACTTTCTTTAACTCACCTATCCGATAAAGAGCTTCGTCTTGCTCTTCTCCCTATCGCCGCTGCTTTTTCCTATGCCCCTATTTCTAATTTCTATGTCGGAGCAATCGCTCGGGGTTTATCAGGAAACCTTTATTTCGGCGCTAACATGGAATTATTTGGAGTTCAGCTTGGTCAAACCGTTCACGCAGAACAGTCTGCAATAAGCCACGCTTGGATGAAAGGTGAACGTGGTTTAACTGACATCACCATCAACTTCAGCCCTTGTGGTCATTGCCGTCAGTTTATGAACGAAATCTCAACGGCTAAAAACCTCAAAGTGCAACTTCCAGATAGTGACGAAAAACGACTGCACGATTACCTACCTGAAGCATTTGGCCCGAACGATTTAGGCATAGAATCAGGTTTGATGTCAGAGGTCGTGCATTCCTTTACTTTTAAAGACGATAATATACTGCTTGAGAAAGCGGTAGATGCAATGAACATGAGCCACGCTCCTTACACAAACAACTTCAGTGGCCTTGCCATTGAGATGACCTGTGGTCGTGTGTTCTTAGGCGCTTATGCCGAAAACGCTGCATTTAACCCAAGTCTACCGCCTTTGCAGGTCGCGCTGAGCCAAATTATGCTCGCTGGCCTAAAATTTGATGACATCAAAGCGGTCGCTCTAGCTGAAAATGCTCAAGGTAAAATCAGCCACCTTGCTGAAACTCAATCTACTATCGAAGCATTAAATCCAGACATTCCAGTCAGTTTTGTTAATGTCTAAAGTGCGATTAATGTTTGTCAGCGTTTTGCTGTTGTCAGTTGCAGGCTTGATTAAATTGTGAACTAAGCAGAGCCCATTCATTGGGCTCTTCTTATTATAAAAACTCAGTTAACCTTTGTGCTGCTCTTTCAAGCGCTAAATTCACAACACGAGTAATCTCATAGAAGTTGTTATCTAGAACATCCCAATCTTTATCTTCAGGAATGGGCAACGACAGCATCAAAAAACGTAGCAAACGTTTGCCTCATTAATTAAATCCAGTATTATCCGTTCTCAATCATCTCACATCATTCTAATTTTTAAGGTAATGCTATGTTCGGTACTGCAACACGCCCCCATGCAACACGTGTTTTACTTTTAGGCTCTGGTGAGCTCGGAAAAGAAGTGGCGATAGAATGCCAAAGGCTAGGTTTAGAAGTGATTGCATGCGATCGCTATGCGGATGCACCTGCAATGCAAGTCGCCCACCGTAGCTACGTCATCGATATGCTCGATGGCCAAGCTTTAGAAGAAATCATCATGCACGAACAACCCGCCTACGTTGTGCCTGAAATCGAAGCCATCGCCACCGATAAATTAGTTGAACTCGAAGAAAAAGGGATAAACGTTGTTCCAACCGCTCGAGCAACAAAACTTACCATGAATCGTGAAGGTATTCGTCGATTAGCCTCTGAAGAACTTGAGCTAAACACTTCACCTTACCAATTTGCTGATAATTTTGATGACTTTAAATCAGCAGTCGACTTTGTCGGTACCCCTTGCGTGGTTAAGCCTGTAATGAGCTCTTCGGGTAAAGGACAGAGTGTGATTAGAACAGCTGAAGATATCAATAAAGCTTGGGAATACGCTCAACAGGGAGGTCGAACTGGAGCTGGACGAGTCATAGTCGAAGGCTTCGTTGACTTTGATTATGAAATTACCCTTCTTACTGTTAAAGCGGTCGACGGCGTGCATTTCTGCGCTCCTATCGGTCATCGCCAAGAAGATGGAGACTATCGTGAATCATGGCAGCCACAAGTCATGTCAGACAATGCACGCAAAGCCGCCGAATACGCTGCGGAAAAAGTCGTAAACGCACTTGGCGGTTATGGGTTATTTGGAGTGGAATTGTTTGTTAAAGGCGACCATGTGTTCTTCAACGAAGTTTCACCACGTCCACATGATACCGGTATGGTTACAATGATTTCACAAGATATGTCTGAGTTCGCGCTTCACGTTCGTGCGTTCACCAAAATGCCCGTCCATCAGATCACTCAATTTGGCCCATCAGCTTCAGCTGTTGTACTCGGAGAAGGTCAATCAGAAGACCTACAGTTTGATAACTTAGCCAAAGCTTTAGCCAAACCGCAAACTCAATTAAGATTGTTTGCTAAACCAGACATTTCAGGGCGTCGACGACTTGGTGTTGTCTTAACGCGCCGTGATAGTGTTGAAAGCGCTATCAAAGATGCCATTGAGAGTGCTGCACAAGTTCGTATTGAATATTAATCGATGAACCGCTGAACCTTCTTTAACCAAGTAAGTTCAAGATGATTTGTTCAGCGGTACGAGCAAGATGTTGGTTACTATTTCGAGAATTGCTCAGTATTCATCAACACTATTAAGCAACACTTTTGAACGATTCGGCCTGCTTGACCATGCTCGCCAAGCAGGTTCAGTGTTTATGAACGAAGATCTTCAATAAGGTAGACTTCTTCAGAAAATCGGCTCAAACCTTTCTTCGCTATTTTAGGATGATGTTTATCTGCGCCATTCACGGTTAAACAGGTAACTTTATAATCCTTAAACAGTTCACTTACCTCACACCCCGGTACACTAAACGGTGGGCCTGCCATCTCATCTTGAGGGTAATCTAACGTGATCAATAAAATACGGCCGCCAGGATTGAGCAATTGTGTGAGCCTATTGACATAATCTGCCCTCATTTCTTGAGGTAAAGCGACTAACGCTGCACGATCGTAAACTAAATCTGCTTTTGCGACCGGAGCCGTAAAGAAATCACCACAATATATTGAAAGCTCATCAAACTGATACAGCTCCAAGTTACCCTTAATTGGAATCACGGTTGGAGTGTAGAAGTGCTCAGCAAAAAACGCCCTAACTGCAATTTGGCTCAATTCTACTCCGCAAACGTCGTTATGTTTCGACGCCAACCAAACCAAATCTTCAGATTTACCACATAGAGGAACCAAAACCTGCTCTCCCCGTTTGGGTTGAAGATGGTGCCAAAATTCGATGAGTAACGGGTTTACATCACCTAAATGGAAGCCGATTTGATTACTTGCCCACTTATTATGCCAGAATTCTTGTTCTCTCATATCCACTCTACTTTAAATAGCTTTGAACAGGCACCTTCAACGAAGGTATAAATCACACCTAAAAACAATCCCTGTACTTAACGGTTCAACATTCAATTATGAAAAAGAGGTTGAGAATGCTTAGGTAACATTAGGTTAACGAATTTTCCGATTTTGTCTACGTTGTTCATCTTAAGTTAATAGTGACATGTTAAAGTAGCTTTGTATTCGAGCCAGTAACAGAGGTTTTGATGCTAACAATTGATCTGGTTAAATGATATATAAGATGCTGTATACCTACTTTAGAGTTAGGCATTCATCCCGTAGCGAAACAATAAGAAAAATTATGCTTGGGTTTGAGTACTTAGCCTCCATAAACTATTGTGTACCTAAGTAATCTCAAGATACTTTGGTATAAACCTGATTTGCAAAAAGCTGAGTAACTTTTAACGATTCATTTTTTCAGTGTAAGCAAGTTAAGGAGAATGGATGAACTTATTTTTACGTACTACTGCATTGATGCTTTTGGTACTCAGTCGAGCTTCTGCAGTTGCCGCTCTTCCTAATACTCCAGAGAGCAAACAGAGCGCTTTCAACACCTCAGATCAAGTTTGTTCCCAATCATTCAAGCATAACCTCAGTGGTCTATATAGTATCAAGCCTATTCAATCTAGCCCTACTCAACCCTATAGTGATTTTGATGTACTGTATCAAAAAGCACATCAAGCTCAATTAGAACTTGAAACCATATGCAAAATGACAGCATTGCTTACCCACTCTCAGCCTTACTTTGCTGGAGTTAAATCAAAACAACGTGCACAAGACAAAATCAATTACGAATTGGATGGTCAAGTAGAGAGAATTACAGACTTAGCAAGAGCGACCATCGTTGCACGAGACGTAGCAAGTTTGATGGCTGTCTATGAAACGCTAGAGCGCGAAACATCGATTATAAACGTTAAGAACCGTTTCAAAAAACCTAAGAAGTCAGGCTATAGAGATTTGAACCTGCTGGTACGTTTACCCAATAGTAATCTTGTTGCTGAAGTTCAGCTTCACTTAAAAGCAATTGCAGATGTCAAAAGTGGACCAGAACATGATTTATACAAAAAGATACAAGATATAGAACGCAAGGCACTGTCGGAGAGCCGTCCGATAAGTGAACTGGAATTGGCTTCTATTAAGAAAATACGTAGCCAATCGAAAGATCTTTATCAACAGGCTTGGCAACCTTATTTAACAACCCATCTAGCTGCTGCTTAAAGCCCTAATAAATGCTCAGATAAGGTAATATGGAAACAGCTAACAAAAACTAAACTATAATTAACCCGGTCATCTCGGGCGGGACTTTCAAAAAATAAGAGTCCACAATGTATTGTGGACTCTTTAATCAATGTAAATTACTGCTTAAAAGAGAGATTTTCAACTCTTGCCTTAAGCTTCTGTCCAGGACGGAATGTCACTACACGTCGAGCAGTAATTGGAATATCTTCACCCGTTTTCGGGTTACGACCAGGTCTTTCATTCTTGTCACGAAGGTCAAAATTACCAAAACCTGACAGTTTTACCTGTTCACCACTTTCTAGTGCTTTACGAATTTCTTCGAAGAACACTTCCACCGTTTCCTTGGCGTCCCGTTTACTAAATCCCAATTTATCAAACAGGTTTTCTGCCAGTTCGGCTTTTGTGAGCGCCATAAAACTTTCCTCAAAGCTATGTTAAACAATGCTACCCAAAGTAGCGCTAGAGCAGTTTTACCCTACTAATTCAACAACATATCGGGTTTACTTTTGGAAGTGTATGTCAAGCTTATGATTTTCGCCAACTTTTTTATTTCCTAATATAACAAAAAAGCAGAACACCAAAGGAATTATATCCTTTGATTTACGAAGTATTAAGATTTAAGTATTACATAAAGAAATAAAAAGGACAAAAAGACCAATTTAATAAAAAAACAAGGATAAAAAACTATTTAATAAAAGTATCAAATAATATTGCTAAAGTTGGTTTTATTACGAATTCTTCCAATTTTATGTTCAAAAAATATACTTAGTGAATTTTTAATTACAGATTCTCAAGCAATATTTCACACTTGTGAACTGACATAATGTAGAGACTTTTGGTTATTATACCTATAAAAAAACCCCACCAAACTGGCAGGGCTTTTATCTCTTTAGGTACTATCACTGAATGAGTTAGTCACGTAGAGACGCACCAAACTTCTCAGATACGTGAGCAACGATAGCGTCAACCGCACCAGCAATGTCAGCATCCTCAAGCGTACGTTCAACTGATTGTAGCGTCAGAGCGATTGCTAAGCTCTTCTTACCTTCTTCTACGCCTTTGCCTACATACACGTCGAACAACTTGGCATCTTTTAGGAACTCACCACCTTGTTCTAGACATGCTGCAACGATGTCACCTGAAGCAACAACATCGTCAACAACCACTGCGATGTCACGACGGTTTGATGGGAACTTGGAAAGCTGTACTGCTTCTGGAATCACCTTAGTGTTGATCGCAGACCATTCCACTTCGAATACGATAGTACGGCCGTTTAGACCAAACTTACGCTCAAGCTCTGGGTGCACAGTACCAATCACACCAACTTGCTTGCCATCAACGATGATAGCTGCAGATTGACCTGGGTGAAGCGCTGGGTTCGCTGCTTTATCTTCAGCAGAAAGCGCAGCAAAAGAGTAAGCCACTTCGTTTGCTGTAAGCTCAAGAACCGCTTCTAGATCGCCTTTCAGATCAAAGAAATCAACTGTGTTAGTTTCGATGTCCCAGTGCTCTTCGCTACGAGTGCCTGCAATAACACCTGCAAGCATAGACTCTTGGCGCATACCGTTTTCAGCAGACTCACATGGGATGAAACGTAGGCCGTATTCAAATAGACGAACACGTGGCTGTTGACGCTTCTGGTTGTGAACCACAGTGTTTAGTAGACCTTGGATTAAGCCTAAACGCATTGCTGACATATCCGCAGAGATTGGGAATGGCAGGATGAGTGGCTCAACATCTGGAACAACAAGCTTTTGCTGCTCTGGTTCAACGAAGCTGTAAGTGATGGCTTCTTGGTAACCACGGTCAACAAGTAGGTTACGGACACGCTTTAGCGGAATATTCGCTTCAACGTGGTCATGCATCTTAAGTGCAGCAGCTGGATTTTGATTAGGAATGTTATCGTAACCGTAGATACGACCTACTTCTTCAATCAGGTCTTGCTCGATAGCAATATCGAAACGCCATGTTGGCGCGACTGCCACCCACCCTTCTTCAGAAGCTTCAACAGTCAAACCTAGACGCTCTAGGATTTCTACTACGTCAGCATCAGCAATGTGGTGACCCAGTAGGTTGTCCAGTTTAGTGCGACGTAGTGCAACTTTGTTTGGCTTAGGTAAATCTGCATCAGACTCAACAGCAACAACAGACGCTACTTCACCACCACAAATCTCAACAAGAAGCTGAGTTGCACGTTCCATTGCACTCACTTGTAGTGCGTAATCCACACCACGCTCGAAACGCATTGAAGAATCAGTGTGAAGACCGTAGCTACGAGCGCGACCACGGATGTGGTCAGGTGCAAAGAAGGCACACTCTAGTAGAACGTCTTTAGTCTCAGTTGTTACACCAGACTCTTCACCACCAAAAATACCTGCGATTGCAAGTGCCTTGTTGTGGTCTGCTACTACTAATGTATCTGCGTTTAGTTCTGCTTCGCTACCGTCAAGAAGGGTTAACTTCTCACCTTGCTCTGCCATACGAACGACGATACCGCCGTCGATCTTCGCTAGATCGAACGCGTGCATTGGTTGGCCTTGCTCTAGAAGAACATAGTTAGTGATGTCGACTACAGGGTCGATAGAACGAATGCCACAACGACGCAGTTTTTCTTGCATCCATAGTGGTGTTTCAGCTTGAACATTTACGTTCTTAACTACACGACCAAGGTAACGTGGACACGCAGCTGGGGCTTTCACTTCGATAGAAACTTTATCATCGATTGAAGGTGCAACTGCTTCTACAGAAGGTTCTGTTACATCAACGCGGTTTAGTACGCCAACTTCACGAGCTAAACCACGAATGCTGAAACAGTCCGCGCGGTTTGCTGTTAGGTCTACGTCTACCGTTACGTCGTCTAAGCCTAGGAATTCACGGAAATCGGTACCGATTACTGCGTCTTCTGCGAGTTCCATGATGCCGTCTGACTCAACGTCGATACCCAGTTCAGTGAATGAACAAAGCATGCCGTGAGAAGGCTGGCCACGTAGTTTCGCTTTTTTGATTTTGAAATCGCCTGGAAGAACAGCACCAACTGTTGCTACTGCTACTTTCAGACCTTGGCGACAGTTGTGCGCGCCACAAACGATGTCTAGAAGCTCTTCTTCACCCACGTCAACTTTAGTTACACGCAGCTTGTCTGCATCTGGGTGTTGACCACATTCAACAACGTGACCAACTTTAACGCCGTTGAACGAACCTGCTACAGGTAGCACGTCATCAACTTCTAGACCCGCCATTGTAATTTGGTGAGTAAGCTCGTCAGTGGTAATCGAAGGACTAACCCACTCACGAAGCCATGATTCGCTGAATTTCATAGTGATTTATCCCCTGGATTACTTGAACTGTTTTAGGAAACGAAGATCGTTCTCGAAGAACGCGCGTAGGTCGTTTACGCCGTAACGAAGCATTGTTAGACGCTCAACACCCATACCGAACGCGAAGCCAGAGTATTTTTCAGGATCGATGCCTACGCTACGTAGTACGTTCGGGTGAACCATGCCGCAGCCTAGTACTTCTAGCCATTTACCATTTTTACCCATCACGTCGACTTCAGCTGAAGGCTCAGTGAATGGGAAGTAAGATGGACGGAAACGCACTTCTACTTCCTCTTCGAAGAAGTTACATAGGAAATCGTGCAGAATGCCTTTCAGTTGTGCGAAGTTTACGTTCTCATCAACCAGCATACCTTCCACTTGGTGGAACATTGGTGTGTGCGTTTGGTCGTAGTCGTTACGGTATACACGACCTGGTGCGATGAAACGGAATGGCGGTTTACCATTTTCCATCGTACGGATCTGCACGCCTGACGTATGAGTGCGAAGCATCAAATCTGGATTGAAGAAGAAAGTATCGTGGTCAGTACGTGCTGGGTGATCAGCCGCAATATTGAGCGCATCAAAGTTATGGAATGCATCTTCGATTTCTGGACCAGACTCTGTGTTAAAGCCTAGTTCACCAAAGAACTTCTCAATACGCTCAACAGTACGAGTAACTGGGTGTAGACCACCGTTCTCAATACGACGACCCGGTAGTGTCACATCGATCGTTTCTGCTGCAAGCTTCGCTTCTAGCTCTGCACGTTGTAATGCATCTTTACGAGCTGCAATAGCTTGCTGAACAACGCCTTTCGCTTTGTTGATCTCTTGACCCGCTTCACGACGTTCTTCTGGTGGTAGTTTACCTAGGCTTTGAAGTTGAGCAGTAAGCTCGCCCTTTTTGCCTAGATACTGAACACGCACTTCATCAAGTGCGACTAGCGACTGCGCAGCTTCAATTGCTGTGCTCGCATTAGCAATGATCTCTTCTAGATGTTGCATCGTTTCCTCATCTACCTACTGGTAGTATCCATAAGGGAGTGATTGGTTTTTTTGATAGCTGTACATAGTAGCCAAACCTGCCAACAAAGCCAAATTGAATTGCGAAAACTAACGGTTATTGAGTAAAAAGAATGCAGAATTTGCTCCTTTATCATTTGAATCTCTTTAAATTATCAAAAGGAACAACAGCCAGTAAAATAATCCACGTGATTATAAGTCCTAAGAGTTGGCTCAATTAGAGGCTCAACTTACTATTTTGCACCAGCTTTTCTCGAGAAGAAGCCATAAATTCGCAAAATTCAGTCATAAAGTCAGCGTTGGTGTTTTTTATCCCGTTTGAAAACGTTATGGGCTCATGAGGACTAACCAACATAAAGATATTGGCAAACTGAGTGGCATCCATCTCTTCTGCTGATATATTTTCGGTGTGATAGTTGAGTATTTCTTGCGAAAACTGTTTTTCCAGGCTCAACAATTGATCTTCGGTGACCTTCATACGTGACAAAACAACACGAGCGCTTTTATCTTGATTTAAAGCCTGTTCCGTAAGAATTTCAGTATAACGTTGGCTCAGCTGTGAGTTATCCGCATAACGATAGAACAACGACCCTTGTAGAGTAATACTCTCTTTTCCTTCCACTTTAACTAAATCCAACATGCTGAGCGCTTTAAGGTAATCAGCCATGCTACGCTCATTTAAGTGGTATTTATTCATCAGTGTTGAATAGCTATTATTGTCCCGTAGTACTCTTAGCTCTTGATAGAAGTCATATAATTCAGGGTATTGTAAAAAAGCACGATCTTGAGTGTGACTGAAGTAGTTTTGATCTTCGGTAACAAGCTGCGACGCTATCTTCTGCAATTCACTCAGCGAACAATCCACAACACGACAATATTCTAATAGCCTATCGATCGTTAAATTCGTACTGCTCATGTGTCGCTTGAACGTTGATAATGGTGTCCCTACACTCTCCGATATGCTTCGATATGTGAAGCCTTTAGTTTTAATGACTTGCCTCAGCGCTGCCAGTAAATATTCAGGCGTCAATTCTCCCATTTCTCGTCTCCCTAGTTAACATCCTGTGTAACCGAAATACGCCCCTATAACCAAATGTTCTAAACATTCTTCCAAAGAGCAAGTATCTTGATATTAATTGGCTATAAACACATCAAAACCTGCTTCACTTATTTCAGTAAAATTCCATTTCTGATCCACACCTTATCAAGTTAATAATCAAAATGCATATTCACTCACAGCTAAACTAAGGAAAGACGACTTTTATCAGGCTAAAATCAACTCAAACTTTAGTGTTTATAATTACAAGATAATCAACTATCAATGCTTTAGCCCATAATTTAACCTAATTTAAACATCAAACTCTAAATTTAAAAACTGTAAAAATGCTTAAAGATTCACATAATTTGTAAGTCTACCCAACTAGGTTTAAGTAACCTCAAGGTATCTGGAGCGACATACTCAGGTAGACTCGAAAACGAGTCACTGAAGAATGAAAAATGAAAAATGAAAAGTAGAAAATAAATAAGGGAGAAAAGAAAACAAAAAAGGAGAGCATATGCCCTCCTTTTCTTAACCTAAAACTGCTTTAAATTAAAGAGCAGCTTTCGCTTTTTCAACTAGTACAGCAAATGCTGATTTGTCGAATACTGCGATGTCGGCTAGGATCTTACGATCGATCTCGATAGATGCTTTCTTAAGACCGTTGATGAAACGGCTGTAAGATAGACCATTTTGACGAGATGCTGCGTTGATACGTGCAATCCAAAGTTGACGGAATTGACGTTTCTTAGCGCGACGGTCACGGTAAGCGTATTGACCAGCTTTAGTAACTGCTTGGAAAGCTACGCGGTAAACACGTGAACGTGCTCCGTAGTAACCTTTAGCTTGTTTTAGAACTTTCTTATGACGTGCACGAGCTTGTACACCACGTTTTACGCGAGGCATTATGCTTCTCCTAAACTAAACGATTGATAACTAAAAAGAATTAAGCGTATGGCATCATACGAACAACTGCAGCCACTTCACACTTAGGAAGGATTGCATTTGGACGAAGCTGACGCTTGTTCTTAGTAGTACGCTTAGTCAAGATGTGACGTTTTGTAGCGTGCTTGAACTTAATACCACCAGCAGTTTTCTTGAAACGCTTAGCAGCACCTTTGTTGGTTTTCATCTTAGGCATGATGAATAACTCCGCATTGTAGTAGTTTAATAAACAATGTAATTAGGGCGAATAAGGACCGAGCCACTATACCTTTTATTAGAAAGGAAGGCGGCTAGGTCTTAATTACTTGATGAGCCGTTAATTACTTCTTTTTAGGGGCCAACACCATGATCATCTGGCGACCTTCAATTCTGCTTGGGAAAGATTCTACTACGGCAAAATCTACAGTATCTTCTTTCAAGCGATTTAGAACGTCAACACCGATGTCTTGGTGAGCCATTTCACGGCCACGGAAGCGAATTGTTACCTTCACTTTGTTACCGTCTTCTAGGAAACGCGTCAGGTTGCGTAGTTTTACCTGATAGTCTCCAATATCAGTTCCAGGACGGAATTTTATTTCCTTGATCTGAACCTGCTTTTGCTTCTTCTTCTGCTCTTTAGCAGACTTGCTCTTCTCGAAGAGGAATTTGCCGTAGTCCATCACACGACAGACCGGCGGCTCAGCGTTAGGACTGATTTCCACAAGATCCATGCCTGCTTCTTCAGCAGCTGCGATCGCCTCTTGAATCGATACAACACCAACGGATTCTCCATCAGCGCCTGTTAGTCGAACTTCACGAACGCCACGAATTTCACCGTTTATACGGTGTGGGTTTTGTTTTACCGGCTGTTGGCCGCGTCTTCCGCCTTTAATAGCTTATTCCTCCAGATTGAGCTTACGGCTTGAGATCTCGTCTTGGATGTATGAGATAAAATCATCCACTTTAAACTTGCCAAGATCTTTACCTTTGCGAGTACGAACTGCAATTTCGCCAGCTTCCATTTCTTGGTCACCAACGACAAGCATATATGGTACACGCTTCAAAGTGTGTTCGCGGATTTTAAAGCCAATCTTCTCATTTCTCAAGTCCGCTTTTGCTCTAATTCCACTTTTTTGTAGTTTTTGTACAACTTCTTGAACATAATCTGACTGTTTATCAGTAATATTCATAAGAACAGCTTGCTCTGGCGCCAACCAAGTTGGGAAGAAACCAGCATATTCTTCAATTAGGATACCAATGAAACGCTCTAGCGAACCAAGAATTGCTCGGTGAATCATCACCGGAACAAGACGTTCATTGTTTTCACCTACGTAAGTCGCACCTAAACGATTCGGTAGATTGAAGTCTAACTGAACTGTACCGCACTGCCAAGCACGATCTAAGCAATCGTACAAAGTAAATTCAATTTTAGGTCCATAGAATGCGCCCTCACCTTCTTGAATCTCGTATGGGATTTCCATCGCTTCAAGAGATTGCTTGAGTGCTTCTTCAGATTGATCCCAGATTTCATCTGAACCAACACGTTTTTCAGGACGAGTCGACAGCTTAACAACGATGTTATCAAAACCAAACGTTTGATATGTATCGTATACCATCTTGATACAGCTCGTGACTTCTTCTTGAATTTGGCTCTCAGTACAGAAAATATGAGCATCATCCTGAGTAAAGCCACGCACACGCATAATGCCGTGCAATGCGCCTGATGGTTCGTTACGGTGACATGAGCCAAACTCTGCCATACGTAGCGGTAGATCACGGTATGATTTTAGACCTTGGTTAAAGATCTGTACGTGACCTGGGCAGTTCATTGGCTTCAATGCATATTCACGGTTCTCTGAAGAGGTTGTGAACATGGCATCTGCGTATTTGTCCCAGTGACCAGAACGTTCCCAAAGAACACGATCCATAATAAGTGGACCTTTTACCTCTTGGTAACCATATTCATCTAGCTTAGAACGCACAAACATTTCAAGGTCGCGGAAGATAGACCAACCATTATGATGCCAGAAAACCATACCTGGTGCTTCTTGCTGCATATGGAATAAATCTAACTGCTTGCCTAGTTTACGGTGGTCACGCTTCGCGGCTTCTTCAAGACGAGTCAGGTGCGCTTTTAGTGCTTTCTTATCGTGGAAAGCTGTACCGTAGATACGTTGCAGCATTTTATTATCGCTGTTACCACGCCAGTAAGCCCCAGCCACATTCATTAGAGTGAAATGCTGACAAAAACCCATGTTTGGTACATGTGGACCACGACACATGTCGATGTATTCTTCGTGATGATACAGACCAGGGCGATCGTCACGGGAAACATTTTCGTCAAGAATTTCTACTTTATAAGGTTCACCACGCGATTCAAAGGTATCGCGTGCTTCCTGCCAGCTCACTTTTTTCTTAACAACTTCGTACTTAGTTTTCGCAAGCTCTTTCATGCGCTTTTCAATCTTTTCAAGATCGTCTTGCGTAAGAGACTCGTCGAGATCGATGTCGTAGTAAAAACCATTGTCGATGGTTGGACCGATCGCCATTTTAGCTTGAGGGTACAACTGCTTAAGAGCGTGACCAAGAAGGTGGGCACAAGAGTGACGAACAATTTCTAGACCGTCTACTTCATCTTTTACAGTGATGATTTCTAGGCTTGCATCTTCTTCAATAAGATCACATGCATCAACACGGTTACCGTTAACACGACCAGCAATCGTTGCTTTCGCAAGACCAGGACCGATCGATTGCGCAACTTCCATTGTTGAAACTGAGTTGTCGAATTGACGCTGACTGCCGTCAGGAAGAGTAATAATAGGCATGCTATGTCCTTTACAGTGGTGTTGCACACCAAGCAACACATGAAAGTAAATTAATATATTAATTTCAATGAGTTAAGAAACCCATGAGAGAGATATACGTAAAAAATGGTACAAATTTGGTACAAATACAGATGCACACTTATTTATCCCAAATGCATTGTAACGCATTAACATGAAATGACAATAATGGATTGAGTACGAAGCCGAGGAGTTACTTCCCTTTCAAAGGGTATTCTATTTTATGAACGTTGGCTATCAGGGTCTTTACACTCTTTACAGCTAACATAAACCTAACTTGAAAGCTCTGAAACTCTTAGAATGTTATCGATATATGTTTAATAAATTCGAAAACGTAGCGGAAAACTCTGAAACATGCGACACAGGTGTGCCGCATCTTTTCTTTAATAAGCAGACTTACTTATTTGTAGAACTATGTTATCTTTTCAAAGTCAACTTTAACCTATGTTTGGCAAAGAAATATTGATCATAACTTCTCGTAGATTAACTCTAAGGTATAATATCAGTCTTCTCACTACCAGGTTTTAAAGTGAGTTTGACACATATATGTTGATCATGATTTGCTGAACGAATGATTTTATGAAAACCATTGTTCCCACAACTATCCCCATACTTACCATACTCTGCAGAGTTTACATCCATTTGCTCTTGCGTTGGGGCAAATATATCATCATTAGCGTCATAATACTTATCGTCACCACTAGTATCGTCCGCCTCATAGATTGAACCTAAAAGAGGAAATGCCTGAGATGGGGTCCAATCTTTAGGACCAGTGAATTTTATCTTCGTTTTATAGGTATAAAACGAGCGATCATTGACAAAATACATATCGCTAGAAGAGGCACTACGGTAATCATCTCTGAATAGAGCCTGATGTCTCCCGTCAGGTAATTCAAAGTAAGCATAGCCATACGGCTCTGCGTCATCACCTCCATCCCCAAGAACAAAATAGTATTGAGCATCAAGTTCCCATGGGTAGTTTTCCGGTTTATCATCAGGTTGATGAAGTTTTGACTCGGTGAGTTTTATTTCAACCTCAGATCTATCGTTCTTCCCACAACCAGTGAAACCTTGCTGATCTAAAGAGTTAAAATCTAGAGCTTCAAACCCAAACCCGTAACCTCTTGATAAACAATCATCTAAATTCAAATTATCATCTTTTTCCCAAACGTTTGAGAATACAACCATCTGTTCAGGATAACCATCAAACATATCAGAAACCAAATGGCTATAACCGGCAAACCAATGAAGTTTATTTTTTTCATAGTGACGCCTTAAATCACCGTTTTCAGTGAACTGTTGATCAAAAATTTGAATAGGTTCGACATCTACAAGGTCAAATGGTAATTGGGTATTCTTTATGATGTCTGGCATTGTTTCTAATGCATCATTAATTGCTTCAGAAACTCCTGGCGTGTCTGAATACTTATCTGCAAAATACTGAGCAGCATCAGCTATTGAAATAACGTGGGCTGAAGGAAGTACATACATTTGACCATAAGGTTCAATCCTAGAAACTTCTCCATTGTTAATAAATTGATAGTTACCTTTAATAGATCGATGTACCTGTTTGGAATTCTTTTGCTGGGAATCGCTTATGAGTGCAACAGATGGGTTCGTTACCCATACACCACTTGCATCACGGATAAGATTAATAACTACAGGGAGCATTGCTACAATTTCCCCCATCGACTGGTCAGGATCGAGATTTAGCTCAGAGACCCTATCAATAAGATCTTGAATCGTATTGATTGTTCGGTGGTCACCTGATACTAATTTTGTTGCAGGAGTTATAATAGGGGGCAAATCTTGCAACACATCGGGCATTTGCTCATTCACCCCTACTTGAGAAAGGTTAAACACCTGTTTACCACTACAAACCGTATCACCGTGTTTAACGATATTACAAGAAACCGTTAAGTTTTGAAGATCAAGACTCCCTTTGGCTTCAAATTCAACATTGTAGAGGTACTGTTGAAGGAAAGACACACTTTCTGCAGCAGAATCGTAAACAGTACTTGAATCCCATAGCACTATCTCTTTTTCCGCCACTACATTCTCATCTGGCAAAACAATCTTTATTGAACCTTGAAGTTCTGCACGGGCCATAATGTCATTGGTACTTATAAACAATTCATTTAGGTCTTTTAAATTATTAAATTTATCAATAATGTCAATCAGACCACCAACATTCAAGTGCAAAGAATCATATTCAGCAAAATTAAGGATACCAGTAAATCGGTAACGTCGAACTTCATCACTTTTGATATTCTTAACACTTTGAAGTTGTTGAGCATGCGCACTGTATACAGATAACTCTTGTTTAAATAAATCTGATGCCTCTGCAGCATAGACAGAGTTCAGACTTGGACAGAGAAGAAATAGCATTTGTAAAGTTTTGTTAAGCTTCATATAAAACAACCTTTTTTTTGTTAATGAAATTACACCTTATTGAATATTTTATTTTTTGTTGAGTTGATTTATAAAGAGTTGAGAATAGAAGTTTAAATATTTTTTTTAATTACAGAATTATTACATTTTGTCGACACACTGTTGTTTTTTTCACCAAGAAAAAATTACCCCTTAATGTAACTTTAAAGGGGGGTATTGCAATAACCATATGAAGTTCTGAATGTCTTCTTCTCCCATTAACGCAACAAAGAAGCCGCTTATCAATTTCTAAAACGCTGCTTACGCCCCTATTAAAAATTTTATCGAAGCCCCTATTTCCCCTGGAACTTAGATAACGATTCAATCATCGACATTAATGACCTGCTGAGTTTTGAGCATATACATTATATTGATATTTCTTCCTCTTTTATCGATTCTAAAATAGATCGGCCATTACTGATAACAATCGCTTTAATTTGTGGCTAAGGTACGTGCAAATGAAGTTAACCTTGCAGTAAGGAAGAATTAAATGTCGATTAGTAGTATTAACCCCGCAATTACAAATGCAATTAGAAATGAAATTAGCAATAAATTACAATCTGATAAAGTAAATTCGGGTGAAGAACAGAGATTCCCCCTTAACTTAGGTACAGGTAAAGATTACACCATTACCGTGGATAGAAGTGGGCAAGTTTCTGCAACTCGGGATTTAGGAGATTTATCAGGGCTAAAACGAATTATGAACGCTGTATCTGATTTTTTCAGCAGAGTTATCAACAATAATGAGAGCGCTCAGATAAAAACAGAAGTGCAAAAACAAATAAAGGACATCACTGTACAACAAATAAAGGACATCACTGTACAACAGGACATCACTGTACAAAACTTAGTGAAAGTAGCCTTTAACCAAACAGCTGGTGATTTTAAGAATGCCACCCAATTTTTAAAACCTGACACTGATCCTTCGACAGCAACATTCGACGATGTCACGGATGCCAACAAGAAACGTTTAGGCCTAGAAAATATGGATAGTGGAACACTAGAGTTCATTTACCAAAATTTCTCTAGCTTTATCATGGGTAAAGATGCCATTTTTAGTCGTCTGACCGATGAGTTTTTACAGCAAGCCCCAGCTTTAGCTGGTGATCCGAAGAAACTGATTGAGCTAAGAAATCAAAATGAAGACCTCAATCATAGAGCGAATGCGGAATTTAACGCTCAGTTCATAGCGCCATATAATCAACAAAAGAACCAAGGTTTACAGGACTAACAGGAATAATTAGCGTGGATATATATCAAAAAATACTCGCTGAATTGGCCGTTGAACAGCTGAGTTTTGATGAGAACCAAGTCTGCTGCTTTAAAGTTCATTCAGCAGCGAGTCCCGAGGGCTCCCCTTACGTTGTCAATATAGTCGGTAATACCGTCTTACAGGAGTTAGCCTTATCTGTAACGACAACAGTGTCTATCCCGAGTCAGGTTCCTAAGTCGCTTTTCTCGTTGTTTGCGGAGTACGCTATGGGACCTCTTCGCGGTGACCCAGGTATCGGTGTTTTTGCAGGTACTGAACAGGCATCTGTTTTCACCACAATCAGTTTAGCTGATTACCGTTCTGGATTGATTCAAGAAACGTTAGCAGAGTTGCTTGAGAAAGCACATGAATGGGATGAGCTTCTATTAGATAATGAGGCTACTGGACAAGAACAGGAAATAACGCCTGCTACTCAGTCTTTCAGCTCAAGTAATATTAGAGTTTGAGTTACTAGTTAATTTATGCTCTATTTTTAATTTGAGTTACTAGTTAATTTATGCTCTATTTTTAAATAGTTAGATTGATGTTAATAAACCAATCCACTTTGCCAAAAGGCAATGTGGATCCCTCGGGCGGCTGACTTCTAATTCGTGATTTTTACGCTTTGGTTTGGGGCACAGCGAAAGAACAACCCGGAAAAATGTGCTTGCTATATTAATAAAAACTTGCTCAAGTAAGATCAGTTGCTTAGTTACCCCCATCACACTAACGAAATCAGCCATACCACGAACAACATAAAATCCATCTGGTAATATCTGATTGTCACCATTTTTGTGACAAGCCCACTTGGCAATGTCGTTCCTATGAAGGTGACTTAAAGAATTAAAATCGGCCTTATCGCTGACGTAATTTGTGCTTCACTTGCATCAAGTGGTAACGAAAATGCACGGTATTGATCACCGGATGTGCTGAAAGAGCGGTCAATCTCCGCTAAACAGTGAACCGTTTGTCCATCTAATATGAATGATAATTCTATTTCCTTTGTGGCAATAAAACCACGATTACGAAACTCTAACTCTTGGTAAATACCAGAGCGAGAGGCAAATTGATCGCCTCGCAAGAAACCTTTCTCGACATCCGCTTTAACCATATTAAAATCCGCTTGTTCAATCGCATTGATAACTCTTGCGACAACCGGTAATGGTTTGACTTCAATATAATCTCGATCACGAGGATCCATCGCGAAACTGATGTCTAACGTCGTTTCAACCCAAACATGGCACTGATTTTTTGCTGCATTGACCGCGGTGATTGGTGTTTCATCATGAAGATTAAGTTCAAAAGGTATCTGCTTTTCTTCGTTTGGCTGAATCACAAAAGGCTCGACAGCTTTTAATTGGTCAATCGTGAAGGTTTCGTACGACACACTGTCATCTGTCTCCACTTTCATCTCTGTATTGAGGTTCAGAGTAATCGCGTCGACCTGCTGCTCTACATCTCCGCCCTTGATTTGAATTGTACCGCGTAATGTTGAGCCTTGATAAACGCTCATTTCTTCCAAAACCGTATCAACTTTTGCAGCACCGATACCTAGTGAGGCTTTTAATTTTTTTAGCATATAACCCTTCTGTGACGACTGAATTCGTGTGAAGTTATTATTTGAACACATCATTCGTTTTTCCATGGTATGTTCCCCGAGTATGACCTCTCATTGGCTAGGCTCAAGTGTCTGTTTACACGTCAAATTCCGGCGGTGCAAGTGATAGATTTAAAGAATGTGGTTTGATCCCAAATCCTAACGCACAAAATCTACCCACTGGTTTGCAATTTGCTCAAAGCTTGCTCAATATCTAATCTCAACGGCAGATACATTGAGAAAGATTTCATGGATTTACTCATCGAAAATGCTCATCTGGTCACCATGCAAAACGGCATTCAAGGATACGAAGCCATTAAATGTGGTCGCCTATCAATTAAATCAGGAAAAATTGCAGCGGTAAGCTCTAAACCTTTTGGTGAGGATACCCCAGATGTTGAAGCACTTTTAGAGCCTAGCCAATTTTGTCAGACGTTAGATTTGCAAGGCAAACTTGTCACCCCCGGCCTTATTGATTGCCATACTCACCTGATCTATGCCGGCAATCGTGCTCATGAGTTTGAAATGCGCTTAAAGGGCAGCTCCTATCAAGAGATTGCCCGTCAAGGAGGAGGGATTCTTTCCACTGTAAGGGACACTCGCCGAGCATCACAGGAACAACTCGTTGAAATAGCGCTTCCAAGGCTGGATGGCCTATTGGCGAGTGGCGTCACCTCAGTAGAAATAAAGTCGGGCTACGGGCTAACACTAAAAGACGAAATCAAAATGTTGCGCGCAGCAAAAGCGTTAGAAAACGAACGAAGAGTCAAAGTCTCCCCGACTTTACTTGCTGCCCACGCATTACCTCCAGAATATCAGCACCGTTCGGATGACTATATACAGTACATCTGTCAAGAAATGATTCCTTTAGTCGCAGAAGAAAAACTCGCAACAAGTGTCGATGTTTTTTGTGAATCAATCGGTTTTACGCTCGAGCAAACCGAGCGTATTTTTATCGCGGCCCATAAGCATGGCTTAGGCGTAAAAGGACACAATGAGCAACTTTCTAATATGGGCGGGGCGGCCCTGACAGCCAAATATAACGGTCTATCCGCCGACCATATCGAATACCTTGATGAGCAAGGCGTCTTAGCTCTCGCCCACTCTTCTACCGTAGCGACCTTATTACCTGGTGCCTTTTATTACCTAAATGAAATCCAGAAGCCTCCGATTGCGCTATTAAGGGAACATCAGGTGCCAATCGCAATTGCAACCGATCACAACCCCGGAACCTCTCCTTTTGCCGATTTAACTTTAATGATGAATATGGCTTGTACTCTGTTCCATTTAACGCCAGAAGAAGCATTACGAGGGGTTACTCAACATGCGGCAAAAGCTCTCGGTTTTGAAACGAAAAGAGGAAAAATTGAAGCTGGTTTTGAGGCTGATTTAACCCTATGGGATATCTCTCACCCCGCAGATTTAAGTTACCAATTTGGACCAAAACGCCTTATCGGTCGTATTGTTGATGGTGAGTACACGTTACACAGGGAGTAACTGCATGGTAGATAATATTCAACTATCCTCAGGTTTTCATTGGCAAGGTCGGTGCGATACAGAAGACGGCGCTTTGGGGCAACGTATTCACAATGTGATTACGAATACCGAGGTAAATAAGTTAAAGGAGTCTCCCTCTGGTATTTCAATCCTTGGCTTCGCTACCGATGCTGGCGTCGCAAGAAATAAAGGCCGAATTGGGGCAAAAAAGTCGCCCGACTTAATTCGCAGGGCCCTTGCCAATCTTGCTTGGCATAAGGATGCACCACTCTACGATCTTGGAACTCTTACCTGTGAAGATGATCTATTAGAGACCAGTCAAGCTCAGTGTGCGGAGATGATTGCTTCTGCCCTGCCATTTTCTCCTGTCATCGTGTTGGGTGGTGGTCATGAAATAGCCTGGAGCTCATTTAGTGGCCTAGCTCAATTTGTTAAATCTACTTTCCACTCTAAATCCGTTACTCAGCCACCTCGAATTGGGATCATTAATTTTGATGCCCACTTTGATCTACGTGCATACCAAAACCCTTTAAATGACGTGAGGCCCAGTTCTGGTACCCCCTTTCTTCAGATTCATGATTTTTGCCAGCAAAACCAATGGCCTTTCCATTATGCTTGTCTCGGCGTTAGCCGCAGCAGCAATACTCAGGCGTTATACCAAAGAGCGAACGAACTGGGCGTTTGGTATGTTGAAGATGCCTTATTAGGGGCACATATTGATCAAAACCATGTAGAACACTTAGAGCAATTACAACAGTTTATTGGGCACTGTGACTACCTTTACCTAACGATTGATTTAGACGTTTTTCCGGCTTCTCAAGCACCAGGGGTCAGTGCTCCCTCTTCCAGAGGCGTAAGCTATGACACATTAGCGCCATTTCTCGATATTGTTCTACACAACAAAGAAAAACTGCTATTAGCCGATATCGCAGAATATAACCCGACCTACGACGTTGATAGCCAAACGGCACGCCTTGCTGCACGCTTATGCTGGGCAATTGCCGATGCGATGGCTGAGAGTTAGCCACAAAGCAAAGTATCACCGTGACAAGCCAATAACATTCAAAGACACACAATAATGAAAGGACGCATGACATGACCAAAAAACCACATCCTGATCGTCGTTTTGATCCTACCAGAACCATTCGAGCACCCAGAGGAACATCGCTTCGTGCCAAATCATGGATGACTGAAGCCCCTCTCCGAATGCTTATGAATAACCTTGATCCTGATGTCGCAGAACACCCTCATGCCTTAGTGGTTTATGGCGGGATCGGTCGAGCGGCTCGTGATTGGCAGTGCTACGATAAAATCGTTGAGGTTTTAGAACGTCTCGAAGAGGATCAAACCCTTCTGATTCAATCTGGTAAGCCCGTCGGCGTGTTTCCTACTCATCCCAATGCTCCACGCGTTCTCATTGCGAACTCGAATCTTGTCCCACATTGGGCTAATTGGGAGCAATTCAACGAACTCGATAAACAAGGTTTGATGATGTACGGGCAAATGACCGCTGGCAGTTGGATCTACATAGGATCACAAGGCATTGTTCAAGGGACTTATGAGACTTTTGTTGCGGTCGCAAAGCAACATTTTAATGGGAACGCAGCCAACCGTTGGATTCTTACTGGTGGACTTGGCGGTATGGGAGGAGCGCAACCTCTCGCCGCGACAATGGCCGGTTTTTCCATGATTGCAGTTGAGTGTGACCAGTCACGTATCGATTATCGCCTACGTACGGGCTATGTTGACAAGAAAGCGACGTCTTTGGATGAAGCGTTAGCGATGATAAAAGATTCGAGCGCACCCATTTCTGTCGGTCTTCTAGGCAATACCGCCGATATCTTTCCTGAACTTGTTGAGCGTAACATCACACCAGACGTAGTCACAGACCAGACCTCAGCACACGACCCGCTCAACGGTTATCTACCTCAGGGCTGGAGTATGGCTCATGCAGCAGAAATGCGATTGCAAAACGAAGCAGATGTGGTCAAAACAGCAAAACAATCGATGGCCATTCAAGTCAAAGCTATGCTCGAGCTACAAAAACGCGGTGCTGCAACGCTAGACTATGGTAATAACATTCGACAAATGGCGCTGGAGGAAGGCATTAAAGATGCGTTTGACTTCCCTGGTTTCGTACCTGCTTACATTCGTCCACTATTTTGTGAAGGTATTGGCCCTTTCCGCTGGGCTGCACTGTCGGGCGATCCAGAAGATATTTACAAAACCGATGAGAAAGTAAAAGCGCTGATCCCAGATAACCCTCACCTACACAACTGGCTAGATATGGCTCGCGAACGCATTCAATTTCAAGGGCTGCCTGCTCGTATCTGTTGGGTTGGTTTAAAAGATCGTCAAAGACTTGGTCTGGCATTTAATGAAATGGTCAAAAATGGCGAGCTAAAAGCGCCTATCGTCATTGGCCGCGATCATTTGGATTCAGGCTCAGTTGCAAGTCCAAACCGTGAAACTGAAGGTATGCTCGATGGTTCTGATGCCGTGTCGGATTGGCCGCTCTTAAACGCGCTACTCAACACAGCAGGCGGAGCCACTTGGGTGTCTTTGCATCACGGCGGTGGTGTTGGCATGGGGTTCTCTCAACACTCAGGCATGGTGATTTGCTGTGATGGCAGTGATGATGCTGCGCTGAGAATTTCTCGCGTTTTACACAATGACCCTGCGACTGGAGTCATGCGCCACGCCGATGCCGGATACGACATCGCTAAGCAATGTGCTGAAGAGCAAAATTTGGATTTACCGATGCTGCATGCAGAGCGTCACAACAACAGCTCATCAAACCAGTAAATAACATAAAAAATAAAATAAGAAATAAGAAATAAGAAATAAGAAATAAGAAATAAGGATAGTTTAGATGCTGAGTTTAACACTCTCACCAGGAACGCTTTGCTTAAACACATTACGTCAAGCCAGCCGAGGTTCAATAACACTCGCTCTTGATCCCAAAGCCATTCCCGATATTAACACCAGTACTCAGGTGGTTGAGAACGTCATTTCAGACAATAAAACCGTTTACGGTATCAATACTGGCTTCGGTCTTCTCGCCAATACTCGTATTGCTGAAGAGGATCTAGAAACCCTCCAGCGTAGCGTTGTTCTGTCTCACGCGGCAGGTATTGGCACTCTCTTGCCTGATCACACTGTACGCCTCATTATGCTGCTGAAAATCAACAGCCTCGCCCGCGGTTTCTCCGGTATACGCTTGCAAGTCATTCAGATGTTAATCGATCTCATCAATGCCCAAGTCTATCCGTGTATCCCACAAAAAGGCTCTGTTGGCGCCTCAGGAGATTTGGCGCCACTTGCACATATGAGTGCTGTTTTGCTTGGAGAAGGTCATGCCAGACATAATGGGGAAATACTCAGTGGCTTGGAGGCACTGAATGTCGCCAAATTAAACCCCATTAAATTGGCTCCCAAAGAAGGGCTGGCATTGCTTAATGGTACACAAGCCTCAACAGCATTAGCCCTAGAAGGTTTATTCTATACCGAAGATCTTTATGCCTCAGCCACTGTGTGTGGTGCGATGTCGGTTGACGCTGCACTTGGTAGTCGGCGACCCTTTCAATCTTGTTTACATGAAGTACGTGGCCACCAAAGCCAGATCGATGCCGCTTGGGCATACCGCCACCTTCTAGAAGATGAAAGTGAGATAGCTCATTCACATCGTCACTGTGAAAAAGTCCAAGACCCTTACTCACTTCGTTGTCAACCTCAGGTTATGGGGGCCTGCTTACAACAAATTCGCAATGCTGCAAGTATCCTTCAGACTGAAGCGAATGCTGTCTCAGATAACCCGCTCGTTTTCGCCTGTGATAATGACATCATATCAGGAGGGAACTTTCACGCTGAACCCGTGGCGATGGCAGCAGACAACCTCGCACTCGCTATTGCCGAAATAGGCAGTTTATCAGAGCGACGAATGGCCCTACTTGTAGACAGCAACTTATCTAAGTTACCGCCTTTTCTGGTTAATGAAGGAGGCGTTAATTCAGGCTTTATGATTGCTCAAGTCACCGCTGCCGCTCTAGCCAGTGAGAATAAAACACTGGCCCACCCAGCTTGTGTAGATAGTTTACCGACCTCTGCAAACCAAGAAGACCATGTATCAATGGCAACATTTGCAGCCCGTCGGCTTATAGAAATGGCTGAAAATACCAGAGGGGTTTTGGCTGTTGAATATTTAGCTGCAGCGCAAGGGCTAGATTTTCGGGCCCCATTAAAATCTAGTCAGCCTATTGAATTGGCGAAAAAAATGCTGCGTGAACAGGTCAAGTTTTATGACAAAGACCGCTATTTTTCCCCCGATATCGATAAAGCGAACAACCTATTAAAGCAAGCACTCCACAATGACTTCATGCCTTCTGGGTTATTACCGAGTTATATGGTATCTAATTATATCAGCGAACATTGATACAAATGAGCTATGCTAGGCAGCTTAATCAAGCTTATACTCAAATGGCCTCATCGGCTTGATTCAGAACAAGGTCACTGAGTTGAATTCAAGAAAGACAACGAATCAGAATAGCGAGCTATTTCGAGAATAACGATGGTCTGACGTAAGAAGTCATCTCAGTGACACGGCCTTTGAACCAACCGGGCTTTTACTGAATACTACAGATGTTAAATCGAGAACGACTGCCCGAGCTCAGCATTTTAACATTATCTTTATCTTGGATATTACGCCAAGCTATACTATCTTCCATTGTTAACGTTGAAGGTTGATAGTCTAAATTAGAATGTCTAGAAACAAGCACCTGCTTAGTTTGATCAATAGATAAATTGTCAACAACTTGAGTTGTAGTTTGACCGTCGGAATAAGCCATTGCCAGTACAGTATCGACATTAACAAGCTCCTGATGAAGAGCCAATTGACCGTTTGGGTTTAATTGAATATTACTATATCCAGATTCACGTGTGCTTTGACCTGATATTGCACTATACAAACGACTTTTAATCCGCGCTTTTTTGGGTGTTTCGATAAGTGCACCATTAGATGAACTGTATG
The DNA here is from genome assembly GCF_007990935.1 of Vibrio sagamiensis NBRC 104589. Taxonomy (GTDB): domain Bacteria; phylum Pseudomonadota; class Gammaproteobacteria; order Enterobacterales; family Vibrionaceae; genus Vibrio; species Vibrio sagamiensis. The sequence continues at coordinate 42,789 of NZ_BJXJ01000013.1, forward strand.
CATTGATCACTTTAATATCATTTTTAGCCGCATATTTTAAAATAGACCGTTGATTCCCTAAACCACGCCTGGTTGCTACGGGAGAATTTTGTAAACTTTGAGACAATCTCTCTTCTGTTGGATCAATAAGCACGATTGCGGTTTTCTTGCCTTCGCTTAAAGAGAGCCCTAAAGCTCGTTTTACTTCTAAATGAGCCTGTTTACCTTCGGTAGTATCGGCAAGCAAATTTAATGTGCTAAATGCTTCTGGTCTCTGCTCGATTGTGTAAGGATGATAAGAATAATGATTAGCTGGCCAGTACATACTTCTTTTAGGAGCACCAAGTTCATCAGCTAAATGAAATTCACTGATTGACTTTTCATTTTTTAGAAATGCCTTTGGTCGATCAACTCCCCTTGACTTCCACCTGTAATGTATTTCTTCTCTATGTGCGATAGCATTCAATCTTATTTTGCTGATTCCTGTTTCAGCATCAAGACCATTTTCTGCATTTTTAAAGTGTTGGATACCCGTCGTTTGATATTCGTATAAAGGAATAGAAAAATCTGTGATCTGTCCTGAATCAGGATGTGGCAGACTAAAGTTCCGACTTCCTTGGGGAACAGCACCTGAAGCAAAATCACGTGCGTGAATCAGTTCATGTCCAAGAGCAACCGCCTGATCAAATGGTATCGATGTACCTGGTATATCAACTAAGTCAGTAGTCGAAAAAAGTACGGTACTAGACACTCCTCTACCATCTTTGATTCTTACACCTAATTGCTCTAACTTAGCTTTTTCAACAAAAGACGAAGGGATAGTTTCAAACAGTTTTCCAGCTTCGTTCGGCGATCTTATTACAGACACCACCATAGCATCATCAGAAACCCCGACAGAGTGCTCGATTAACGGACCTATATGATCATCTGGAGAGCTCACTGGAACATAAATGCCTATTTGGTGGAGTATCTCACGTCCTGTGGCTGATATTTTCAATTTATTGATTAGTAGTTTTATCCTAGCTAAATATGAGTCATCTTTAGTTTGTACATAAAGATTTTTTGACACTTGGTAAAGCTTACCATATTGCGCTGAGTTGTATCCATTAATGACACTAATACCGTCTGGCTCTGAGTAAAATTGCCCGCTAGGTGAACTCATAACCAAAGCACTGAAAAGTGATAAAGGAGTAATAATTAATTGTAATACTCTGCTAACATTAAACACTTTCTAACTCCTCTAAAGTCAATTGTAATTCAATCCACTCTTCCAACTCATACATTAAGATTTCATCTATGTATGGAAACATACTAAGGTCGTTATTTTTAACCATATAACCTAAAAGATTAATAGCAAGTTCAAGATTTCCTTGCTCAAAAGCCTTTGCTATATGGGAAATAACCCTCCAAATAGGGTGCTGATAAAGCTGTAAGGTTTGTTGGTCAAAAGCTTGTGAATGGTTTTCATTTAAGTAATTCAGATTAGTTGCAGAGAGGCTAGAATTAAAAAGGTAAGCTTCGTCAACATAACCAGAATGGTTATTTATTTCAGATTGCTGATGTTGTGCTATTTGTGCATAAATGGCCAAGTCTCCCAGTAAATAGTGTAAATCACTGACAGTACTCGCTTCACTGGCTTTTTCTAGTATGTATTCAATAACAATACGTCTTTTCGCTTGCTTTGTACCACTAATTTCCGGATCAATAATTTTATCAAAAAGATCAACCAAAAAAGGAGAATAGAAGTGCAAATCCTTGGCTGAGTAAAAGCTATTTGTTGGCATTGAATAATAAAGGTCACGAATAAAAGCTAACTGGATTGTTTTTTGAAATGTAGGCTGGATTTCTCTCTGAAACGCTTCATATTGTTTAATTCGATCTAATATACTACCTGATGGACGTTCTGTTAAGAGTAATTCATACCAACGACTTAATTGATACCAATTCTCTCTAGTTTCTTTATTCGAGCTATCTAACCCTTTATTATCCAAGTAATTTATAAGAGGTGTTTGGAAACTAGGAACCTTGGCATCAGATAGCATCTTTACATGAGCGTTAAATATTCTATTTGCTTCTACCCCGGTGACATAATCTATTGCAAGCTTTGTTAGCTGGTCTCTTAATAAATCACCGCTCCAACCTGATGATATTTTTCTTATTATATATTGTTCGACATTAACATGTGGCTTATTGTTAATTACACTCAATAATTCTGGATCTTTCTCAATATGATAAATATCGTATATTGGTCCCGATTCTTTACAACTATTTAATGAGTCAAGAACCCCCCCTGGATAAACGGAAGGCACTCCAAAACAACTTCTTGCAGGTTGAACTAAAAATTTTGCAGTATTAAGCTGTTCTTCTGTTAGATAATCAATATCCCAATTTTCTTTCGCATATTCACGGAGACCACTCATTCGAGCTCTTTCTTGAAGTATAGAGCGATTAAGAGATGTTTTGCTATAAATTATGGAAATATGCTTAAGAGCTCGTTTCTTTATATTTACTATTAGCTGTTGACGATGCTGATTCAAACGCTCAAGTGTAATTAGCACTAGTTGTTTTTTTGCTTGATATATTGACCTATACAGCTCGACAAAGTCATCTGTGAGCAATTTTTCTTGTATATCTCTAATTCTTTCTGGCCCCTCAGAAACAATACAGCTTTTAATATCATCTACTGATATGCGATTACTATAACACAGAGAGATATTTAAGCTTTCCTGTTCTGATATATGACCATAGACTTTTAATAATTCAAGATCCATTCTTGCCATCTGACGAGACAATTGACGATCATAAGCAGCAGCAATTCGTCGGTATTCTGTATCGGAGCTTATCAATAAGTTATCAAGGTAAAGCTTTACTGCTTTAATTACATAATTATCATAGTTTTTTATGAGAATTATTGCGTCTTGTTTACTATGATGAAAACGTGCAAAATCCGAATAATGTTCATTATGAACATAGTGAATTTGTGTTTCAAATTCATGAACTTTCTCTTTAGCTGCAAAATATTTAACATCGTTAGAATATCGATTAATCTCATCTCCGACTAATGGCATAATAGAAAATATCGAAGCTACTTTGTCTAATTGATCTGATGACTCATCGGAGAAAGTCGCTACCATATTATTAACCCAAAAACCAACTGCAACAGCGTCAGCTACAGGACCCAGCACTTCTAGTGTTGTAGAAGATACTTTTCCCAGTCTACTTAATAGCCCTTGCGAGTTGATTGAGCTGTTAAATACTCTAGGTACATTCTCCATTGCATGTGCAGATTGTGGCCAAGCTTGATTAAATAGACTCTGATAAGCATCATGTCCAAGCTCTCCAAATGTACTGCCTAATTGAGGCTCACTACTAAAGTAGGTCGCATTATTTTCAAAATACTCAATTTTATCTATTTTTTGCTGGTTCAGTGGCAATGTATCGACGCTACCATCATTAAAACACATTGAGTAAGACAAAAACGATGTCATAACAGATGACAATATTAATATACCACTCAAATATAAGCTTACACGAATCATTTATTTACTCTTTTATACTATATTTTCATAAGAAATTATAAAACCTATGCAGAATAATTTAACCCTACTATTATATTTACAATTAAAGGATAATTTAAAATATTAAAGACCACATGCCTCTTTTGCTATAATATTCTCTCCTGTGTGCATATCTTTAATTTCTTTATTAATAACTTCCAACTTCGGAACCTCCCGATATATAACAAAGTTACCATCAGGTGTTATATTGATCGCGGTAACTTCAAAAAATGAATTTCGGTTAATTAAAACTTCTAGTTCATCATCTCTTACAGTTGGTAGAACAATGCCATGTTCTCCTGACAGGAGCTCAAACCTTGATATTTGTCCTTTATAAAAAGACTCTACATAGTTTCTTGATATTGAAGTTGATATAAAAGAGCTTGGACTAACTATATCTCCCACTTTTACTTCTGACAAATAAGCATCTAATGCACTCTCACCACGATAAGTAATCCCTTTGTGGGTAAGGCTGTTTTGGAAAGCTGAGTCAATATCACGAATAATGGCTTGTGTTTCTTTATCAGAAGCTCCCGTTCTTAGTGCTTCTCGAGTCGTTTGGTAAGCATAATCTTGATACAACTCTAATGCGTTAACTTCTGGTTCAGATAACCTTTCTAACTGTAAAGCGGCTGCTCTATAGAGCTCAGTTCTTTCCTGATAGAAATACTCAAAGCTATCCATTAAATCTGGTTCTGACATTTCTTTAAGAATTTTTCTTATTTCTGAATTTTTATAATACTTAGTATTATATTTAATTGCTGCATTAAGACTTTCTGAAAAAAAAGCCAATAAAATAATAAAAAACATGGAGATCTTTTTAATTTTCATACTATCATTATTTCGAGGTTAAATGGGATGTATTATCAATTAAAATTAATAGATAAAGTACTTAATTATGAGAGGGCGTCACTTCAAAAATTATCTATAAACAAGTAATAAATGCTCTATTTTTTAATGCTATCTCTTCACCGCTGAAACTATCATAAAGATGTGTATCTGGATTAGCTCTCAAGTAGTTTCTAGGTTTTTTTATTTCTTTTAACTTTATATGATTCTTCTCATTAGAGTACCTTTTTATATCCTCAACTAAAAAATAGGTATCTGGTTTTGCTAATACTTCAGCCTCGTAATGTTTAAAGGTATACGCATTAATCGCTCGCCCAGAAGAGTTAAGATCAATCTTAAACTGTGCAGCAGAGACACCTTCATATACTTTACCTTTGGCAAAATCTCTTGCGACATTAGGAATTGTCGATGTAGATAAAAAAGCTTTTTCATGTAAGACATCTCCAACTTGAAGCTTATCAAGGAGTTGATTCTTAATTGATGAGCCACGATATACTGTCCCCTTATAATTTGGTAATTTTTTCATGACATTCCTAAGATGCTTTACTCGATTTTTTAACCTTACTCCATAACCTGGCATTAAAAACTCTTCCGGTTCACCAGCTCTCATATACTCATTAATCAAATCATGATCAACACGTCCATAACTTTCTATCGCAAAATATTCTTCTTCAACCATCTTGGTTTCTGCTTTTGCATGTTTAATCATTACCCATTGCATTAAATCGCCAGCCATTTCTTCTTGTTCAATATGAGTTAACATACGACCTTCAAATTCAGAAAAGTCCTCTGCAAACACTAAATGGAATGTGAACACTAATGACAACATTATTAAATTTAGTCTACTCATTTCTTTATCACCCACAAATGTATGCTTGTAAGAGAGAAGGCTTTGTCTTCTCTCCAGTAAATAGGTTATAGATATTCTGGCTTATGACTTTGTCGACTGACACAGTCTCTATTGCAATAAATGATGTTTTATGAAAGCTTTCTATATGAGTTATTCTGAAATAAGTGTTGGGAGGAAGTAAAACTTCCCCTTCACGGCTAAATTCAGATAGCCCGCCGAAAGCTTTACCTTTCTTATTTACTTTAACGGAATACCACACTCTTCGAACAGAATGCATGGTTTGTGGCCTAACGATTGCGAAACGTTTCGCAACCTCTGGAATCACTGTCATTGATGTAAAAGCTGGTTCCAGAACAACATCTCCAACACGTAATTTATCTAGTAAAGACTGTTTAATCCAACTTCCTCGATAAGCAATACCCTTATATTCAGGTAGTTTTTTCATTGCTGATTTAACTTTATTGGCGTATTTTCTTATACTAGATGCGGTACTCCAATCGGCGGCGTTAAGATTACGCAGGTATTCGTTAGTCATTTTATAGCCTGAAATAGAAAAGTCCTCTAAGGCTTCTTGTTCATTCTCCGTCATTAATTTATAACGCCAACCTCTTGCTTGATTAACCCATTCACTGAACTGCTCAATATCACTTTCTATTTGCTCTTGGCTTCGCATGGGATGTTTTAAAATATCTAAAGGGCTGGCAACAACAGATAAGCTAAGACAAACAGATACGAATAGAATGCAAACTGGATTGACCATGATTATACCTTAAACCAATAAGTTGGATTATTAGGACTAAGATCACAATTAATATTAAGTGAATTTTGTTTGATCACTCCAAATCTTAGGGCTCCAAATAATTCCAGTTGTTGGCGAACAAGACTATCAAACCACTCAGAAAAAGGATTCAACCAATACAGACTTTCATCTCCTGATACTTGCAATAAATCTTTCTTTATACTGGGGTAGAAAATCATGCATTTCCGACCAGCCAAACGTGTAAGTTGAGCATTATTTTGAATCAGCTTATCGATTTTTTCTCCAAGTTCAGAGTTAGCTTTAAATAAGTCATCAATTGACTTATGTAACTGTGCATCATAAGTAAAGCCTCTTTCATCTATGGTTGAATAATAACTTGAAAAGTCCTCATCAGTTGTTTGATACCTATCCAATGTCATATAACGTAATAAATGAGCTGGAAGAGGTTCAGAAAATAATCCAACTTCTCCATCCGCACTACCAGCATAATGACCTGTTGAATTTCTTTGAGTATGAATGATTGCAACATAGCGCTGAAAATCGCCTATTTGAGATGATAACCATGCTTGACCATTTCGGTCTGCGACAGTCAATGCTTCTAATATACGTGTTTTCACGATACCTTTTGCAATAGGTAGACTTTGCTCTAAATTATTTATATTTAAATTAGAGTTTTTCAAAGCAGAAGCAATTAAAGGGGCTTGAAGATCTAAATCGAAGCTACCTGGAAAAAGATAGCGATAAAAGCTTTTCGCGTGATTCGCTTGCCATTCACTTTCTAAAGCCAGAGGGATAAGAACTCGCAGCTTTTCCAGCCTATTCTTATGCACGTAATAGCCAGAGTTTTTAACTGTTTCATACCATTGCGCAATAAAATGCAAAGAGGAATCTCTAGATAAATGCTGTGAATTCAAATAATCACCTGACCAACCAGCACAACCATTTAACTGGCCACATTCACCTCTTAAATCTGCTGTTGAATCAAACAACCAATGAATAACTTGTTGTTTATGCACTCTGGCAATATTAAGCATTCTTTGTTTTTGCGAATAACTGACGATCTGCTGTTCAAGCCAAGCTTCTTCATCCATACTGTTCCAACCATTCGCAAGCAATGAATTTAAAGTTTGTAACAACACTTGCTCCACAACTATTTGGTCTGGCATCACCATATTAGCAATTGCTGCAACTTTGTTAGAGTCGTAATATTCTATTTTAGCTGGAATCCAGTCGTACTTTTTACACCCAACGAAATTTGGATCACCTCCCAAAATACCTATGCTGACACATTTTCTATAACCTTTTTGAAGAATGAACTCACGCTTATTTTGCTCAGTTTGTGTCGCTGCTCGGCCAAAAATACTACGCGACATCTCGTCAATAGCTAAATAATCTGCTTGAGCAACAAAATATTGATGTGCTTGAATAATAGAACCCGAATCAAATAACTTTTGGATTGCTAAACGACCTTCTGCTCGCATCTCTTCTATAAGCTTAGTTTTAATTCTTTCAAGTTGATCATTCGCTGCCTCAACAATTTTAATTTTTGCATCTAACGTATTTTTATAAAGGCGATGCAACTCTAAACGGCTTAACCCATCAAAATTTTCATTTCTTAAATCGTCTAGCAAATTGATGGCTAAATCTAATTGTTCTTGCTGGCAAAGTTGTAAATTTGCTAATGCACGATTGGCTTCACGCTTTGTCGGTACCTGCATAGACGAACGATTACTGGCAGCTTGTTGAGGATAAAGGGCATACAATGCATCAACTTCTGTTCGGCAAGCTGAGCGTAAATCAGAAACAAAGTATTTTTGTTCTTCATGATCGAGTGCAAGTTGATGAAAAATAGTTTTATTGGTTTCACTCTCGACAGCACTAATAAGAGTTTCGACTAAATGAGTTTGTGCCTTCAATGCTTTTTGATATTGGTATTGATATTTGAGAGCAAGATCTGTGGCAAAGCCTTGAGCAAGAGATTCAAGCATTTGTTGTTGGCCTCTGGCCAAGTCTACCCAGTGCTGAATATCTTTTTTGTCTTGTTGAGTAATAATATTCTGATTTAATGTGAAGCTGTAATGCTTACCAGAAGCTACTTTATTCCATCTTGCCGTCAAAATTTGCCGATCGATTTCTCGCTCAGGTAACTTTAAAACACCAAACCAATCAATTAGACCCATAGTGGTTGCAAAACGGTCGTAAGAGGTTTGAGTTTCATCTTCAAAAGCATTAGCGACTTCATTTGCCCAAAGCCCTACTGCTACTGCATCACCTACAGGCCCAAGCACCTCCAACGCTTCTTTGGCAATACCAGCTGTCGAACGTCCTATGGTTGATAATAAGCTGCTCGCTTCTTTAGCTTCAAGGGCAATAGCACTTTCCGGGCCAGCTTCTAATAGTGAAGATGTCTGTGGGAAAACATCTTCAGTATCAATAATATTTGGCCTAATGTCCGCATGATGTTCAGGAGAAAAGTAAAATGGTTCCTCAGTGGAAATATCACCGCTGAATTTCTGATAATTTGCTTTTCTAATTTGATATAGTTCTTCAGCCTCAATTACCTTGTACTCATCCCCTAAATTACATGCTTGGAATGAAAAAGCATGTGGAGAAAGCACCAAAAAGACCAATCCCCATTGAGAAATCTTCATTTTATTACCCTCATTACGTTATCGGAATTTCGATTAGGCTTTGTCTGTATGTCCAAAGAGAACATACCATTTAAGTAATATCTTTATCTAACGACGTATGTCTTTATTTAAAAAACACCTTTAACTAAAAATCATATTAGATAATGTTAAAAAACTTAATTAGAGTATTTATTATAAGAATAAACATTATAAAAATTAAAAAAACAATAAAAAAGCCTAATACTTGGGACAGTAGCACATAAAGGCAAGCAATGTTAATTAATTTATTGCTTTTGATTTAATCAACATTTTTACTTTCCCTTCAATAAAATTGAAAATATACTTCTTGAAATTTTTAGCTCTACACTATTAATAAAATCAACAATACTCACACCCATCATTAATAACTTTATTGTAAATAATAAATTTTAGAATAATTAAAAACAAGATCACATACTATTACTTTTTCAACTATTCTTATTGTTATTTTTAAATTCGACTTATGATTTATAATTTAATTTTTAACTGGATGGACCATTTCAGAACGAAGATTCACCTATAATCCCTGATAGTTTTAGTTACTATACGTAGGATTATGTTTTTAGAACCTTATTTTTCTAGCGATACTGGGCAATTTCAATTTACTCGTGAACAAGCCAGTCATTTTGCGAAACGCATCGCAGGAGATTACAACCCCATCCACGATGAAGACAACAAACGTTTCTGTGTTCCTGGTGACTTACTCTTTGCCGTTTTACTTAGTAAGGAAGGAATCAGCCAAAAAATGCGTTTTGAGTTTTCCGGTATGGTAAGCGATGGTGTTGCACTTCATATCGAAGAACAGTCTTCGACTGACAGTGTTGTTGTCGACTGTAACAAGAAAGAATACCTTCATATGCAACACGAAGGTAAGACTAGCCATGATCCCGACTTTATAGAGCACGTGGTTACTAATTATGTCCAATTTTCAGGAATGAACTTTCCACACATCATGGTTCCTCTAATGGAAGAGAAACAAATGATGATTAATTGCCAGCGTCCCTTAGTTATTTATGAGAGCATGGAAGTCGAGTTCTCGCGCTTGGATCTCACTCACCCAGAAGTAGAATTCACCAATGCAACATTTGATGTGGAAGGTAAACGCGGTATCGTGACGCTTAATTTTACTTTCAAAGAGTCTGGTGTTCTAGTTGGTAAGGGTTTAAAACGTATGGTCGCTAGTGGCTTAAAACCTTACGACAAAGAAGCTGTCGATGATCTGGTTGAACGCTTTAACTCTAGAAAGGAAGCTTTTCTAGCAAAATTCAGCTAAAGATTAAGTTGCCACCAGCTAAAGTACATCATTGCCATTAAAACCAGCGATGAACTTTACCTTTGTATTCTAGATATTTAGAACCAAATAAAGTTTCCAGAGCCCTCTCCTCTGGCTTTATTTGAAAACGATTGAGATAAGAAACAAACAGTATACCGACTAAAAACACACTTAAGTGCTCCCACCACAAGCCCAATGCAATAAGCAGCAGTAACATAGCCAGATACATTGGATTCCTCGTATAAGAAAAAACACCGGTGCAGACCATTGTCGAAGCCAACTCAGGCTTTATCGGATTGGTTGTGGTTTTTATCTTACGAAATTCGTGTACTGCCGCACCGCCGATCAGAAGCGCTGCCACAACGAATAAGAAAGAGGTCATGTGCAAAAATGGCACCGTAACTTGAAAACTGGGGGCAAGTGATTTCAGGCCATACATCAATAAGATCGAGAGCAAAAAGACGGCAATTGGTGGGACTTTAAGTTCGAGTTTTTTCATGTTTCATATCCTTATGAAATTAGTCCTGTGATGCTAGGCTTATCCACTGAGTTTTCTATACTAAACGAAGTAACCTCAAGATGCTTGGTACCAAGCATCTGAGGTCAGTTGGGGATATCTACAAATAAGCTTCATTACAGCCCAACATAGGGGCTCATTACTCAAATAATGTCAGTAAAGCTTGTACAGGATGCTTAGGAGTGACCTCTTCAAAGCGTTTGACTTGGCTGCGGCAAGAATACCCCGTCATCAAACATCTTTCTTTGTCTCGGCTTTCTAAGTTAGGCTTCCAGCTCAAACCATAAATATCTTTCGACATAGTAAACTTGTCGGCTTCATGACCAAACGTCCCAGCCATTCCGCAACATCCAACAGGCACAACATTAAGTACTGCGCCAAAATGAGCAAAGATAACACCCCACTCTTTTTCAGCGTTAGGCATTTTGGTTTTTTCAGTACAATGAGCAAACAAAAACCAAGGTGTTTTGTCAGCGGATCTCGTCTGTTTATGCTCATCAAACTGTTCAATTCTTGGAAACAACCATTCATGCGCAGTGAGTACTTCAAAGTTACCTCGTTGAGAACCTAACACTTCTTGATACTCGTCCCGGTAACAAAGAACTAAAGCTGGGTCGACGCCCACGAGAGGAATATCTAGATTGGCCACCATATCTAAAAACCGTGCAGTATCTTGAGCTGTGTTCTGAAATTGGCGCAAAAAGCCTTTAACATGCTGAGCCTTACCATTCGGCCTAAATGGCAATAAAATTGGCTGCATGCCTAAGTGCTTTAATAATTTAATGAAGTCTTCGACCACTTCAGCATCATAAAAGCTCGTGAATGGGTCTTGGACAATCAAAACATGCTTTTGCTTATCCTGAGATGACAATCCACTCAAGTACTGTAAGTCATAAGCTGTCGTCAATGAGGCCACACGTTGTTGCAATGTTGGTGTCGATAACAGCGGTGCATCTAAATAACCAATACTAGAAGCCGTGACATTCTTAACCCAATTTTGCTTTAACAGACTGTTTACCGTATTCGGCGCTTTGGCTATCAGAGGCAATATGGTTTCAATATGAGAGACAAAATAGTCTTTCAAAGGACGCTGATATCTTGTGTGATAAATATTCAGGAATCGAGAGCGAAAACTTGGTACATCGACTTTAATCGGACACTGACTTGCACAAGCTTTACAAGCTAAACAACCGTTCATGGCCTCATACACTTCATGTGAGAAATCGTACTCATGACGTCGATTGATCGAATGACGGACTCGATCAATCATGGTTTTTATCGAGGACTGTTTTGCTAATGTTTGCTTTTCTAAATCAAGAATATCGATCCCCTGCTCGGTCAATTGACGAAGCCATTCTCGAACCAAGCCCGCTCTTCCTTTTGGAGAATGGCGGCGATCTGCGCTCACTTTCATCGAAGGGCACATTGGCGAGCTGGTATCATAGTTAAAACACAGCCCATTACCGTTACATTCCATCGCTTGCTTAAAACTATCACGGACACGCACATCGATCTGACGGTCAAAATAGCCACGCTTGGTATCACTCACTTTTACCAACTCAGCATCAGTGTCAAGTGGAGTACATATTTTGCCTGGGTTCATTTTATTTTGTGGGTCAAACGCCGCTTTGATACGGCGCAGTTCATTGAACAATTCAGCGCCAAAGAACTCGGGCCCATATTGTGAGCGAAATCCTTTACCGTGTTCCCCCCACATTAAACCGCCGTATTTAGCCACCAGCTTGACCACTTCATCCGAGACTTCATGCATCAATGCTTCTTGCCTAGGATCACACAAGTCAAGAGCGGGACGAACATGAAGCACCCCAGCATCCACATGACCAAACATGCCATAGTCGAGTGATTTTTGGTCGAGTAATTGACGAAACTCTGCGATAAAGTCCGCTAAATGTTCCGGTGGAACGCAAGTATCCTCGGCAAAAGCAACAGGCTTGGCACGGCCTTTTGCAGCGCCCAATAACCCTACGGCTTTCTTGCGCATGGTGTAGATACGACCGATGCTCGCAACGTCACTGCAAACCTGATATCCAATAATTCCAGCGTCTTCTGTCTTAATCATTGTATCAAGCTTGGCTGTTAACTCCGCCACTTGCTGGTTGACTTCATGCTCATCTTGCCCAGCATATTCAACCATATTAATGCCATCCATTGTTTTACCCGGCACATCGGTGAGTAAGTCACTCACGGTATGCCAAACAATGTCTTGCTTTGCTAAGTTAAGTACTTTTGAGTCAATCGTTTCTACAGACAGTGCCTTGGCTTCGACCATCAATGGGGCATTCCGGAGCGCAGAGTCAAAGCTGTTATATTTAACGTTGACTAAGGTCCTAGCTTTAGGAATGGGGGTAAGATTGAGTTTAGCTTCGGTAATAAACGCTAAAGATCCTTCAGCACCACATAATACTCGAGTGATATCAAAGCGGTCATTGGCTTCATTCAAAGCATTTTTTAAATCATACCCGGTTAAAAAGCGATTTAATGGCGGAAACTTTTCTTTAATTTGTTGGCGATGCTCACGACAAACATGCTCGGTTACTTTATAAGCACCGGCAGCGAGATCATTGTCACTATTTAAGCCTTGTGAAAGATCCGTTTCAAGGACAGAGCCATCAACCAATACCGCTTGAAGCGAGAGAACATGGTCAGAGGTTTTCCCATACTTTAACGAGCCTTGTCCAGATGCATCCGTGTTGATCATCCCACCTATAGTAGCTCGGTTACTGGTGGATAAATCAGGTGAGAAGAAATAACCATAAGGTCGAACGGCATCATTAAGTTGATCCTTAATCACCCCTGTTTGAACACGAACCCAGCCTTCTGTTTCGTTAATTTCCAAGATATTGTTCATGTAACGTGATAAGTCGACCACGATGCCTTGAGTCAATGACTGGCCATTCGTCCCTGTACCACCACCACGAGGAGAAAAAGTAATTCGATCGTAACAGGCTTGTTTACTCAACTCTCCAAGGCGAACCACGTCTTTGGTATTTCTAGGGAAGATAACCGCCTGTGGTAATTGCTGATAAACACTATTATCTGTGGAAACAGCAAGACGACTGGCATAATGGCTTTCAATATCGCCGCTGAAACTCACTCGTTCCAATTCTTCAAGAAAACGAACAACAAGTGGGTCAACATCGGTTTGTGAGTGTAATCTTGGTAACATTTGCTTCCTGCTCCCTACTGCGCTGATTCCGATCAGACTATGGGTCTCGAGTAAATCACAATGGTTTTTTGCCTGAGTTTTCATGGACGACACAGACAAACTTTATTTTGTTTGTATTCAGAGTATTCAGCGTTCATTTAAAGAAATGTATAGTGATAGACAGCCGAATATACATACTACATCTACTACCTCCAATATAAGAACACCTGAACATAAAACCTCAGCCAGTTGAATAATTTACTTTACAACATTTGAAAATACGATGAAATCAGAAAGTATCTTCAAGCGGCTTAAAGATGCTTGCTTCAGAGCGATGTCACTAACTCAAATTCTAAGAAGACATTATTAACTCCTCCAATAATTACCCACGCAAGAGTGCCTCCTCGCCACTTTCTAGCTCATTGACACTCTCGAAAAGCCAAGTTATTCGGTTCTATGCTAAATTTAGTAACTACGTTCTTATTTTTTAGAGCTCAGTACCGAAAATTAAACATTTACTCTCTTATTTTATGATTTTTTCGATGATGAAAAATAAAACCATTACCATAGTCGATATCCTACCCAAGCTATGACAATCTGCTTCAGGTGTCCTTAGTACGGCGATTCTTCAATAATTAATTACTCCGCAATGGTGCAAAAGATCAATAAAGCCAGCCTAAAAACCGATTTTGGTTGTTTTGTTCCATTTTATTGTACGTTTAGTGGTCTTGTTGTAGTGAATTTTACATCCAAAATTACATTAGAATTGTTCAAGTTATATGAAAAAAAGGCATATCTGAAGATGAACTTACCATGACTCATACATCTAACGAAGTTGGTGATGTTCTGGGCGAATTAATCAATCAATTTGTGGGTAATTTTACCGATAGAATTCGTAAAGAATTACAAATCCACATCACTCAAAATCAACCTAAATGTTGACCATAACTAAGCAAGGCGAGTGACCTTTTAAAGCGAAAGCAACGATATCTTTTATCTAGAAGTTGCAGAAGACGTGAATCCATATGAACAGTTAGAAGCAACACAAAATAAGGTATCAACTGTGATAAAAAAGACGAACATTACGCAAGAAGATGCGTACGATTTACTCAATCAATTAGAGATATAGTTAATTTGGTTTACCTTCTGTTATTCCGTTTCTTTGTTAAAAAAGGTAAAATGTTCGACTCAGTAAATTTCCTGCTCTTGGTTCTGGTCTTAGATGGATAAACAAAAAGCTCTGAAAAAAATCGCCAAGTGTTTAGAACTAGGCAACTCCGCCAACGTTAATGAGGCTGCAAATGCGATAAAAATGGCGCATCGTCTCATGCTCAAATATGGCTTAGACAAAGATGATATTGAGTTTATCAAAATGGGAAAAACTCAATCCTCTCATTTGTTGCCCGCTAATGTCGGTTCTACACTATTAAGAGTAATTCGTGGCATAAACTCTAAGTTCGGTGTCGAGGCAGTGTTGTTGAATCACAAAGGCCTAAAGCGAGTCGAGTTTATTGGTGAAGCTGACCGGGCCATTTTTGCTGCTTTTGCTTTTGATATTATTTATCGTGAAATGAACGAAAGTACAGGCCAGTTCCGTAATAGCTTTTCCGGTACAGGAACTTCTACGCAAGAAGTCAGTAGACGAGTTAACTCTTTTGTTTCTGGTTGGGTCGAAGGGGCTTTGGAAAAATTACCTGAAATTACACCAGATGAAGAGTCTGCCAATAAGATCAATAACTACATTGATAAAGAATTTAAAAACATTGACCGAGAAACATTTAAAAAGCAACTCAAAGAAGCGATGAAGAATCTCACCGCAGACTACGAAGTTGGTTTAAAAAAAGGTCGTAAGGTTTCTGTAAACCGCGGTGTTGGCGGTGAGCAAAAACGTAAAATGTTAGGTAAATCCTAACCCGATATACTTGCAATGAGGCTCACTTGCCTCAGTTTTATACGGAGATATTCCTTTGAAAAAGATGTCTATCGCACTGGCAGTAATGCTTGCATTAACGGGCTGTCAAGCCACCCAACGTCAGAACGCAACCACTGGTGAATACGAAACTAACTCAACAACAACAGGCGCGATCATTGGAGCCATTGCAGGGGCTGCGATTGGTATTGCCACTGGTGATAACGCTAAAGAACGTCGCAAAGGTGCTATGATTGGTGCAGCAGCTGGCGGTGCTACTGGCGCTGGAGTTGGTTACTACTTTGACCGACAAGAAGCAGAATTACGCCGTGCACTATTAAACTCTGGTGTACAGGTTCAGCGTATTGGTGACAATCAACTGCTACTTCGTATGGAAAACGGCATCGGTTTTTCCTCTAATTCATACCAACTAGACTCCACTATACATAACACTCTTCGCGGTGTGGCTCGTATCTTAGTAGAATACCCAGACACTAGCCTAGTCATTAATGGTTACACTGACAGCACAGGTAGTGACTCTTACAACCAACAACTTTCTGAGCGTCGTGCCGAGTCAGTGCGTCAATTCCTAGTATCACAAAACGTTGCACCAGGCCGTGCAATCGCTCGTGGCTATGGTGAGCGTAACCCAATTTGCTCAAACAAAAATGCTCAAGGCCGAGCTTGTAACCGTCGCGTAGAAATCCAGATATTACCGCTACGATAAAATCACTGCACCGTATACCTCTTGGGTCTACGGTGCAACTACCAAGCTGAAGCTGTTCCGGCGGTTCAAAGAACACCATGAGCACGCTCTGTACACCCCGTTTATATTACCACAGTCAATTTCACTTGTTCTTTAATACCAGAACAAATAACACCTGAATTCACTATGCTTTTAAGACTTTTTACTGTTATTTTTTTAGTCAGCGGCTGCTTTTTTTACCTTGCTGTTGCTAATGAGCTAACAGAGAAAGTGAATACCTCCACCAAACTAACTGAACAACAAACGTCATACATTGTGAGCCTGCCTAGCCATCCTAAAGGCGAGTTAACACTCTCGCCCCAATCAGGTAACTTATCCACTCAAATACAACCAGTCCGAGAATTAACTGAAACCTCTACACGACACATCGATACAAAACAATTACTTTTCGATGCCGTATCTAAAGCACTCAATGACTCTAGTGATCGAGGTATGTTATTGGCTGATTTGCTCAACCATAATTCTCATAAAATCACTTTAGCGGATTTAACGGACACTTTTTATCAGTTTGCTGCACAAAATAATCCACAAGCCAAACAAAGCTACCATCAGTTTTTGCAGCAACGCTTTGATGAGCTACGCGCTAAACAGTTGGCTGATATTGCTCAGCTCGACAAGCAAGCGATTCAAAAAGAGGTATTACACCCAGTTCAATCCATACAACCGCTGTTAATAACACAAGTAGACTCAACAAAGAACAGCCTGTTAACAGAAAATATGCTTGATGCTTCTCTTTTTGGGATAACTTTGTTGTGTCTGGTCGGCTCTGTGATTATATTCAAAACACGTAAGAGATATTTAAAAGCATCAGTCGAATCAGATCAAAAAACCTCTCCGTTACTACGACAAAATGAGCAATTGAAAACACTTATTCAGCAACTGAGATACAGGTTTGAAAAACTGCTAGAAGAATATAACAAACTAAAAATTCAACAAGAACAAAAAGATATCGCTTTGGCATGTGCTCTATTCGGCTATTCACCAGAGCAAATTCCTAATCACACCGCAATAAAAAGACGCTACAGACAGTTATCTAAAATCTACCACCCTGATTCAGGGGGGTCTGATCAAGAAATGAAACGCTTAAACCAATCAATGAAGCTTATTTCGAACATTCATCGTTCTTAATAAAATGTTAAAAAAGTATGTAAGCAACATGACACTAACTTTAAATACGCCGCATTACTAATGATAAAACACTTCGCAATCGATATCCTTCTCAAAGAACTTCACTGTTGTTTAATCGAATTAACTCTTCTGTGTAATAATATCAGATGAAAATAATTCTAATCAAAGCAATTGATAATTTTTATACCCTAGTAACCTCAAGAGACGTGGTACCACAGCGTGAAAACGGCGCTTAGCAAGTACTTCTACTTTAACTCAGGTAACGCGGTATATAGCCAATGAGGAAAAATGAATGTTTACTGAAGAAGGCACCTGCGATTGGTGCAAACAACTAAGTTTTGTCACCCGATTGAGTTACTTTGATGGTAAGTATCACCATTCTTGCCAATCATGCCACCCAATGGCCAAAATTGATGTCCAACAGTTTAACCAAGGTGAACAACAAATGCGTGAACGAATAGCAAGGCGAGCAGGATAGCTTTTATTCAATTCTTCATGGGCGCTCAGTTCCAAGGCGCCTTTTTAGTTAAGATAGCGACTTGTCCATTTAACTCTTCAAAGTATAAAGCAATTACAGTAAACCTGAACACTATGCTGACAAAACCTGTATAAAAGTGACTTGAATTACTTACACAGGAAAAGACACAAGACCAGATTAACATAAATATTGCTCATTAGCGCACTATAAACATCCTCCAACCAAATATCTCAAAAGCAAACCTATAGCTCACATAAATCAATTAACAAATTAATCAAATAAGAATCATCGAATTGCTTTCTCTGCTTCAAAAAGCTTGATCGAATAGCAAAAAACAACTACTGTATACACATACAGCATGTATAAAGGAACAGTAAAATGCAATTTAATACTCAAGCTCATACATACTCTCGTTACAACAGATTAGCCCAGTCAACTCATCCTTTAATGGGTGCAGATCAATTGCTATCTCAACTAGCGACTCTGTCTCTACAACGTCAGTGGATCTTGTTTACAGCAGAGTGTCAGCGCCCCGATTATGAGCAACTGTCTTCTTTTAACATTCGCTGTCAGCATATTCTGCAAATTAATCGCTCTCATACACTCTCAGAAGTCGAGATAGTTATCAAAGCGATCCAATCCGGCAATGCATGTGCGGTTGTTGCCTCTAATACCATCTGTTCTGAAAGACAATCTTATTTGCGTCATTTCGCACAGCGCTACCAATGTGAAGTCTTTTTCGTCGAAGGCAGAGTTAATAAGTACCATTAATTAAGTTCGACGTTAATCACATCATCGCCTCCACTTGGAGGCTTTTTATCTCTGAAACACAAAAAAACCGCCCGCACAAGTTGTCTTAGAAACTTGGGTTGGTGGTTCTATTCTGGTTACGATGAGCAGTCTAGCTAAAGAGATAAGCCAACCTGACGAGTGCTGCTTTACTCGATGGCAATCTTTCTTACTGGTGAGTATTTATTTTCTGAAGTATCGACCTCATACACTACCGAAATTGTGCCTCTTGAGTGTTTCACGGCTAATAGTGTCGATAGAAAAGAATTAAACGCAATATCTTTATGGTCGATTCTAAAATAGGCTGTATCACTCGGCATTTTTTCTAATGTAAATAAAATACCTCCGTCGTGAGAGTTACCCCACTTACCACCATACAAGTTTATTTTCTTAACTACGCCACGATATTCTTCAGCAAAAGATGATGAAGAGAGCACGATTAAGAATGCTGTTAAAAGCATTTTTTTCATTTTATTTTCCTTAAGGGATTTCTGTTATTAAATTAGAAAATTATTTATTTTTAATTTTTTATCATACGAACAATTTTTCTGAACGAGACATTATTATCATATTTAACACAGTCGTTAGCAGCGCCTCCGTAACTTATAGTAATGGTGCTATCCGAAGCTTCTGCAGCGAGCGCCATTGAATACATTCTTGCTCTTGCCTCCGGCTGCAAGTCTTTACTTATCGCAAAGCTGGTTGTATCAGAGCAACCCACTATTGGTGAACCTTTCTGTTCTAAAGCAACAATAATAGTATTGGTGTGTGCATAAGTAGAAATAACTTTCACTTTCCCTGTTAAATTAAGCCAGTCAGCAAAGCTATTACTCGATAGCAATACAGTTGACATTAGAATTAAAAAGCGTGTACTACGTTTAAGCATATCGTTTACTCTCAATGATGAATTTCCTTAAATAGAAAACCATTCCCTTAAACTACAGAAAGTAGATTTTGGTATAAATTTTGAAAAAGAATCACATAATAGTCTACACAAATAGTTTTTAATTTAAACACCAAGATTATAAAAATGCCAAGTTTAATTTACACAATTAAACTTTATCATGCATAATAAAAAACCATCTATTAAAAGGTACCAAGTAAAAATAAAATATATTTCTTATTATTTATACCTATGATAACTTTGCATTCTCTATATACAAAAAAGTAAAAGCAGATATGAAGATAGATAACTTCCGTGTAAAAAATAACATATTATACATAAAGTTTAATAAATGTGGTATTTACTAACGGGTTCTCTTAAATAGCCAATATGAAAAAACAATTTATGCGACTGCCATGGCAGCCGCATTATCAAAAAAAGAAAGTTATGGTAGAATTTGATGGTGACAATTGCTCCGTTAGAGAGCTAGATATGAGTTAACTAGAAGTTTATACAAATAAAGCCACATTAATCGTAAAGTGTTATTAACCATAGTGATAATAATACTTTAAATCAGCACCAATTATAACATAACCAAAATACCTGCTGCTTCCATTGCCTCAATTGCTGCAGTTGAAAACTCTTCAACGGTCATTTCGGCTTGGTAACTATCATGTATAATGTTTGCTGCAATACTATTTATATCCTCGATTATGGAGCTCCAGCCAATACCAGATACTGAAGTTGAACTATAAGTAAATGGTAAACTGTCCACAATGGACGATTTAAAGCCATTTGTTTTAGCAAACCAGGCTACCAATTCATTTAAGCTAATTTGTCTCGTACCATTTAAGGTAATGGAATTACCGGTATGAAATACAATGACCGATTCATGCTCAGCAGCTACAGCATTAGCCTCAGTATTACCCACTAGAACATTTAAACTATGAATCTCTCGACGAATAGCTTGTACTTGTGAATTTTGTGTCATCAAATAACTATTGAAATGTCTAACAAAATCAATGGCTCTTTGCTGAGACGTAAACTTTATTACTGTTTGGACATTAATATCTGTCGATTGTGCAAAAATAGGCTTTGTTATATAGGTCGCACTCTCATCAAATGTCAGTGCATCAGCTCTAATTCCAGTATCCAGCTCAACAAAGCCCTCGTGTGCAAGAGCGTTAAATTGCGATGCTTGAATCGGATGTTTAAAATAGTCCTCTGCGTACTCTCGAGTGGTAAAATTAAGATAATTTCCTAATACTTCTAACCCGCCATTACCTTGCATAATTTCATGCATATCGTCGAAGGCTGCGTTTATGCGCATTATTTTTGTGCCCGGTCCTACCGTTGTCAAACCGTAACCTAGCGACTGAAAATAATTGGTAATATGCCCTTTATTAACCAAATATAAAATGGTTCCACCCACACCGGCTACAGCTGCACCCGACGTAGCTACATAGGCGATCTGTCCTGGTTGAAGTGATTTATCTGCAGTAGCATCATCATAAACCATTACATTTGATAACATAATCGGGGTAGTTTCTTGACCATTGTCATTCTTATCCAAATATGTGAATCCGAGAGTTGTTTGAGATTGAGTTGCAACAAATTGCATTTCAACTTTTTCCCAACGGTAACCATTTTGATTATTATCCCAAGGCGCATTTAGCACTCCTCTACTTCTGCCAGACCAGAATTCTTCTTCAACAATTGGATGTTGCATTTCAATGAGTGTTTCTTCAGCACCAATACTGACAAGAGTACTTACAGGGCGGAAAATATATGACCGTCCTGAGTTTTTTACAAAGTCCCCCGTATAACTAAAACTGAGTGTATAAGTTTGGCCAGGAATCGTCTGCAAAGATGTTAAAATACTTGTTTGGACCTTTGTCCTACCTACTACCAATGCATTACCACCGGAAGTCGAAGCCCCTTGTTTAATTCGAGTCAAAGTTCCGTGAGCATTAAGAGGACTATCGCATTTCCCTTCTCCAATTACCAAACACCAGCCTGCAACTTTATTTCCGGATTTCACAAAACGTGAATTATCGACTTTTTGGTGCTGTAAGTAATATTGTATTGCGTAAGCAGTTTCCTGCTTAACAGCTGTATCAAGATTTTTTTCTTGACTCTCGAGGTACTCACCTTGTTTATCTTCTAACTGGAGTAAGTAGTCTTTTGATAATTTACCTAGTTTTTCACGAGGTATTTGATTCAATATTTTATTGAATAATCCTGTTGCTTCATCATGAAGTTTATTATCTGCCGTAAAGAAGTGCTTATAAGAAGCATTCATACTTTTACTTTCCAACTCATCTGCAATTAACAGCCCTTGAACTAATAATGCCGAAATAAGTATGAGAGCATTTCTTATTATTTCCATATCAACCTTATTCGTAACCATAGAATTTAAAAGAACAAGCCATTATCGGCTTTAAATCTTAATAAAAAATCCTTTATAAAGATAAAGGCATTGATTATTCAAGTAAAGATAACCTTACTTGAACTAGATATAGTGACACAAAAAAATCAATATACAACTATATTATTCATGGATTTTAACAATTTCAATTCATAGATATAAATTAATAAAAATAAAGGAGTCTCACTTTTACTGAAACTCCTATTATTAAAATATTAAATTATAGCAATATATCTTTATATTATTATTTTTTCTTTATTACTTCACCTAAAGCTTCTTTCCATACTCTGAATTCAGGTGTTTCGAAACTAAACATCATTACTTTTCTTTTGGAGAGCAATTTATCGCCTAACCTTTCCGCTTCTCTAGCAATAAAGCTCTGAAAAGTAGGTTGTTCTCTCATGTTTGGCCAATGCCTTTCCAGTTGTTGATGAATATACTCTAGTTCATTTAAGCGCCCTTTGATGTCATTGATAGCTTGATGTTGTGGCTTAAAAAACCATCGTGTAAACCAGTTAGTTTTAGGTTTTTCTATAATCTTTACAATCGATTTTAATTTAGAGATTGTGTTGACTACTGTCAATTTAGTCACGGGCAAGTTATTTTTTTCAATCTCACCCTTTATCGGTAGCTGCATTAAATTACGTTCTAATTCCCATGCTAACAGCTTATTATTTTCTTCCGTCATCTTAAGTGCATTACGTAATTCCTCAATTGATTCACATCCCAAAATATCCACATATTCCAAATTTGTTACAGGTACAGACTCAAAATTAATCTCTGACCAATTTTTTTTAGCATTAGTTTGTAACCATCGACTCAATTTTGTTCGTGATAAAAGAATTCTTTGCTGTTCTTGCAATAATTTGATTTTTTCTGATATCTCTACTCTTTCTTTTTTTTCATAAATCTGGTGATTTTGCTTGTCTACTTCTTCATATTTTTGCAATTCTTCGGCACTAGGTTCAACTGTACTCAATTTATTGTCATTTTCCCATTTTAAGTACTGATGAAGAACACCTGATTCAGTTTTAATCGCTTCTCTCACTTTTTTTACAAGAGTACTTGAAAAGAGACATAGCTTGGATTCAAAGCCCCATTGATTACTTAATAAACTATCTAGAAAACATTTCAAATCTTGACGATCTCTAAGGCTAGTTAGAGATAAACTCCCATCTTTTATTGTTAGATACTTATTAGCCTTTCCATCAGTAAAGTTTAATTTTGCTTGTAGTCTCTGTTGATGTTGGACTGTGCCTTGACCTTTGAAAAGATAGTCCGAAAGAATCTGATTAAGCTGTTCAGTTAACTTAGTACGTTCTTCATCAGTAAATTCAAGTCTTCTTAGATTATCTTCAACTTTATTGGGTGAGGGGATCACTCTGGTGTTTTGAGCTTTAGATATAAATGTTGTGTAAGCCCTTTCTTCATGAGATTGGCTGGGTAATACCTTAGCTGGTTTGACTTTGCCATTAGAATATTTTAAATATTTATACAATATATTATTCTTATCTTTTATTGGCTTAATAAGTGATTTGAACATAGAACCACACCTTGAATGCCCTTTAAGCAAGGTATTGTAAGTATCGGCCAGATTTTCTATTGAACGAGATAATCGAATTTCTTTAATTGAATCATTATGTATAGTGAACTGACCTTTAATCTTTTCAAGTTCACAGTAATAGTTTAAGTAAGCAATATGTTTTTCTGGGTTACTTTTAACATAGCTTTTTAACGAATTACCAAATGCTTTTGAAACTTGAACTATATGTTCATCACTGATCCGAAAATCTTGTTTTAGATTGCTGGGGAAATGATTCAATGGTGCTTTCATATCTACTGAAGTTAAATTGGAAACATTAGAAACTGGGAGCGTTGAATCTTCTTTTGTTGCCTTGCATTGATGAGCTAGTAAACCAACCGTATAAGGCGTAGTCTGACTAGTAGTACTACTGGCTTGATTTAGCGACATATCGCCCCCTATACTTTCAAAGAATTATCATAATGTTGTAAACCTGATTTGGGAGTTACCTCCAAATCTTCCCATAAATCATGTAATTGCTTTTCTGTAGCTTTCGCTGTCTGAATAAAATTACTGACTATATTGGTAAATATATTAATATCAATATCTTCAAATGAGCATAAATAACGCAAAAGGATACAATCACTTTCTGGACTTAGAGCAAAATAGGCTTGGCATAATTGAGGATGATCAAAGTTGCTTTGCATCAATGTTGTTAATTGTTGCTCTCTGTAAGATTCATTTAGAAAACCAACACCAGCAAGCAGCTGCAAATGAGTACTCCCTGCCGGAAGATCTATAGCAACCTGTAGATCTTCCTCGGTGATAAGAGAACAGCGCCCTGACTGATCTAATGTTAAATCGTCTAGCTGCCAAAAGTGACTGAGTTCACCTAGTAAACCATTAAGAACTTTTTGATCGAAAGTCATTTATCGTCTCCTAATACTACTGACAATGACCATAGCATTCTTGAATAATTGACTTCTTTCACTTTTAGACGGAGAGTTTTAGGTTAGGTCTTAATAAGCAATAAATTTCTTTGATCAGTACATAAGCTGAGAAGCCCAGAAAGACGATCTCAGCTTATATGTAAGTAATTCTATGTAGGATGCTATAAACGATTTTCTATGGCAAAGTGTGCTAACTTTTCAAAAGCATATCCAAATTGCATCATTTCTATATCTTGGGCATAGCTACCTAAGAAAGACAAACTGACCGGAATATTACTTTGTGTTACACCAGCTGGGATTGAAATTTCGGGATATCCTAATAATGATGAGATATAACCTGCTTCCAGTAAATCTTTTGACCGACATTGGTAGCTGTCATCAACAATATTTGGAAGTGGTGCTGCTGGACATGGGCGAGTAGCAAATACAAATCCATCCAAACGATACTTGTTCTTTAAGAAGTCGAGTTCAGCCCTTAGTAGAGGTAGCTTTTGGTTAAGCAAGCTGACGTAGCGAACACTATTGGTATCATGATTCAAAACGTTCTGCTCTAAAGCAACCAATCTTTTAGGGTTGATAGGATGGGGATTTGCATTATCGGCTTTTAGTTTTTTGATTACTTCTAGCAAATCTATTGCTGTTTTATTAGATCGTAAATGTGTTTCAAACTGTGGTTTAAACTCTGTTGCAATAATAAAAGAAGAAGTCTCAGCCCCAATAGATGCGATTTCCTCTGGTAATGACAGTTCTATTATTTCTGTACCTTCACCTTTTATTTTAACTAGAGACTGCTCGACGATTTTATCTACTTCATCATTCGAACCAGAATAATTATTAATATATCCCAATCGTTTATTTTTCAGTGTTGCTTCAGGTAATGATTGAGTAAAGTTTGGTACTGAGTGAATTGAATAATAAAATATGCTTGCTTGATCCATTGGATCTTCTACAGCAATAATGTCCATAATAATTGCAAGATCTTCAACAGAAGAAGTGATAGGACCAGTGGTGTCAAGAGTGAGTGAGAGCGGCACAACACCTGTTCGACTCGTTAATCCAATCGACGATCGATATCCGATTAAACCCATTACAGAAGCTGGCCCACGAATCGATCCAGTAGTATCTGTACCTAATGCAAATGGAGCTAAATGTGCAGCAACAGCTGCAGCCGAACCGCTGCTTGAACCAGATGGGTCACGCTGTAAATTAAGCGGATTCAATGTTTGTCCCGCTAGAGAGCTGTATCCGAATCGGCCGTAAGAAGCTGCCAGCTCTGACATATTCGTTCGGCCTAAAACAATAGCACCATTCTGTTTTAGTAACGCCACTATTTTAGCGTCATATTTTGCAATGTTATCTTTTAAGGCAATTGAGCCTGCCGTGTTAGGCTGATTTTTGACGTTATAGTTATCCTTGACTAGAAAGGGGATTCCACCAAGTATTGAGTTTTTATTACCCGATTTATCCCATTGTTTTGCGTAATCCAAAGCTTTATCATCAATACTTACAATTGCATTAAGGTTATTATTTTTCTCAATTCTGTCTATATAAGCTCTGACCAACTGCTCTGAAGTTATCTCACCATTCTTTAAGGCAATATGGATTTCATTAATTGTTGCACTATCTAAATCAATTGCAATGACCGAGTGACTAATTATCAATGATAAAAGTAATATAATGTATTTTATCAAAACCTACTCCTTTAGATTTTTGTTTTTAATTTAAACATTTTTATGAATAATACCTGATCAGGTTGAATAAACTGAACTTTTATATCAGTGTGGCTCACTAGAATTATCTATTTAGCCAAACTCGATGTAGTATGCTGTTCTGATTTTGGTATGAAAAATATCATTAGTTTGTGTGTGATATTCTTCACTTATTGAGTCACATCTGTTTCCAAATCAGTTCTCTTATTAATTCTGACAAATATGTTATTATTGAATTGTCAGTTAAATAAAACTTACTAGCGGATTTTTATGGATAACAATGACCACCGAGTTATAACAAGAATTTATGACAGTCAGTTCTCATGCGACTTTCATCAACACGACTTTGCGCATTTTATTTATGTTCACCAAGGATGCCATATTCTCTATACTGATGAACAAAGCATCATGACCACACCGGGCAACCTTATCTATGTACCTGCCTATAACCTTCACAGAGTAGAAGTTCTGACTCAATCGCGCATTAGTTTTTTATGCACATTAGTTCAACCTAAATCAAAGTGTAAAAGTATTCAGCTATTCACTGTTACACCTCTTGTAACTCAACTTTTTCAAATTTTGGAAAATCAAAAACTAGAAGGGTCTTTAGAGCAACATTATATTCAGGTATTAGCCGACCAAACCCTTCAATGCGAACCTGCTTCAGTTGCTCTTGTTGCCCAAGGTTGCATTGACAGAAGATTACTTATGATTATTGATAGCCTCTCTAAAGAACCAAATATCAAGATATCATTATCGGATCTTGCCTCAACTACTGGCGCTTCAGTAAGAACACTGAACCGACTTTTTTTGAATCACTTTAATGCTTCTTTTAAAGATATTCGCAGCAAGGTAGTGATGGATAGGGCTGAGCAATTATTGAATCAAGGAATGAGCTCCACTGATGTCGCCTATGAGCTACAATATTCAAGTCTTTCTGCTTTTTCAAATGCCTTTAAAGAACACCAGAAAAAAAAGACGCTCTATCAAGCGTTACAATAATTTGTCGCGTTTTGTTAATACCTTGTCGTTAAACCTGAAGCTATAAGATCTGAAATCGTTAAAATTCACTGTCCCTAAATATTATGGTTTCATTTATGTCAAAAGCACAAATTATTTTAATCAGTTTTATTATGGCGCTAAGCTACTTTTTTTCATCAAGTATGTACGCTCCAAGCCTTCCAGATATTGAAAGCAGTTTACAAACTACTGGCACTCTGACTCAACAATCATTGAGTTTTTTCTTTATTGCTCTTGCAGTTAGTCAGTTAAGCTGCGGCCCTTTATCTGAACGCTATGGTCGTAAGCCAATCGCTCTTATTTCTGCTTTAATTTTTTTAGCTGGCTCTGCTGTTTGTTTGTCAGCAACCAACATTCAAACTTTACTATTTGGTCGGGTGGTTCAAGGAATAGGAGTTGGTGGGCTTTATTTGTTATGTAGAACCATCTTACAGGATTCATTTAACAAAAGTGAATTGATGGGCATACTCGCCTGGTATGGCGTACTTTTTATGGGATTACCTGGCTTAACTCCTGTTTTAGGTGGCTATATTGCTGGACACTACGGGTGGCAAGGTAACTTTGTCTTTATGGCTATATTAGCTGCATTCATATTGCTGGTTGTTACATTGAAACAAAAAGAAACCATAGCGAAAAAAAACCCTCATGCCATAAAACCCAAACAAATGCTCAAAGACTACACATTGATCATCTCCCACCCAATATT
Organism: Vibrio sagamiensis NBRC 104589; assembly: GCF_007990935.1. Taxonomy (GTDB): domain Bacteria; phylum Pseudomonadota; class Gammaproteobacteria; order Enterobacterales; family Vibrionaceae; genus Vibrio; species Vibrio sagamiensis. Next base: position 70,697 of record NZ_BJXJ01000013.1, read on the forward strand.
TCTGAGTTATTTAGCAATGATGATCAGTGGTACTAGTTGCATTCTACTGTTCCAAGTAACCGGATCATTCGTGGCACAAAAGCAGTATGGTCTCTCTGTCGAGCAGTTCAGCCATGGTTTGCTTGTACTCATGGCTAGCAGCGTTACTTCTCGACTTTTCTGGAATTCTTTTCTTAAAAACAAAATTACTGAAAATATGACTCTAGCGCTAGGAGTGTTAATCCAAGTTGTTGGTGGCCTTCTATCTATATACAGTGTTGCATTACAAAGTTACCCTATTCTAGTAGTATCCTTCGCAATATTTGCATGTGGTTCGACTTTTTTAACCACCGTCGCAAGTGTTTCAGCACTTTACTTATTTCCCAATCACCGGGGACAAGTTGGTGCGCTTTATGGGGCACTACAAATGCTTGGCGCATTCGGTTTCACACTAGGTTTATCTGCTCTACCAACAGATCAAACTACAATGATTATTGCAAGTTGGTTTTTAATCATGATGAGTACTGTTGCGCTGTTAAAAATAATCATAAGCTCAAGACGCATTAAAGAAGAAAAATCGATATAAATGAATCCCTAAGTAACCACAGGTACTTGGGGATATTCTCAATATGCTAATACATCTCGAATGTTATGCGTTATTTTTTGGATTAATATGATCAGACGTTAATCTAATGGCCAGATAAATTCAAGCTATGCTCAATCTTTACGACAATAACTAATCAACGAAAGAGTTCTATCAAACTTACAAGAACCTTTATTTAATCCAGACGTAGCACTCTAAGATACCAGACGAAACTCTCGTATATGGTTATTAAAAAAGAGGAAAGCAGTTAATCAACTGCGAGTAACAATACCGTTATCAGGTACCTCTTTTCCGTTATCAGGCAAAAATGGTTATTTAAATACACACCGTACAGGGCTATACTCAAGTAATTTTCAGATTTTGAATATCTATGTACATATGGCTCAATTATAACTAATAATAGAGACTCATATTGATACTGAAAAAAGTGAAAATTCAGAACCAAAGTTGGCAAAATCACGCCTGTTGATATTAAAAACAAACCTTAACAACCTTCTAGCAGCATACTATTTTAATTTAGTATAAAAAATATACTACAACATGATAAAACGTATAGTAAGATGATACCTTCAGCTAGTCATATTGAGTTATTTCTATCAAATATAATTGATTTCATATATCTTCTTTCTCATCCCACCCTGTTAAGAATTAATTTTTAAATTAAATAACTTATATGCCATTAAATAAAAAAATAAGTTTAGATAATTAAATATGTTTCAAAATTTATAGCATAATAACCTTAATATACTATATACTTATCTTCTTACATTTGATAAATTAAAATAATACAAATATCAATATAACCAAAATTAACGACAATGAATAAATTTAAAAAATTAGCGCTACCATTATTAATAATATTAATATTAACTGCCTGTCAATCAACACCAGACTCAAATATTCAACCAACGGCAAGTGTGGAGGATATCCAAAAAATTAAAGAAGAAATCCATGGCCAAGTTTATTTCAAATTGAATGAGTATAATTATAAGTTAGAAGTCACTGATCAGGGCTTTATTAATTTCTACTCTTACTTACCCAGAAGTGGAGGCTATGTATGGGTTCCTGTTGTGATTCAGGATACTAGCTACAAAGTTGCGTGCAACTACCTTGGTGAGTATATTGAACAAGGTATGGTAGTTAAGGCGCAGTTTGTTGGACGTGGTGGCAGCGTTAAGTTATATAATAAACAACGTTGCGAAGGAACCGATCAACTTATTTGGAATTAAATCAAAACCTATAGCCAAAGTACATCATTATTGAAGTTTATGTAGCCGAGGCTCTAAAAACAAGTAATATTTCTTATATAGTTGGCCATTGAAAATTGATTATAATTTGATCTCTTGCAAACTATAAAATCTCTTTTTAAATATAAGGTACTTCATGCACTATTATCTGGAGTACCTTTATTTAACTATAAATCCAGATTAATTTATGACATATCCGTAGAACAACTGTATAAATAACTTGAGGCATCTGCAGGAATCGGGGGTGGGACAGGTGTTGCATCAAGTCTTATTACGGCCAATTCCTCAGTATCAAAATAGCTTAGGGCATGGTACACACGGTAATTAAAACCATATGCACCATGACTGTATTCCACATATTCTGTTAAACCAACCCATGCGTTGGGTGACTGTACCTTTAACTGTTGTAACTCTTCAAAGCAATATTTAGATAAATGATAAGTGGACTGCTGAGGATCATCCAAAACTTCAATATAAGATGCTAAGCTTGATGATGATACTAAAAGCAACAATGATGCCACTGAAATAAGTTTTATCTGCATAAAAACCAACCTCCTTTATCGTATTCAATAATTCCCATCCTTAGAGTGCTTTACCAAGGTGGTTCTAATCAAATCATAGAATTTCAAAAAATAACTGCATAGCAATCTTTATATGTTGATAGAAACAATTTCATAAAAAATGATTATAATCACTTTTTAAGCAAGATTTAGAAATATTAAAATCAATTACATTCTAATTTTAGGCATCTCTATCTGTTAATATTATCAAATTTTTCATTGTTCCCATACAATACGAGCAGAAATATTTTTTACATCGACATTGATAGCGCTTCGAAGGCAATGTTCTTATTCTCATCGGATTTGCTTGATAAGCCGCAACTATTAATTGAGAGTAGCATAAGACATATCTATTACTAATAGATGTATAATCTACAATGTTGAAATAATTTTTCCTTTCCTTTTTTATGTTTAAATTTTTCAATTTCTTTTTTTTACGGCATAAAGGTTGATTAAATTTAGATATAAAAAAAACCTCAATTTCTTTATCTTCAATTTTTTTTCTTTTAAAAAAATGAAGATAATCTTTACGATCTCTATTTGAAGCACTTTTAACAACAAGTCGATCAACACTTTTTATTTTTAATATATTATAACCTTGCGAAGGCTGCTCACTTGCGGTCATAAAAATAAGAAGCTTACTCATACTTGATCCTAAAATAAATTTTATAAGAGAAGATAATAAAATTCTTTAAACTAGAGTCTGTTAAGCCTGTAATACTATAAAACTTCAACACTTAATAATCCAAAAATACATTATTTATAAATAACAGACATTCTTAAACTCTACCACAAAAATGTCACCTAACTAATATTGATAATTTATTACAAAATCAACAAATGATAATAATTATCATAGCTCACCGTATTAAAGAGTGAATTATACAAAGTAAACCATGAAAATTTATGATAAATGACTAATGATTACAAATCACTTCATTCTTTGCCCAATAAAAAACATAAGCTAGCATAACTGAGAGCATGAACCACACCCAAAAGCAAACGTTTGCTTTTTATCTGGAGAGTTATAACAGAACTGTGTATGATGCCCACATTCAACATATTCAGTGATTGTTGTCATTGGGTATTGACTCTTTATTATGACTGATTTAGATGATAGGAATGTCACAATGAGCCTTGCTAATCAAGTACTTGCTGTTAATGATGATCTACCAATTCGTACTGACAAACCCGTACACAGCGGCAAAGTTCGCTCTGCTTACTGGTTGACCGAAGAGGACAGTGCACGACTTATCAAACAAAAAGGATATAACGTGTCTGCCGATGCCCCGCTGGCCATTATGGTGATCAGTGATCGCATCTCTGCTTTTGATTGCATTTGGCACGGTGAAGGTGGATTACAAGGGGTTCCGGGCAAAGGTGCTGCACTTAATGCAATCTCTAACCATTGGTTTACACTTTTTAAAGACAACGGCCTCGCTGACAGCCATATCCTAGACATCCCCCACCCTTTTGTGTGGATTGTACAAAAGGCAAAGCCAGTTAAAATTGAAGCCATTTGTCGCCAATACATCACCGGGTCGATGTGGAGAGCTTATGCCACAGGGGAGCGTGAGTTCTGCGGTATCCAATTACCTGAAGGAATACAAAAAGATACGTCCTTACCACAACTGCTTATCACACCTTCAACAAAAGGCATTTTATACGGCATTCCTGATGTTCCGGAAGCTGATGACGTCAACATCACACAACAGAACATCATTGATCACTACCAAGCATTTAACTTCTCCAATGTCGAAGATATTGCGTTGTATGAAAAACTGCTCAAAGAAGGATTTGGTGTCATCAGTCAGGCTCTAGCAGAGGTTGAGCAAATCTTTGTGGATACTAAATTTGAGTTTGGTTATGTGGCAGACGCAGCAGGGAATGAAAAACTGATTTATATGGATGAAGTAGGCACTCCAGATTCTTCTCGTATCTGGGATGGAAAAGCCTATAAAAATGGCCAGATTGTTGAGAATTCAAAAGAAGGCTTTCGCCAGTTCCTACTGAACCATTTTTCCGACCCAGACATTCTGCTCAACAAAGAACGTATGCCAGAGCGTGAAGCGTTAGCACGTGATAATGCCTTACCGACAGATGCATTCATGGATATTTCTCGTACTTACCTTAACATTGCAGAAAAAATTACAGGTCAGCCAATTAAGCTCAGTGATAACCCAAAAGCTGAAATCATTGACATTTTAAGCAGAGAATATGGCTTGATCGATTAGCGGTTAGGTTTCGTCTGCTTTAGTGATACTAAAAACGCCCAATTCACTCGAATTGGGCGTTTTTACTTCATACTCAACAATTGACATCAAATGCTTGGGTTTATTGTGTCAATGGTGCTTATTCACAATTTAGTACACCAAGGTAACGCCAGAGGTTGATCTTAGAATGTGAAGGCGCCACACCAATGTTGTAAAATCTGGCTTCCCAAACACTGCCATCGTACGCGACACGATCATTGGTCTTGTAAAATTTGCTCGACTGCCATTCATTAGCACAACCTTCAACCCGATTTTTTACACTACATGTTCCATCATGATTGATCAGGAAAGTCTTGGCTCCAATTACAGGCTCTTGCTCTTCACACACCACATAGCTTGAGTTGTATGGGTTATAAAAGCCAACCGATAGCATTGTTCCCTCTTCAATATCTCTGTGCGATGAAGACCAATAAACATCGGCTGGAGTATATGTTTTTACACTGCCTGGCTCTAAGTAACCCATAGTGTTATCCATTTCGAACTCAGAATCTTGTTGTGAAAAAGCAGGATAGACGTGCAGCCCAGAGAGGTTATCAAAACTGTATTTGGGCACACTTGATTCTGGGAAGTACATGTCTTCATCATTGGTACATGCTTGAGCAGAAAGGGAAGATTTATCATGTTTGTACCCATCTTGCGATGAAACCAACAACGAATAATGACAGTTCATATCGCTCAGTTTTGAGGTAGAAAAGATTTTACGAAATACTTCACTTCCTTCAGAAATCGCAGTGACAATGACATTTTCTGAGCTAGGTAGCCAATCAAATTTTGCCATGTAGGCTGGTGAGTGATAAAGCTTGTTTCCAGTGTCATCCTCGACATGTATATACATACCATCGGGGTTATTAAATATAAATTCATCCGCAGATGCATTATTAATAATGAATAGCCCTAGCCCCAGAGCAATACTGGACTTTACACACCATTGTTTCTTGATCATTACTTTAACCTTAAAGACGACTACTTGATAAATAAATACCCAAGACATCTTGGATAACTTGGGTATGATAAAAATCAAATTATAAGTGTTCTATCAGCGATATTAATCAATGATAAATTAAAGAATATTACCGCCACCTAGTGGATCAAGTGATGCTGAGGCGTAGTTAGCTATAGTCAATAAAGAAAAGATTAACGTCCATTTAAACATAATATATACCTTCTATATGATTGCAGGTTGAGAATACAAAACATGTTATCGCCGTGTAAATACTTAATAGCTGCTAAAAGTATAATGCCCGACCGAGGACTCATATTTTAAAACATTTTTTAATAATCACTTTAATAGTAAAAGTCATCATATAACCTTACCTAAAATAAAAGCCCTACTATAATTAGTAGGGCTTTATTTAACATAAACTCAGTTGTTATCTAGTTTTATCCAAAGGATATGGGTCCTTATAATCTGGTATTGTGTCATTATCGTCATCGCTATCCTCAATATCTGACTCACCATCTCTATCCGTATCAGTCAGATAAGTTCGGGTTTGCAATTCGTATGCTACACCACCAACTTCGACAAGCTGCCCATTATCTGTATTTTCTAGCTGAATAATGTCAATATGATATTTTCCAACTTCATCATGAGTAATTGGCATTGGTCCAGCTTCGAACATAATTTGTAGTGGTATTGAGCGACGATTATCTGGAAGTTTAATATCCCCAAGATGGAAAGGCATTTTCGTCACTTCAATCCAACGGTCATCTCCAGTTGCTTCAACTAGATTGATACGAATTGCCCCACCATCGCGAATAAAACGTATTTGTTCTTGTGTCCCAACCTGTAGAGTTAAGGTATGGCTTGACTTCAATGTGAGACCTGCATTGAAAGTTGTGATCTGAGTTAAATTACTCAACAAGTCAACAATATTCATGTTACGCCACGCAATATTGTTATTTTGCCTTGTGTTGTAATTTACATCACTAGTTTCAACAAAGGTCAGTGGATCCTGTGGGTTAACAAGACGTGCAATAAAGCAATAATGTCCGGTACCGGGTGGCGTCCAAACCACATTAGCATTGGTATTACTTCCTGCCGCTAATGACCCAATTGTATCGGTACCTAATAGATTCCAATCTCCAGGCCATGATAACCCGGTCGATGCATTCGCCCAGTAAACTTCAACTGTGGTATTGTATGCCGTCGCCGCGCCTCGGTTCTGAACATTAACGTAGATTTCGTTTTGTTGGCCAAATTCAGGGTTTTGATGGCTACCTGGACTAGATACTGATGTTCTGTTCCAAATTGCTTTACTTCGCCACATACTCTTACCAGTCATATTAGCGTCTGGCTCATTACCAAGATCGGGATTTGGCCCAGTGTAATCGTAATGTGTATCTTCTACCCAAACATCTGTATCGTCACATGCCTCTGGTACCGAGAAACCGTTAGTAACACTCAGTGAACTGCTGCTTGGGGACACGGCATCCGAGCCTAGACCGAAATCAGCGAAAGCTTGCCAAATTAAACACACATCTTCACCAGAATAGTTATCAATCGCAGCTTGAATGATACCGTCACGGGTTTCAGTAAAGCTTGGTGAACACACAGTATTCTTCAAACCTTCAGTGAAGTACAACATTGCGCGATGATTGCCTTTCCCAGCAGTGTGGTTGTATAGATCGATATCAAATCCATGTTGATCAACCAGTGCCCAATAGACTTCCCAAGCTGCCTGAGCCCAAACTGAACCGACTCCGTGTGGTACTGACATACCTGAGCTAATGGTTTCATAGGTGTAGGTATTGATCGCTGGATCGGTACTGTATTGCTGCGGTCTGATGCCTGCGCCCGTAATAGGTTGTCCAAGTGCATAAGTACCAATACCACGAGGATCGGTGCCAGCACCACCAGCAGGTTGTGTCATCATCAAGCCGTAAAGGTCACTGATGCCTTCTGATGGTCGCTGTGTATTACTCAAACAGTTAACATTACTTGGGCCACCGACTAGTCGATTTGAAATGCCATGTGCGTATTCGTGCACAATGATACCCGCATCGAAGTCCCCATCACGATTTGGCGTGGTAAGCGACCAGTTGTACATTTGCATTCTTGGTCTGGTACCATCCGCCGGTGTCCAGAAGTTAGCGTTGTTCATGCCGCCGCCATCTTGGGCTTCTGCTCGAACATCATCACCACCCACGCCACCAGCACCATATTGGTTGACCTGGAAATTACCTGAAGCTTGGTCAAAACCATACAGGTAGGTAATGTCGTGGATAATGTTGTTCCAGTAGAACAAGTTTGCGATTGCAGAATACATGTTATCTTCAGGTGGCAGCGTCAAATCCAGTGGGAAAATACATGCCAGTCCCGCACCACAATCAGGCTCTACCGATGACGGTGAGCCAGAGTTATTGGAATCATCATAAGCATGGACGTTGTTACCACGCATGATGGTATATTCCGCTCCCATAGTTGCATTTGTATCATGCCAGCCCCATGGAGAACCTGGGCTCGCGGCAGGGTTAACAACGATTTGACGAGTATCAACAGGTGTCGCATGAGAAGGGGACTCTACAGGGTATGGGAACACCTCATAACTGTCATAATCGACTTGATCAAAATAAGCTAATACCTCACCAGTTTTCGCATCAACCATGACATCATAAACGTGTTTATGCCCTTTCATAACTAACAGGAAATTCCATGCTAAACGAATATCTCTTGCTTTAATAGGATAATAAACTAGTTTTGCTTTAATTGGACGGATGGATGCACTTGGTGAAGAAAGCACCGTAGCCATGTCATCTGCAAGTCTATTCTGTGTCTCTATTTTTGGTAAGTAGCCTACGCTTACTCCCAATGCTCTGGAACCATTAATGATCGCTTGCTGAGCTGATACCACTGGAGCTTCCTTAGTTGGAACAATAGAATCAATATAAGGAGTAAAGGTATTATTAACACTGATCACTCGACCATCACGATTCAGGTTCACTTGTAGAATTGCATTTACAACATCCAAGCCATGATGTTTTTGATTCAAATAATGCCGTTCAGTGCCCGATGTTTCCGTAGTATTAATTTGTTGTACAACATTTTGAATATCTAGAGTAGAGAGGCCTAAAAGTGCTTTGTGTTCAGATAAGAAATTATCAACAGTATCACTGCTTGTCTGTGCTGGATTAGCTTCCGTTAAGTAGCCCGTTTTATTGTAAAGTACTCGAGTGGTACCATAACGTTTATCATGTTTTACCTGAACTTGCGGTAATTTAAGTCTCAAGACATTTTCTAGTGAGATCTGGTCCGAACTAGGCTCTAATATTTCAGCCACTTCTAAAGGGCGACGGATATCATAATTATTGACATCTACTGTTGGATCCGTATTTATTCGACGATATAAATTCATGTCGAGATTTGTAATGGATAATGGATTCAAAGTAACCGTTTCACTTGCTCCGAAGCCAAGTGCTTCAACTCGAAAAACACGTTCTCCGGGAGCGACATTAAGAACTAATGCGCCATCGCTAGTGTGCACACTTTGTCCAGTCACACCCGCAACTGCTGTTTCATCGTCTAAGTAAATATTCGCTCCTTTTACAGGATTACCATTTATATCATAGACATTAATAATCACTGCAGAGCTCAAAGCACTAATAAGTTCGCCCTGAAGTGGATTAAAGTTCAGCTGACAACCAATAGTTTTGCTTTGATTTTGCAGAGAAAATATATCCGATTGACATGAAGCAAATGCGAGCAAAGGGCTCGATTCTTCAAACAACTTCAACGTCATTGAAAATTGTCCATCTCGAACATCGCCAAATGGCACTTGCCATGTAACTATAGATACAAGAGAGCTGGGATCGTCTGTTGATGGCGCAAATGTTAACAACTTATCCAGAATAACTATCGTTTCATCCATTCTAATCAACAATTGTGCATTGAAGTCATTAAATTTTTCGACAATCGACTTTGGTAATTTGAGTATTAACTCCGCACTATCTTCATCCGTACCTAAATCTAATACTGTTATTCCAACCATAGGCACTAATGCATATTTTGATGCTGTAAATGTTTCATCTACAACAAGCTTTTGATCAGGTAAAGCTAGACGGCCTACAAGTTTTTCGTCATCGTAAATGTTCAAATCCAATTCATACTCACCAAAAAGAATATTCAAAGTTGGATCTTTTTCGATAACCGATTTATTAATCAAAAATCGTAACTCTTCACCATTATTCAAAGTAATACCAAGATATGGAGTATCAAGATCAGCCAAAGAAATTTGATTGTCTTCGAATGATAATGAAATTTCAGCAGACCTTTCTTTGCTTGATATATCACTGGTAAATTGACCAAGCAAAGGGGCTAAAACCATATCAACAACCACCTCACCATTTTCAATATCTTGTGTTTTTACACCATAGTATTGATTATTTTCATCTTTTAACAACAATTCGATAACATAGCTACCTGGCTGTAAACCAACAGTTGTTTGTGAATCTAAAGAAAAGTCTTCAAGATCAAGATACGCTTTCCAGACTTGAATTATTGCATCGCCGGTTTCTGTATTGGTCGCTTTTAATTCACCTTCTAGTAATATGGGTTCACTCGATGATTGTGCTCTTAACGAGTCATCCATCGCATATGCATTTAGTTCTGAAGTAATTTTTGTTTGCTGAGCACTCGTTTGAGATGGGCTGTCCGAAGAACCACCACCACATGCGAATAAAAACAAACTTAAAATTATCACACTAAATCTTGACAAATATTGTTTCATGTAGAACTCCGTTATGTCAGATTTGTCCCAATTAGTCTTCAGATGCGTTATTCAAATAGGATGTTTTTTCAGAGCTGAATCACTCAACCGAGTTCAAAAAGTAGCGCCGAATTATGCCATGAGCTTTTCAGCCTTTTAGCAAACCAAAGTTGTTTCGTTGAACATTGCTTCTTAAAAGTTTCTTGGGTATTAATATGTGTGATAAGTTTAGTTAACATCAAAAGAATAAATAAGTAAAATTAGCAATAAAACTTATAATCAGATGAAAGTCTTAATATTATTTTTTTGATTTTTAATTTGAATATTATTATGAGAATAATATAAATAAGTCTTGCCGAAAAATTTAAATTTGAATGAGTTTTTTAGTAAAATTGGCATTATTAAAACTAAAAAACTTTGATTTTATGTAATTATTAGGAGAAGTAGAATTTTGATATAGATTGACTAGTTAAATAATTTTAATGTAAATAGTATCTAAATCTAAAATGGAGACACAACGCTGAGTACGTTCTTCAATATATTCTATTTGTTTTGCTTCTAATGAATATGGCATCAGGATATAGAGTTGATTTACATTTTGCTCTTGGGCAAGTATCACCAAGCTGACTAGGTTTGCTTCATCACTTTTACGTGAGGACAGTTCTTTCATAGCGCTGCTCCATAACCTATCTTCTGCCGAAATCAATTCTTCTAGATTTTGTTTCCATATTAGACTAAAAATAGGAGCAATCGTTGTCAGCGCCTCTAAAAATGTCCATTTCTTACTAACCGTCACACCTAAAAAACTGGTGTAGTCAAATTCAATGCAACTCTTTCCTTGTTGATCCATACGCTTCCTCACGATTCCAATGACTTTGCTAAACTCTTACTATAGCCAAGTGACCTTAATTGACGTTGATACGCTCAACTGCTTTAAGGATCCTGAAAGAGAATATATCTCATTGCCTTTTTACCACACAATACAATATGACACTTCATTCTTTAAACGGGTGACTTTACACCGAAAGGAAATATCAGAGGTGAGATTGTTACAAATAGATTACATTCGCTCACCAAGGCATATACTGCCTTCATGACCATCCTCCTTTTATACCAAAGTGACTTCAAGATAATATATCATTTTATGTCAACAACTCGACTGGCTTTACGGTATTGGACTTTCCACCCTGCCCAGCGTGGCAGCTCCCAACGTTTAGGGTCCCCTTTTCTCTTCCCTTCACGATAAACAACATGTACCAGCTTACGGGCCACAAAATATTCCACATCCAATTTGAGTTCCGCGAGTGTCAGCTTAAGCGGGTAACGTTGAGCAAACTCATCATATTCCCATTCAGGAATACCATCGAATAACAGATCTTCTGCCTCAAATAGCTCGATATCTTCAAAACGGTTTACGCCCAGAAGGTTCAACTGTCCCTCCAGCCAAGTCTCAAAAGATAAGGCAACAAGTGCTGTTTTATCAACTGACTCATCGTTCAAACCCAAAGCATTATAAATTTGCCAATGCTGTATTTGTTGACGCCTCAGTTCGGCAAAACCGGGTATTAAATCACCGACTGCGACGCTATCGACAATCGACCTTATAGCAACGTGACCCTGTAACTCAACTTGCTGACAATAAACCACTCGACCTGCATAAATTAAGTTCATACACGCTTTTGGCTGCCCTTCCTCAAGTGTGGTTTCTCCTTGTTGCCACTCTCCTAATTCTAACTCACGCACTAATCTAAGTGGCACAGGCATCATCACGGATGCTAAATTGAGGTTTTGTTTCACTCCTCTACCTGGCACACTATGGCTATTAAGAATTAATGCCGCTTCGCTATATTCAGTAAATCGACTATTTCGACCAATCATCATTTCTACTGCACCGTTACCAAGCGCATCTCTTCGCCGCTCTCGTCGCACAAATAACAATTCAGGATGCAGTTTCGCAATGACTCGTACAAAGTCATCACGCCGGTAACGTGAAGCCACTTCTAATTCTGGCAGTTCAAATACCGCACGCATTTGCCGAGCTAAGTGCTGAACTTCATCAAGTACACCGAGGTCAACGTTAACCCCTGTAAGCTTTTCCCCTCGAACTAAACGGATCACCAAGCTCGCGTCACACCCCAATGGTTCTTCTTGAGCCAAAGCCTCCATTACATCCCCACTTTGCAGTTGATAGAGCGGTGCAGGAATGGAAAGCGCAGCGGCAAGATCGATCATCGCTTCTTTTTCAGCCTTTGATTGTATGCGGGTAACCAAATCAGCAAATAAGGTATCAATCGGCAGCGGGTACAGCTTTTTGCCATGTTCCGTTACCTGGCAGCTTGCATCTAGAGCTTCCATGGCTTGCAGCGTTTTTAAAGCGGCTTGTAAGGTTTTTTCTGGCAAAGGATCAAGAAAAGACAAATCAGACAAGTGATAGCCACTACAGGCAGCGGCAAGCATCGGCTCGACTAACTCTTCTCTGTGCAGTTCAGGGGGAGTCACCAATTCTAATGGAGCGTGTTCACCAAACAATCGAATACAAATCCCTTCACTCATTCTCCCTGCCCGGCCTGTGCGCTGAGCTGCACTGGCTTTAGAAATATGACTTAACGTCAGAGTCGTACGGCCATTGCGCTGTATGTTTCTTCTCTCTAAACCACTATCAATGACTACTCGGATATTAGGGATGGTTAGCGACGTTTCTGCCACATTAGTTGCAAGCACCACTTTGCGTAGTTTTTGAATACTTAACGCACGTTGTCGCTCTTCATCTCCGACAGAAGCATGCAGTTGAACTGCCATGATGCCATCTAGGTTTTGTAACATTTGGGCGCATTGGGTGATTTCTTTACGGCCTGGTAAAAACACCAAAATATCACCTTGCCTATCTTGAATTGCTTGTCTTACAGTTTGAACAACTTCAGCTTCGATGTTCTTTTTCTTAGGAAGGTGTGCACTGTCTGCAGCATAGTGAAATACGTCAACGGGAAAACATCGACCTTCGGAGTGTAATTGCTTAGCGCCTAGATAATGGGCCAACCGCTTTGCTTCTAACGTGGCAGAGGTGACAACAAGACGATGACGCTTTTCCTGTTTCAAAATAGCGGTCAATAAGTCGATATCCCAACGTCGTTCATGAAATTCATCGACCATCACAATGTCGAATTTCGCCAGTTTATCTTCTGCAAACCAACGTAAAGCGACGCCCGGTGTCACAAACACAATCCGAGTGTTGTCATCAAAGTGTGCTTTCAGTTTTATTGCATAACCAATCTCTTGTCCTAAGACCTGTTGTGATTGTTCAGCAAGGTATTCCGCCAAGGAAGTGCAGGCGATTCTACGTGGCTCGATAACCAATACTCGTCCATGCTGCGCCGCCCATAATGGTAATCTGGTTGACTTCCCAGAGCCAGTTTCCGCCTGCACGACAAGGTGTTCCTTTTGAATAAATTGGTAAAATTTGGCTTGTAAGCCATCGATAGGTAATTGAGGCACGTTAATAACTTTCTCTGTCTTTCTATAACTGTCTGATTCTAAATTTCATCAGATTGAAAATCACCAAAGATTATATACTCAAGCAACTTTAAGATCCTAGTCACTCTGTTCTCATCGTTTTAGTACGATAATTTAGGATTGTGTATCCCCCATGAACAGTATTTGGGTCATTTTTCTCTGCGCTCTAATTACCTCATCAGGCTTTGTTCAACAAAGCAACCTTGCCTTTTAACAAGCTTGACACAGCCACTACTGGTGATATTTTAGTCAACAATTGCATTTTTTTGTGACTTTTGGACGATGTATATCAACGATGGTTTACAAATAAACAGTGAACCCGTTAGAATTTTGTAATTATTTTTCAAACCCTACACGTAAGGCACACAATGAACAACGATAAGCGCCCACTTTATATCCCTTATTCAGGCCCAGCTCTCCTGTCGACACCACTCTTAAACAAAGGCAGCGCGTTTTCTGCTGAAGAACGCAGTTCATTTAATTTAGAAGGTCTGCTACCCGAAAGCACTGAAACAATTCAAGAACAAGTTGAGCGTGCTTATCAACAATACAAAAGCTTCGAAAGTGATATGGATAAACACATATATTTGCGTAATATCCAAGATACCAATGAAACACTTTACTACCGCTTAGTCCAAAATCACGTCACAGAAATGATGCCGATCATCTACACACCAACCGTTGGTGCTGCTTGTGAAAATTTCTCCAATATTTATCGCCGTGGTCGTGGTTTATTCATCTCCTACTCGAACCGCGATAGAATTGACGACTTACTCAATAATGCAACCAACCAGAATGTAAAAGTTATCGTTGTCACCGATGGTGAAAGAATTTTAGGCCTTGGAGATCAAGGGATTGGTGGTATGGGAATTCCTATTGGGAAACTTTCACTCTATACTGCATGTGGTGGCATTAGCCCAGCTTATACTCTACCTATCGTCCTTGATGCCGGTACAAACAACCCTCAGCGTCTCGCTGACCCAATGTACATGGGATGGCGTCATCCACGTATCACAGGCGCAGAATACGATGCCTTTGTCGAGGAGTTTATCCAAGCAGTTCAACGCCGCTGGCCTGATGCACTAGTTCAGTTTGAAGACTTTGCTCAGAAAAACGCCATGCCATTGCTAGAACGTTACAAAGATCGTATTTGTTGTTTTAACGACGATATCCAAGGTACGGCAGCAGTAACTGTTGGCTCACTCCTTGCCGCGTGTAAAGCCGCAGGATCTAAGCTTTCTGACCAACGTATTACTTTCCTCGGTGCAGGTTCCGCAGGTTGCGGCATTGCAGAAGCAATCATCGCTCAAATGGTTTCAGAAGGTATATCGGATAAAAAAGCACGTTCACAAGTTTATATGGTTGATCGTTGGGGTCTATTGCAAGAAGGCATGCCAAACTTGCTCGATTTCCAGCAACGCCTAGTACAGACGGCAAATAATACCAAGACTTGGAAAAGTGAAGGAAACAGTTTTTCACTTGTTGATGTTATGCGTAATGCTAAGCCAACAATCCTTATTGGTGTATCTGGTGCTCCAGGCTTATTTAGTCAGGAAGTTATCGAAGAAATGCACAAGCATTGCAAACGCCCGATCGTCTTCCCACTGTCAAACCCAACCAGCCGAGTTGAAGCAACGCCAAATGATATTATTCATTGGACAAATGGTGAAGCACTTGTAGCAACAGGCAGCCCATTTGAGCCTGTTGTTTATAAAGGACGTTCTTTCCCAATTGCTCAGTGTAACAACAGTTACATTTTCCCTGGTATCGGACTAGGTGTACTGGCAGTCAATGCCAAACGTGTCACCGATGAAATGCTGATGGAGTCCAGCCGAGCACTCGCTACCTGCTCTCCTCTGGCGACTAATGAGAATGGTGCCTTACTACCGCCACTAGAAGAGATCCACTTTGTTTCCAAAAAGATTGCTTTTGCCGTTGCTAAAAAAGCCATGGAACAAGGCATGGCATTAGAGCTCAGTGATGAAGCACTTAACGATGCAATTGAACAAGCATTTTGGCAGCCAGTCTACCGCCGTTATAAACGTACTGCATTTTAATCCATCAGTTTTGCTTTAATTAATCATTGGGGTTACATGTTGGACTTTTCCAACTTAACCCCATTGGCTCTATTGCCATTCGCAGATAAGGTCTACGCTTGAAGTAAATCACAGACCTGTAATGAAACACCAAAGCTTTTTTATTTCCGAAGCCACTCGGATGGTAGTTAACCTCCTTATTTATTTGAATATTAAGCAAACTAACATAAGTAAGAGTCTAGTTCATGGAGCGTGCATCAGGAGGCTTATTAACTATTAATATTAGTGACTTACCGACAATTAATACTGCATTCTAATAATAGATCTATTGATTTATCTATAATAACTACTGATATTTAAGAATTTAGCCCAATTTATTTAAAAACAATTAATATCGGGGATCTTTTTCATTTCATCATTTATGCACCTACTATTTCAGTACAACGGAATGATCACATAGATGAAGCTTATCACATTCATAGACGATAACAGTTTCTCTCTTTTCAGCCACCGCACTATGCTTCTTACAACTCTTTTCTTCTGCAGTGGAAAGGGGGCTGATATTCACATTACAAGGAAATTCAAATGAGCAAGAAACTGACTACCGCCGCAGGTTGTCCTGTAGCACACAACCAGAATGTTATGACTGCAGGCCCTCGAGGCCCTCAATTACTTCAAGATGTATGGTTTCTAGAAAAACTGGCACATTTTGATCGTGAGGTGATACCGGAACGACGTATGCATGCAAAAGGATCTGGAGCCCATGGTATCTTTACCGTAACGCACGATATTACAAAGTATACCCGCGCTAAAATTTTCTCTGATGTTGGCAAAAAAACAAATTTATTTGCTCGTTTTACGACTGTAGCAGGAGAGCGAGGGGCTGCAGATGCAGAACGAGATATTCGAGGTTTCGCGTTAAAGTTCTATACTGAAGAAGGAAACTGGGACTTGGTAGGTAATAATACTCCAGTATTTTTTCTACGAGACCCGCTAAAATTCCCTGATTTAAACCACGCAGTAAAACGCGATCCTCGCACCAACATGCGTAGTGCTGTCAACAATTGGGATTTTTGGACCTCCCTACCAGAAGCGTTCCATCAAGTCACAATTGTAATGAGTGACCGCGGTATTCCTGCTTCTTACCGTCATATGCATGGATTTGGTAGCCACACATTTAGCTTTATCAATGCAGAAAATGAACGATACTGGGTAAAGTTTCATTTTAAAAGCCAACAAGGCATCAAAAACCTTACTGATCAAGAAGCAGAATTTATCATTGGCAAAGACCGTGAGAGCCACCAGCGTGATCTTTATGAAGCCATTGAACGCCAAGAATTCCCAAAATGGAAGATGTTCATTCAGATCATGCCTGAACTAGAAGCCGATAAAGTCAGCTTTAACCCATTCGACTTAACTAAGGTTTGGTCACAAAAAGATTACCCTCTCATTCCTGTAGGTGAATTTGAATTAAATCGTAACCCAGAAAATTTCTACGCGGAAGTGGAGCAGTCTGCATTCAACCCAGCGGCAGTGGTACCTGGCATTAGCTTTTCTCCAGACAAAATGTTGCAAGGTCGCCTATTTGCCTACGGTGATGCTCAGCGCTATCGCCTAGGTGTAAATCACCATCAAATACCTATTAATGCACCGCGTTGTCCTGTTCACAGTTATCACCGAGATGGTGCCATGCGTGTTGATAACAACTTTGGGTCCACAATTGGTTATGAGCCAAACTCACAAGAAGAGTGGATAGAACAACCTGACTTTTCTGAACCACCATTGCGAATTGATGGAAGCGCTGAACATTATGATCATCATTTAGATAAGGACTATTTCAGTCAAGCTGGTGCCCTATTCCGCTTAATGAGCTCCGAGCAACGTCAAACGCTATTTGATAACACAGCTCGTGCAATGGAGGGCGTTCCAAATTTCATTAAAGAACGTCATGTCCAGCATGCCTATCAAGCCGATGAAGCTTACGGTAAAGGGTTAGAAATTGCGTTAGGCTTAAATCAATAAACGTTAGGCAAGCAAATGGGTAAGCTTTTATACTGCAACGAAATGTAAATAGCATGGGATACTCAGCAGCAATATTGTCAGATATATTGAGTACAAAAAACATTGGTCAATATTGCTGTATTTTTAGTCCATATTTCGGGATTATTTTGCTAAAAGACTTCTTTATTATTAGAAATTTACAAATTGTGCCTATACCTATATTGAAATGTCGATAGATGCTGTTTCAAGCCCTTGAAGTTATTGAACGATAATGATAAATAGAGTTTTCAGGTTACATTTTTATCGAATATAATGTTCGCTACATCGTGAATAAAGGATACTAAACGTTTTGTTGTTTTCTCGTTTAAAGTCAAGAGGCAAAATAACCTCCTTTGGCAAACACTTTGCCTTGGTTTTATTAACCTTATTCGTTATTTTGCTGTTAAGTATGTTATCAATTGATCGTTGGGTGTCTAAACAAGCAAAAGATAATATATTTACGACTTATGACGCTGTACCTCAATATGACGTCGCCGTTGTGTTAGGAACAAGTAAATACATCGGTAAAAGCCTCAATACATACTACACCCACCGAATGAATTCTGCTATTGACCTTTTCCAGCAAGGAAAAGTAACGCAATTCCTCCTTAGTGGAGATAACGCACACCGCTCTTACAATGAACCTTGGACAATGAAACGGGACTTACTGAAAGCAGGTGTACCAGAATCTATGATCCATCTAGACTACGCTGGCTTTCGAACACTTGATTCAATCGTTCGTGCCAAGAAGATTTTTGCTTCAGATCGTTTTCTCATTATCACACAGCGCTTTCACTGTGAACGTGCTCTATTTATTGCTGATGCCTACAAGATTGATGCTCAATGCTTTGCGGTTGCCGGACCTACTGATATGAAACAACAACTTAGAATGCGCATTAGGGAGTTAATGGCTCGGGTGAAAGCATTTTTGGATCTTTATATTATGGATACACAGCCACGCTTTCTTGGCCCACAAGAGCCTATTACTCAACTAGAAAAAATCATTCCCCTTGAGAAAAAATAAGCAACCTATCCCTTATTCTATTTCCAAACTTTAATTATAAATGGGTAAACTTCCACCCATTTATAATTATTAACATCACACTTTTTTATTTACACATAAAAACAAATCAACTTTGGTTTAATAACTTCAGTAACATTTATTTCATCAATATAGCTAAACTGCCACAAAGTCCAGTTCTCATGTAGGGTTTATGTTCATTTTCATAACATCACCTTGCAAATAGAAATTTGTACTTTTTGGCGATTAGATACCAATAACAATACGTTTTTTGCCAACGAAAAATAACTAAAGGCAATGCAAAGGAGCACAAAATGACCACACTTGCTGTGACATTGAAGAATAACTTCTTCACTAGAAACAGTATGATATTGATTTGCAATGTTCTATTGTTTATCATTTTACTGAACACTCTTCCATTTGAACCAAAAGTAGTTAATGGATTATCAATATTGATTTTTGTTGCCATACTTTGGTTAACAGAGGCCATTCACGTTAGTGTGACGGCTCTTCTGATTCCTGTTCTTGCTGTCCTTTTTGGTGTATTTGACACACCAACTGCACTAAGTAATTTTTCTAATCCTATTATCTTTCTATTTTTAGGCGGATTTTCATTAGCTGCAGCACTTCATAAACAAAAGCTCGATCAGGCAATTGCAAATAAGGTTCTTGTCCTTGCTCGTGGCAGAATGTCTGTAGCAGTCTTTTTGCTATTTGGTGTTACTGCTGGTTTGTCTATGTGGATCTCTAATACTGCGACCACTGCTATGATGTTACCTCTTGTACTCGGGATAATGAGCAAGCTGGATACGCACAAAGACCATAAAACATTCCTATTTGTTTTACTGGGCATTGCCTATAGTGCTTCTATTGGTGGTATCGCGACCTTAGTCGGTAGCCCGCCAAACGCCATTGCAGCAAGCAAGGTTGGGCTTGATTTTATAGGCTGGATGGAATTAGGTTTGCCTATTTCACTCATTCTTATGCCAATAACAATGCTAATTTTATATTCAATGACTAAACCTGATTTAAGTCATCAATTCGAACTTGATCATAAACCAATTACTTGGACCAATGGTAAAGTTATAACTTTAGCTATTTTTGCACTAACGGTTTTATTCTGGGTGTTCAGTAAACCTATCAATGCCATGATAGGTAACTTTGCCAAATTTGATACCATAGTTGCCATCGGTGCTATTTTGCTGTTAGCTATCTCTCGCTCTGTTGAATGGAAAGACATCGAAAAAACGACTGACTGGGGTGTACTCATTCTTTTTGGTGGTGGGATTTGTCTTAGTAATGTTCTCAAGGCCACAGGCACCAGTGTTTTTCTAGCAAATGGCCTCGCTGAATTTCTTCAACAAGCTGGTGTGTTCATTACCATACTTTCTGTTGTAACATTCGTGGTGTTTTTGACCGAGTTTGCTAGCAATACAGCAAGTGCAGCATTACTTGTGCCTTTATTTGCTGCTATAGCTGAAGCACTTGGTTTATCACCGGTTATATTATCAGTACTCATTGGTGTTGCTGCTTCATGTGCTTTTATGTTACCTGTTGCAACACCACCAAACGCACTTGTATTCGGTACTGGTCATATTAAGCAGCAAGAAATGATGAGAATTGGGATGGTGCTCAATATCGCTTGTATAATCACTCTATCTCTTTTCAGTTGGTTGTTCTGGTAAATAGCCCACTGTAATTTAAAAAGAAGAATCATAAACTCGCTCTTAAGCTAACCATTTATATACCCAAGTTCCTTCAAGGTTCTTGGGTATAAAACAAAAATGCGCTTCGATAATTTATCTTTAGTATGAGAAAGGCTACTCTTCGATTTTCACCCATAATGTATTTCTACTCTTTTTTGTACATTTCGCTTTGCAAATTTTGATGTTTCTTGGACCTGATGTTTATAACTGAAGTTTGTCACCAAAAAAGTATGTAAGCTGATAGAGGAAATTGTAAGAATTAATAATGCGATATCTAATTCGTATTTCTATTTCATACTATTACAGCCCATTAGTCCGTAGACCGAGAACTCTATTCAATGGATCACTAGTGTTAAAGTGAAGTTCTTTATCTTTGTGACAAATAATTTTTACTCTTTCTTAGTCTAAAGTTTGTATGTTAACACCAAGTGTGATTTCAAAGCTTCCTCTAACTATAACACTGTACAGCATAGAGCTTCTTCTAGCTTCATTGTTTTATTTCAGTATACTGCTAAAAAAACACAAATGAGTAATGCCATGACAATTGTTGCCAAAGGCACACTAAGAAAAATGCGAGCATCACTTGATGATACGCTTAATTACCGTCTTCCTATTGGGGATGAAGAGATCGACCTTACCCCATATATTGGCCAAACATTAACCTTAACTCATACCGGAAATATTCATTGCTGCTCATGCGGTAAAAAAACGAAAAAGAGTTACTCACAAGGCCACTGCTTTGTATGTATGAAAAAGCTCGCCAGTTGTGATATGTGTATTATGAAGCCAGAAACCTGCCATTACGAGCAGGGTACCTGTCGTGAACCACAATGGGGAGAAGAAAACTGCTTAGTCGACCATTATGTTTACCTTTCCAATACATCAAGTTTAAAAGTTGGAATCACTAGACATACTCAAATTCCAACACGTTGGATAGATCAAGGTGCAACACAGGGCTTACCTATTTTCAAGGTAAAAACTCGTTATATTTCAGGTTTAATTGAAGTAGAACTTGCCAAGTATATTGCCGATAAAACAAACTGGCGAACACTATTAAAAGGTGATGGAGACCCTATTGAACTCAAGGAACGTTTCTCGCAGTTACTGCCTCTAATAGAGGATATCATCACAGAAATTAAGCAGAAGTATGGTGAAGATGCTATTGAGGTTTTGAATGAAGACACGACTCATTTAAGTTACCCAGTTCAACATCACCCAACTAAAATTATATCTCATAATTTTGATAAAAATCCTGTTGTAAGCGGTATATTACAGGGGATTAAAGGACAATATTTAATCTTTGATAATGGGGTAATTAACATAAGAAAGTTCACTTCTTATGAAGTCGAGTTTATTGCTTAAATCGACTCCCTCCACACTAAGCCGGGTCATTACACGCGATGGCCCTGTTCAACTTACCACCCTCTCACATTTCTTATCTATGTTTTGTCAAATCCTTGAGTACCAACCAACATTTTCTTTACTCAAATAACACTTCTACTTTAAAAACAACGCGGTTTTTCTTACAATTGAGGTAAATATTCAGTCCCCTTTGGAAACACAATGAGCAATATAAAACACTGTAAATTACTCATCCTTGGTTCAGGTCCTGCAGGCTATACCGCTGCAGTTTATGCAGCACGTGCAAACTTAAATCCAGTGTTGGTTACAGGGATGCAGCAAGGTGGTCAATTAACTACAACGACGGAAGTAGAAAACTGGCCTGGTGATGCAGAAGGCCTTACAGGGCCTGCTCTTATGGAACGCATGAAAGAACATGCTGAAAGGTTCGAAACTGAAATCGTCTTTGATCACATCAACGAAGTGGAACTCTCTCAGCGCCCATTCCGTTTAAAAGGTGACTCTAATGAATACACTTGTGATGCATTGATCATCTCGACGGGCGCATCAGCGAAATATCTAGGCCTTGAATCTGAAGAAGTGTTCAAAGGGCGTGGCGTTTCTGCATGTGCCACTTGTGACGGTTTTTTTTACCGTAACCAAAAAGTAGCAGTTGTAGGTGGTGGTAACACCGCCGTAGAGGAAGCTCTTTACCTCTCTAATATTGCATCTGAAGTTCACTTAATTCACCGACGTGATACATTCCGTGCGGAAAAAATTCTTGTCAAGCGTCTGATGGATAAAGTGAAGGGCGGTAACATAATTTTGCATACTGATTGTACTCTCGATGAAATTCTAGGTGATGATATGGGCGTCACTGGTGTACGCATCAAAAAAGTTGACAGCAATTCAACTGAAAACTTAGAAGTCATGGGGGCATTCATCGCAATTGGCCATCAGCCAAACACTCAGATCTTTGCAAAACAATTGGAAATGAAAGACGGATACATCGTTGTTAAGTCAGGATTAGAAGGTAATGCAACGCAAACTAGTATCGAAGGCGTTTTTGCTGCTGGCGACGTAATGGATCATAATTATCGTCAAGCAATCACATCAGCAGGAACAGGTTGTATGGCGGCATTAGATGCAGAACGCTTCCTAGATACACTTAATGATAAATAACTTTTCAATTTTGTTTCATTTCCATAAAGCCCAGTAGTATTCCCGCTGGGTTTTCTTTTGTATACTACCTCTTCATTAAAACTATTATCATTAAGCCTTCACAATGGACAAGAAAAAGCATAGCCGTTTAAACAAGTGGCTTAAGCAACAAAGTAAGCTTGCAAAGCGCTGGCTGATGGTTGCAATTGGTCTTGGTGTATTATCAAGCGTATTCCTATTGGTTCAAGCCGCTCTTCTCGCTTCTATTCTGCACCATTTAATTATTGAGCATACTGATAAAAGTGAACTTATCTTGTACTTTGCTGGATTAGGTTTCACCGTTATAGGACGTGCAGCCTGTACATGGGGGCGAGAAATCGCTGGGTACCGATGTGGTGAACAAATTAGAGTTTATATTCGACAACTCATATTAGATAAACTCCGCCAGTTAGGGCCTGCTTATATCAAAGGGAAACCTGCTGGAACATGGGCAACACTGATATTAGAGCAAGTCGATGATATGCAGGACTTCTTTGCTAGATACCTGCCACAGATGTCACTTTCAGTTCTGGTGCCTTTTATCATTTTAGTGGTTGTTTTTCCGATTAACTGGGCTGCTGGCCTGATTTTTCTAATTACTGCACCATTGGTTCCTATGTTTATGGCATTCGTTGGAATGAAAGCTGCAGATGCTAACCGTAAGAACTTCAAAGCAATGCAACGTTTATCTGGCCATTTCTATGATCGCCTACAAGCGATGACAACGATACGTCTGTTTGATAGAACAAAAGCAGAAACAGCACATCTGACAGGAGCTTCTGAGGTTTTCCGTAAACGGACAATGGACGTATTAAGGATTGCATTTCTTTCATCAGCCGTCTTAGAGTTCTTTACTTCAATTTCTATTGCTATTACTGCTGTTTACTTTGGGTTTAGCTATATCGGAGAACTCAACTTTGGCTACTACGGCACAGGCATTACTCTTTTTTCTGGCCTGTTTATTCTGATTCTAGCTCCTGAATTCTATCAACCATTGCGTGATCTTGGTACTTACTATCATGCACGTCAACAAGCAGTTGGAGCAGCTGAAAGTATCGTGGAATTTTTAGACCTCGATGTTGAAAAAATGAAAACGGGCACGCAATTATTAAACGAAAAAACACCGATACAAATTGACGCCACTGACTTAGTTATATTTAGTACTGAAGGACAACGCTTAGCTGGTCCTCTCACGTTTTCATTAAAAGCCAATCAAGGTACTGCTTTGGTTGGTCCTAGTGGTGCAGGTAAAACAAGTCTGGTCAATACCATACTTGGTTTTATGCCTTATAAAGGCAGTTTAGCCATTAATGGTTGTGAGCTGAAAGACTTAGACCTCCCCTCATGGCGCCAAACCGTCAGTTGGATTGGCCAAAACCCAATGCTATTGCACGGAACCATTTACGAGAATGTCACTCTTGGCAAGCAAGATATTAAAGACGAGCAAGTACAAAGCGTCTTAAATAACTCTCATGCATCAGAGTTTGTCAAGGTTCATGGCCTAGATTATACAATCTCAGATCGTTCAGGCGGACTCTCCGTGGGACAAGCGCAGCGAATCGCATTAGCAAGGGCCATGCTACAAAATGGACAATTTTGGCTTTTAGATGAACCAACGGCAAGCTTAGACGCTCGCAGTGAGAAATTAGTAATAGAAGGTATCAATAAATATACCCACTCCACTACTCACCTTTCAGTAACTCACCAATTAGCTCAGCTTCGTCAAATTGACCAAATCCTAGTGATGCAAGAAGGTCTCATTGTACAAAGTGGAGATTTCGATACTTTATCGTCACAAGATGGTTTGTTTAAAGACATGCTCACGGCAAATTTGGCACAATATGAATCAGAAAAGGGCAACTTAGATGCGTGATTTACTCCCTTATCTAAAGCTGTATAAGAAACATTGGTTTGGTTTATCTCTCGGGATGCTATTAGGGTTTTTAACCCTAATAGCATCAATAGGTTTGCTCACCTTATCCGGCTGGTTTATATCAGCTGCGGCACTCGCAGGCCTAACTATTGCTAGAGAAACGTTTAACTACATGCTACCTGGCGCTGGGGTTCGAGGGGCGGCCATGGCTCGTACAGCAGGTCGTTGGGGAGAGCGTGTTGTTAGTCATAATGCAACATTCAAATTGCTTACTGACTTACGTATTTTCTTTTTTAAAAAGCTAGCGCCATTGATTCCAGGTCGATTATCTACGCTTCGTGATGCTGATATATTGAACCGCTTAGTTGCAGATGTTGATGCCATGGACCACGTTTATCTGAGACTTATTAGTCCTGTGATTATCGGCATTTTTGGTATCCTAACATTGACAGCTGCTTTAGCCTTCTTTGATTGGCACCTCGCACTCTTGCTTGGGGGAATTCTCTCGGTCGTATTACTCGTTTGGCCTATTTTATTCTACAAACTAGGTAAAAATAACGGAGAATATCTAACCCAACATAAAGCTCAACTCCGTGTTGCTACGCTTGATTGGTTGCAGGGCTACAGTGAACTTTGTTTATTTGGTGCAGAATCTAGATACCGCAATTTAATTCAAGAAAAACAAACCAAGCTGTTTACAAACCAGTTTATTAATGCTCATTTAACTGGCTTAGCGTCTGGCTTACTCATATTTGTCAATGGTGTAACTCTAATTATCATGCTTTGGTTTGCGGCTGATGGTGTAGGAGGAAGAGCTCCAGATCCTTTTATTGCTTTATTCGCATTTGCAACTATGGCCAGCTTTGAAATTCTGATGCCTATTGCAGGTGCATTTCAGTTCTTGGGACAAACCCTAACTTCTGCCCGACGTCTCAATGAAGTGATCCTCACTGAGCCGGATTTAGTTTTCCCTGATACATCAGCTCATCTAGACTTATTTCCAGATATCCACTTCGATAAGGTTGATTTTACTTATCCTGATGGTCAATTGCAGGTACTCAAGAATGTATCACTTTCATTACCATTTGGTTCCAAAACAGCCATTGTAGGTCAAACCGGCTCTGGAAAGTCGACTCTCATTCAGCTACTGTGCCGTTATTGGGATGTGAATCAAGGCATAATCAAGCTTGGCCAAAGCCCTTTACAAGACTGGAGTGAATCAGATCTTCGAGCCAGCATGACAGTTGTAAGTCAAAGAGTCGACGTTCTCAATGGCACATTACGTGATAACCTCCTTATGGCTGCTCCTGATGCCAGTGATGAAGATCTAAAAGATGTCTTAACTAAGGTGGAATTAAGTAATGTATTGGTCGATTCAGGACTAGATGTATGGTTAGGTGATGGTGGGCGTCAACTTTCGGGTGGCGAAAAACGTAGAATTGGTATTGCACGTGCTTTGCTGCGTGATTCTCCAATATTGTTGCTTGATGAACCAACAGAGGGCTTAGATAAGCAAACTGAGCAGAAGATTATAGCATTATTTAGTCAACACTTCGCTAATAAGACTCTTATTTTCATTACTCATCGCTTAATCGAGCTTGAAAGAATGGATACGATTTGCCTTATGGAAGAAGGCGAGATTGTTGAACAGGGTTCTCATCATACTTTACTTGCTCAGCAAGGAAGATATTTCAAACTTCTTCAATCAATATAACCTCTCACTTCAACCAGGCTGGTTCAAAATGCATGTATTTTGTGTACTGAGGCTAGCTTGGTTACCTTCAATCAATTTTTCTTGACATGTCAGAGTCGACATTATGGTCTCCTTCTTCAACCTAATAAAAAGCGCCGCAGATGCGACGCTCCAGAAAAAGAAGATTATTGATATTTCAATTCAAATTCACGCATAAACTCAACTAAAGCTTGGACTCCTTCAATTGGCATTGCATTATAGATAGAGGCCCTCATACCACCAACAGCTCGATGCCCTTTAAGAGCCTTTAGTCCTCTAGATTCAGCCAACTCTAAGAAAGTAGGGTCTAAATTAGCATTGGCCAATTGAAATGGAACATTCATTAGAGATCGGTTATCTGGGTGAACATCATTACGATAAAAGTCAGACTGATCGATATAGGTGTAAAGTAGATTCGCTTTCTCGATGTTCAATTGCTCAATAGCTTTTACTCCACCTTGCGCTTTTAGCCACTTAAAGACAAGTCCAGAAAGGTACCATGCAAAAGTAGGAGGTGTATTAAACATAGATTCCTTTTCCGCCAAAACTGTATAATCGAGCACACTCGGTAACACAGTTTTGGCAAGGCCAAGCAGATCTTCTCGAACAATCACGATCGCGATACCGGCAGGACCAATATTTTTTTGAGCACCCGCGTAAATTACGCCATACTTCGACACATCCAATTCACGCGATAAAATAGTCGATGACATATCTGCCACAATCGGTTTATCAGTTACAGGTAGATCATTGATTTCAATACCATCAATAGTTTCATTGGGACAGAAATGCACATAAGCCGCATTTGGAGAGATCTTCCACTCAGAAGCAGGCAAAATAGACACTTTACCATCAACTTGTGACCTGGCATTAAATACATCTGGTTCACAATATTTCTTTGCTTCAGTTACTGCACTTTCAGCCCAATAACCACCATCAATATAAGTGGCTGTTTTCGCTTCTCCTAATAAATTCAGCGGCACAGCAGCAAATTGCGCCCTAGCTCCTCCTTGGCAGAAAAGTACTCTATAATTATCCGGAATATTGAGTAGATCTCGGAGGTCTTGCTCTGCATCAATAGCAACTTTGATAAAGGCTTTGCTACGGTGACTCATTTCCATTACCGAAGTGCCTAGTTCTTGCCAGTTGATGAACTCTTTTTGAGCTTGCTGCATAACCGCTTTAGGTAAAGCTGCAGGCCCTGCACTAAAATTAAAGACCTGCTCCGTATTTTTTCTCATGCTCCACATTGCTCCTGCTGAGTAAATAGTAAGAAATAAAATATCTAGTTAGGGTAATCTTGCATACTGTGTGATTTTCTTATTGCTTCAAGACCGTCAAAAAAAGGCTAATTAATGGGAGTTCCTTACCATTGTCCAGCGTTAGACTTCCATCTGAGATTCGAGTACTAAGTTGATAGCCATCGTTCTGCTTATCAACTAACTTCAAAGTAATTAGCTTATCAATTTCTTGTTTAAGAGCAGGGTAAGAATGTATCAACCCTTCAGCAATATAAGTATTTATAGAGCCAGTTATCATCGATAGCAATTGAAATGGGTCTTTGGTGGCACTTTTAGTGCCTGGTAACACTTTCACTAACCACTCACTATGAGTCTTTGATTCATTCAAAGTAAACGAAAGTTTATTCAAATTCATTTCAAATCCTCGCTCTACTAGTAAGTCAAGATCAGAAAGTAATCTTTTTCTGTCTTGCATGTTTAGTTCATCTGAGTTTTTGTAGTTGGATATCATATTAGCTAAGGCTGAACGGTCGATGCTTTTAATCGCCATATCAAAGATTAAGTTTTCAATCACGCCTTTATTCTTTAACATAAGATGTTTAGCATTCAACAACAAACTAGAGTTGATCTTATCTCCTGCTTCATTTGGAACACTCTTAGCAATATATTGAATATTTTCTAAGAAAAATATGGGCTGTTGCTCTTGATCGAGGATATTAAACTTTTTTAATGAGAAATTTTGGTTTCCTAACCAATAACCATCGGTTTTTTTGCCTTTACCTTGCCCTTTCAAACCACTCAAATGAAGCTCTTCACCGTTGTTGAAATCTACTTGGATAGAAGGCAAATCTAGTTGATAGGCAATGTCACCAAGAATGGTTGCTTCCCCCGTAATACTAATAGGGCTGGATGAGACAGTCGTCCCTTTTGACTGGTTGTGATGATTCCAGCTATCTAAGTTAAGATTAAAAGTGGTATTACCATTAAGCTGTGTGGTGCTGTTCACTGTTAATGGAATAAAGCTTTCGCCAATCAACTTAGTATCAGCCGTCAAACTAGTCAGTCCATGCGTTAAGTCGCTATGCACCTCATAGGTTGTAGGAATATCATCACTTTCTAATTTGGATTTTATCTCTGGATTAATAACTGTGTATCGTGTCAAAACAACGGAAGAAAGGTAACTACGATCATAACTGACAATTTCTGCTTTTATCTCATCTGAATTCATCTCAGCAATACCATTTTCTATAATGGATTGCCCAATTTGCCCGACAGCAAGTGGCCAGCATAAGGCAAGAGAGATCGCACCGCCAATAGCACCTAACTTTTTAAAATTTTTCATATCATCACTTTTTGAATATTTTACCCAGTCTACCCTAAACCTAACAAGGATAAAACATTGTGACATATCAAACTAATGACGTTAAATCCTCACTGTGAATAATAACGTTCGAAGCGGTAATTTTGAGTTTTTCAGATGTAAGTTTAGAATTTTATTCACCCATTGACATGATCACATAGCTGGCATTCAGACACTACTGTACAACCATGGTAAGGTGATGGATGTGGTAAAATAATACGTTTCAGATCACAGATTTTATGATTGAAAGTAAGGATAATCTATCAAATTCTTTCATCGTATCGGATAAAAATTCATTTTTAATGATGTGGTGAGTCAAAAATATACATTGCTCTCTAAATATATTACATACAAAAATCTGTAAGAATGACCCTAAAGGTGACAGAATTATCATCAATGAACACATTTTGTTGGTCGTAGCTTCTGGTTTTGATTATTATGGGGAATACCCAAGTGACTTTAAAAACTTGTTTCAAATTGAGGTGACTTGGGTATATAACCAGACAACCCTCCAAGTAAAATCTTGGAGACATGGAATTTCACTACAGGGCTTACCGTTAATTATGCGTAAAACACTATTAGCTACAATCCTTTTATTGGCATCTCAGCAGACAATTGCTGCCAATAATTATAATACTCCTGCTACTGCGAGTAACTTCAGCTATGACTATGCAGAAGCTAGGATTGGAGCTAGTCCAGTCACCTTTGGGGCGGGCTTCAGTTCATCAATTCATCCTAACGCACACATGCTTGCTCGTATAGACTCAGAGTTAGACGGCGACTTTGACGCAGCGGCTGGGTTTGGGTTTCATTCTCCTATAAATAACTGGGCAGATCTGACAGGTGCAATGCTATTGAGAGTGGCAAAACCTTCAAGCTCAACCAGTACGGATGCCGGAATGGAGTTAAATATAGGCGTACGTCAATGGCTCGGACCACAACTTGAGGTTGGCGGTAAAGGAGGTTATGTTTCACTTGATAACGATGATAACTGGATTGCTTCCATCTACGCGCGTTTCCATTCTACAGAATTATTTTCAATTGGTGCAGAAGCTAGAATAAACGATTTTTACGATGACCAATTGATGTTTACCACACGTTTTAAATTCTAATTCTGTGACCGTTTAAGCTCCAAAGCTGATTAATAAGCAAAAAGCATATAGCAAGGTAACACTTCCCAGTTATATGCTTTTTATCCAAGTCACTTCAAAATAATTGACTCTTAACACTATCTCTGAGCACATTTCTTGAACTTACTTGGTTGCAAAACCAATGCAAATTTCGATTTACAGAGTTGATATCAATAAGAAGTACCTCTTTTTAATCACACATTGATAGTAGTTGCTTCTTAAGAGGCTCTTGCAGAAGCTTCCAATGGATACCGTCAACAGCACCAGCGAACTTCCATAAAAGTTTGATATCAACATCACTTCCGTATGCACTTTTAACTTGATTGAAAACTTTAACCGCACCAAGGTCTAAAAATGTCTCCACGTCACTAATACCCGCTTTCTTAACCATTCTTTCAAGCGTTAACTGCATGTTAGGTAAATCACGTAAGCGTCGACTCGCAAAAGACTTTTGGTACAGCCGATCTTCATTAGCACAACGTATTGATTTTTCTAGTAAGTCATCCAATTCATTAAAACCATTTAAAAACAACTTTGTCACATCGTAGTAGTTAACGGTCGCTGTTGTTTGCTTTTTCACATGTTTGTATTTTTCGCACTTTAATTCAGTAAATATTCCGTCAAGCTTGGCTCCACCTCTTAAGTAGCAATTTTCATTACTGACTAAAGCAAACATTGCATCATCACTGAACATTCCAACCCCACCAAACATTGAACGCTTTTGGTATTGATGAAATTTGTCCACATAATTGAAAAACTTTTGTTCTGTTTCTGTCATCTCCTTTGACCCTCAACCTGAATAAATTACCCCGATTCGTGTCTTACCAGATAACAGCAGCAAAAATGCGCTCCAAAATGTTGCGCGGTTAATAAAAAATATTTGGTGATATTTTTAATTTATGTTCACCAATCGTTTTAATAATACTTAACATATAAAAAATAGTTAAGATCTATATCACAATTGACAAAAAACAAATCAAGCATACGTGACTAATTTCTCATTTTAAATAACTGAAGTTAGATCCGCCAAAGTGATACACCTGTAAAACTAAGTATAGAGTCCTTACAAAGGTGTGATTAAAAACACGATATAAATCAGTATTTATGTAATTAATTACAACATGCTTAACCTTTGTTCACCTTTCTCACTATACCCTTCCATTTCATTGCTAACTGTGATTTTCTGAAGGTAAACTAACAAAAAGTAATCGACTCTTATAGTATTATGGAACATCTCTCATTCTTTTGGCTTACACACAACAAAGAAAATCTGATTAATGCATTAGAATCAGAGTTTGCTAAATTGGTAAAACAGTCTATATCGCTAGGGAAAATAGCACTACCACCAATTCCTGATGCTGTACTAAAAATTCAACAACTATGTTCTGAGGAAAGTACCACAGTCCTAGATGTAGCAAACACTCTTCTGGAAGATCCTGGACTTGCAGCTAACGTTATCCGAGTTGCTAACTCCGTTATCTTTAATCGACGTAATATTACTTGTAATGATCTCATTATCGCAGTATCTCGCTTGGGTATTTTCCGTGTTAGAGATATTGTCACGGCGCAAGCTATTGAACAGCTCAAGCATTCAGTTGCTCTGAGTAAAGAGTGTAATGATATTTTAACCAAAAGTGCTACTATGTCACGAGAGCTAGGGGCAGCGATGGTACTGGTAACCCAACAATTCCGTAAACATGAAGATAATTTATATGGGCACTTAGAACAAGATAAAGCTTTACTAACAGGTCTACTTGCTGATATTGGACTGTTCTGTTTAATCAATGAATATCACCAATACCTTAGCGAAGGCAATTACCTCGATCCAAATTTGGCACTACAAGTGTTTCAAATACGTTGTCCTTCCATCAGCCAGCACATACTTAAAAAATGGGGGTTTGATATCGATTTTTGTGAGGTATCCTCCAATACTAAAATATACAAAACAAACCGTCCTGAGGTCAGCTATCTTGACGTTGCTCGAATAGCAAGCCATCTACTTATGTTCCGTAACCAAGATGACAGAATTAACGATCATGAAGTCGAGTTTGATCTTACTGGTGCTGAAATCATATTTAGCCTTAGTAATCTGAGTGACATTGATTTTCAAAGTGGCATTCAAGAAGTCCTCACAGTAAGTGGACTTTGATTGCGCTTTGAAATCCACTGTAACTATAAATTTTCTTCTTTAGAACTGATTTAGAATAAATAGCACAGCAAATCACTTTTGATATATACACAAGCAAGTAAAACAGCAACATAGTAAAGGAATAGAAATGATACGCTTAGCCCTTGCAACACTACTAGTAATTAATTCATCCATGGTCCTTGCCTCCGATAAAGCTTGCTTCATAGCCAAATACGATTCTTATGTCGATGCCTCTCTCCAATGGTATAAAGATTTGGTTGCGATAACGACGGAGCAAAACCCCGATTTGTATGAAGCAGGCCAATGGTTTTTGGATGGACGTAAAAACCATTTCGAGTTAAACCGTGAGGCTGTGCACTATTTTTTAAACAATGAACCAAGTCATGTCAAAACTGAGCGTTCCGTCGAATCTTGGCTCCTTTTACAACAAAGTGATGTAAAGTTACTATCAACAAGAACAGATAAGCTGGGTAAAGTTGCCCAGAAAACCTTTAACGACCGTCAATCAGAAAACCACCCTAAAAATTATGCTCTCCGCTCAGCATTTGCTGATTTACTTAGCCACCCCAAGAATATTGAACCTGCGCTGGCTAAATACAACCAGTCTATTGAAAATGTTGAAAATAAACACTGTGAATAACTTCCTGTTAAAACTTAACGGATTCAGTAGTATTCAGAATTAAAACGGGACATTAATCTATTTTTGGTTTAGATTGTGTCGCTCGCATTGTCTAATAATTACAAAGATTCTTTGCTATGGTTAAGGAACAGAAAACTGCTGACGTTAGCTTTGATAGTCTATTGAAGATCTTCACCATTCCTGAAGGTCCCGAATCAACGTTGACTAAAATAGATCAGAGCTTATCTCAAAACTTAAACCAATTTCTGCGTGAACACATCGTAGCAGAAGAAAAGCCTTTGCACGAAATTGAAAAAGATTTTTCTTCTGCGCATATTCCAGAAAAACCTGAGTTCGTGTCGGAACATACTCAGTACCTCTTGGATACTTTAGTATCACATTCAGTCCATACCTCAGCACCTAGTTTTATTGGTCATATGACATCGGCCTTACCCTACTTTTTGATGCCTCTGTCAAAGATAATGATTGCTCTTAATCAAAATTTGGTCAAAATTGAAACTTCAAAGGCTTTCACCCCTCTAGAAAGACAGGTCCTTGGAATGTTACATCGTTTGATCTATGAACAAAGTGACCATTTTTATACCCAGTGGATGCATAGTTCTGCACACTCTCTAGGTGCTTTTTGCTCAGGAGGGACGATTGCAAATATTACCGCTCTTTGGGTTGCTCGTAACCAAGCATTAAAAGCAGATGAACAATTCAAAGGAATAGAGAAAGAAGGCGTTTTTAAGGCCATGAAATACTATGGTTATGAAGGCTTAGCTATCTTGGTATCTGAACGCGGTCATTACTCACTCAAAAAAGCAGCCGATGTTCTCGGTATTGGCCAAGAAGGCGTTATTACAGTAAAAACTGACGAATACAATCGAGTTGACATTGATGAGTTAAAGAAAACATTTAACCAATTACAAGACAAAAAGATCAAGGTGTTTGCAGTAGTCGGTATTGCTGGTACAACAGAAACAGGGAATGTCGATCCTCTTGACCAAATTGCCCAGGTCTGCGCAGAAAAACAATGTCACTTTCATGTCGATGCTGCATGGGGTGGAGCGACTTTAATGTCCACTCAACACCGTTCTTTATTAAAAGGGATTGAATTGGCTGATTCCGTCACAATTGATGCACATAAACAACTCTACATTCCAATGGGTGCTGGAATGGTTTTATTTAAAGACCCAGACATGATGAACTCTATTGAACATCATGCCCAATACATTCTTCGTAAAGGGTCAAAAGATTTGGGTAGCCATACTCTAGAGGGCTCTCGCTCAGGAATGGCAATGTTAGTCTATGCGGCCATGCATATTATAAGTCGGCCTGGTTACGAGTTATTAATTAACCAAAGTATAGAAAAAGCAAACTTTTTTGCTTCTCTTATAAAAGAGCAGGACGACTTCGAGTTGGTGTCTAAGCCTGAACTATGTTTGCTAACATATCGATACTTACCTAAGCACGTACGTCTAGCTCTTGAAAAAGCTACTTACCAACAGAAAAAGGGACTGAACGAGCTTCTCAATGAACTCACACAGTTTATTCAAAAGCGTCAACGTGAGACGGGAAAGTCTTTTGTTTCTCGAACTCAACTTAATCCAAAACATTGGGAGAACCTAAACACCATCGTTTTCCGTGTTGTACTTGCAAACCCTTTGACTTCCAATGACCATTTATATGCTATCTTGAAAGAACAACGCCAAATTGCACTCCAAGCTTCTAGCTTATTAGATAAAATCTCTCATGATGCATTAAATATCATTGAAATGACAAAATAAGATTTAGGGCTATCGAATCTGTTATGGACATACTGAATTTACCTAAGTAACTCCATTTGCTTTGGTAAATTCCCACCCACCTTCTCATATGTTTTCAGTTCTAAACAAAAAGAGAAAATTTATTCCACTTTTAATTCATGGATTTGCTCATTCTATGTTCATCATGTAGCAGCTTAACATTCAATAAAGTAATTAAACATAAATTATAACAAAATCACCACTTCATATTGATAAGCATTAAAACGCAGTTCTTTACACTTTATACTATATCTCGTTTTGTCTTTTTAGATATTTAGTTTGAGGGCTGTCAAATTCTTACTAAATAGTAACTATATTTGGTATAACCGATTTAAGGTTCGGGTTTATAATAAATCTATGGTGCTGGTAGTTTTCGTTAACGCTTTTATTAATAAAACTATTCCACGTTAACAGAACCAGCAAGTTGTTCTCTATGCCTTCGTGAACACTATGAATACATTAGAAAAAGTACAAAAAAATTTAGAAAATTTTAGTAAGTCAGAACGTAAAGTTGCCGAAGTAATTATGGCATCTCCTCAAACTGCTATTCATTCAAGCATTGCAACATTAGCTAAAATGGCAGATGTCAGTGAACCAACAGTCAATCGTTTCTGTCGCCGTCTAGACACCAAAGGCTTCCCAGATTTTAAGCTACACCTTGCTCAAAGCTTGGCTAATGGGACCCCTTACGTTAATCGTAATGTTGAAGAAGACGACGGCCCAGATGCCTATACCCATAAAATATTTGAATCAACCATGGCATGCCTAGATGTCGCTAAAAATAGCCTTGATGCAATGCAAATCAATCGTGCTGTCGATTTGTTGACACAAGCTAAACGAATTTCATTCTTTGGTTTAGGTGCATCTTCTGCTGTTGCACGTGATGCTCAAAACAAGTTTATCCGCTTTAATATTCCTATTAGCTGCTTTGATGACATTCTTATGCAAAGAATGAGTTGTATTAACTGTAGCGATAACGACGTAATTGTTTTAATTTCTCACACTGGTAGAACAAAAAGCCTTGTTGAAATAGCCAATTTAGCCCGAGAAAATGGAGCAACGGTAATCTCAGTCACAGCAAAAGGCTCCCCTCTTGAAAAAGCAAGCTCACTAGCTATTACGCTTGATGTACCAGAAGACACCGACGTTTACATGCCAATGGCAAGCCGTGTCGTTCAGATGACCGTAATCGATGTTTTAGCTACAGGCTTTACTCTTCGTCGAGGTACTGGTTTCCGTGAAAACCTAAAACGAGTTAAAGATGCTTTAAAAGATAGCCGCTACGATAAATTCAATCCGTACTAAGGGCGTTGGTTTTGATGACGTTTTGTAGAAAACCTACAAATTGCGTTCAAACTTTGTACGATAGTTTTCACCTATCATAGTGAGAAGAAAATGCTGCTTTATTTCCTAAAAAGAATCGTGCATAGTAATCTCAAAATTTAAGAGTAAAGCTTTATAGCTGTCACTCTGATACGAAACTCGAATTTCAGGAGAATTAAGCTTATGTTCGTAGTTATCTTTGGTCGCCCTGCTTGCCCATTTTGCGTTCGTGCAAAAGAACATGCAGAAACACTAAAAGCAAAGCGTGATGACTTTAATTACCGTTATGTAGACATTCACGCAGAAGGTATTTCTAAAGCAGATTTAGAAAAGACCGTAGGCAAACCCGTTGAAACTGTGCCTCAAATCTTTATCGACCAAGACCATATTGGTGGTTGTGACGAATTTGAAGCATATGCAAAAGAACACCTAGGCCTTTTTGACGAATAAATTCTGGCTTTTAATTTGGATAAAATCCCTAAGAGGTTTGAGCCTTAGGGATTTCTTTATATTTTAACTGTAATGAAAAAGTATTTTATTTCGTTCAAATCATTTAAATATCACTTCACGAACTTTAACGTTATAAATGCTTAGATAAACGTAATAATAGCACTTGGTCATCACGACTATAGCTTTGCAATTGTAACCTAGCGAACCAATCTGGCATAAAGTCCCAGCGAACCCCAACACCAATACTCACTGAAGAATGATGTTTTTCCTTAACATCAACGTCATTACTTGAACCTTTTACAAAATTTAATCCACTACTCAAATAAACCTTAAACTCTTCATTTAAAGGATAGTGATACTGCCCTTCAATACCAAAGTTTCTGTACTTTATGTATGCCTCATTTCCAGAAGTAAATCTAACTGTCGCCTTCCCCATTTCGGTATAATACCCTTCAACAGTAAAGTCCCCTTCTTCCAAGCCTATAAATAATTGATAAGCTACATCACTATGGTTTGTCACTTTAAAACCTTGTTCACTACTATACGGAGAAAGGTAACTTCCTCCTAAGGCAGCACCAACATAAGGGTGAGCTTGTGCATTTACCAACGAAATGTGTAGGATGGGGGCTAGCGTCATTGAAATAAGCAACCTACGGACTAGTAAACCCATTAGACCCATTATTGACATCCAACCTAGGCTACCACCGGCACTACGACCAACTTCTACAACCGCTAACGGCGATCTTAATGGCTCTGCAACTGTCACACTAAGATGTATCTCTCCATTTACTTCTCCATCTCTGTCAAAAGCACCACCATCTACAGCATTGAGAAGTACACAATGGTGACCAGTATTAAGGCCAGAAGTAAATTTATCTTTTTCTTTTGAAGATGGACAAATGCCTTCCTCATTGTTTAACCAATCTGATGACATCACAGATTGTCTTTGACCAGACTGAGACTGATAAGATTCGTCAGACCAATCGCCATCAGTGGACATACTGAACAATGTGGCATCATTACCAATTGATTCAGACATTGGTAATACTGTTTGAACACTGTCCTTTGAACCATTGAGTTGTAATTGCATGTCATAAACCTCGTGATGCACGCCACCGTCTGGAGATGGAACTTCATAAAAGTTCATGAAGTTTTCCATTGGCACAACCGCTGAGGATGAATCGACACTCTGTGCATAATCCGCAACTTTTGGATGAACTCCCTCTTCCACAATGATGGCATGCGAATCATCTGTCAAAATTTGTGTGCTAATACAAGGGGATTCAATTATTGAATCAACAGCATCATCTATACCATCATGGTCGACATCAATGATGATCTCACCACTTATCTTAACCAACACTTCGAATTCAGTAACTAAATTAACAATGGCACTACCAATATATTTCGTCAATTCAACTTGACCTGTATAGCGTCCTGCCGGATAAGTTTTATTCGGGATAAAGAGAGTATTGCCTGTCAATTGAGTGTCAGTAGGTAAATCTAAACCATCAGGAAGAGTCCACATGATATCTCGCTCACCAGCCTGAACTCCCGGTGCATGAAGGATAAAGCTAACAACACCATCTTTATCTCGTAATTTATTACTAACCCATAGAGGAATATTATCACTGATACTAGGGTCGGCTCCCGCCAAGATTTCTTCTTCATTGCTAACACCATCATTATCAAAATCCTTTTCAATTGCTGATAACAATGTCTCTTGGGCTAAAGTTAACCCGTTATTAATATCTACATCAGAGCCATTAATCGTTGGATTGTTAGAGTCTTTAAAATCAAATCCTTTCATAACTTCGTAAATATCATGCAGACCATCCCCATCTGTATCATCAGATAATGTCACCGTATGGTTACCACCATCATGAAGTAAGATAATTTCTATGATATCCGGAATACTATTACCATTGGTGTCTCTCTCATTTGCACTGACTGGATTTGTTCCTAGTTCCATTTCTCGTTGATTTGAAATACCATCGTAATCCCAATCACCGTTTGGATCATTATTTACCATGCCAAGTAATGAAACAAAGTTGCTGTCTCCACCACTATTTTGAAGGGGATCCAATTCACAAGTAAGCTCACTGAGATTGTTTAAACCATCACCATCTAAATCTTCATGAGCATCAATAACTCCGTTGTCGCCATGTACACCATCCTGATGCTCACTGTGAGAGTCCGCTTCATTATCTAAAGTACCAAGTAATGCTTCTTGCTCTTCTGTTAAACCATCTAAATCTAAATCTAAATCAGATGACAACAATGTTTGATTAGTATGAACTCGATCGATAATGGCTTGAATTTCTTCAGCCGTTGGATTTGTAGGATCCACATATGTACCCGCTTGTAACGCTAAGTTATAGTCAGCAATATTGTCCGAGTCGACTCCAGAAACTCCATCGATAGAATTCAGCTGATCGGCTGTCATGGAAATTCCGTTAGTGTTACCAGAAATGTCTTCAATCAACTCTTTTAGGCTTAATTCACTGGCATTAACTGTATTAATAATCGATTGAATTTCATCTGCTTTAGGATTATTTGGATCGGCATAAGTGCCATTTTTTAGCGCTTCAATGTATTCATCCAGATTATCGGCTGTTACACCATCTACCCCTTCAATCGCATTGAGTTGCTCAATCGTAACAGTAACGCCATCCGCATTACCCGCAATGTCCTCCACCAAAGCATTTAACCCATTTTCACTAGCATTAACTGCATCAATCACTGCTTGAATTTCCTCTGCTGTTGGGTTATTTGGATCGGCATAAATACCATTTTTTAGCGCTTCAATATATTCATCCAGATTATCGGCTGTTACACCATCTACGCCATCAATAGCATTCAACTGATCTGGAGTAACAGTGACGCCATCCGCATTACCTGCAATATCTTCTGCCACCGCACTTAAATTGGCTTCGCTGGTATTGACGGCATCTACCACTGCCTGAATTTCTTCCGCTGTTGGGTTACTCGGGTCTACATATGTACCATTTTGTAGTGCTTCAACATACTCATCTAAATTATCAGCTGTCGCACCGTCTACACCGTCAATGCCATTCAGTTGCTCTGGGGTAACAGTGATACCATTCGCATTACCCGCTATATCTTCAGCCACCGCATCCATTCCATCTTTATTTGCATTGACCGCATCAATAACCTCTTGGACTTCTTCCGCTGTTGGATTATTTGGATCGGCATAAGTACCATCTAGAAGCGCATCAATATATTCATCCAAATTATCAGCTGTTACACCATCCACTCCCTTAATCGCATTGAGTTGGTCTGGGGTAACTGTAACGCCATCTGCATTACCTGCAATATCTTCCGCCAGAGCATCTAAATTAGCTTCACTAGTGTTGACAGCATCAATCACCGCTTGAATTTCCTCCGCCGTTGGATTGCTAGGGTCTGCATACGTACCCTTTTGTAACGCTTCGAC
>NZ_BJXJ01000014.1 GCF_007990935.1 Vibrio sagamiensis NBRC 104589
CATATGAAAACCCAGCATTTTTATGCTGGGTTTTTCTTTATCCATTTATTATTTTAACCCTCTGTTGAGCTAACCCGAATAGCGCTGTAGGTAATAACTTTAATGAAGCAATAAAAAACGAGCACATGGCTCGCTTTATTGTTTCTACCTCACCCCATTAAATTTACATACCCAGTGCGTACTTTAAGACTTGAGCTTTGAGTGGACCTGCATTCTCTGCCAGCTTTAGAGCAGCATTGCGGGCAAACTTCAAAGGACCTAAATCATTGCTAAAGCCTTTGTAGAAAATATCCATACCTGTTTGCATAAGCAAGTTATCAGGGCGACGAACACGCTCATACTGAGCTAACAAAGCATCACTGAGCACTTGTTGTTTATCGGTGATGGCTAATAATGCTTCAACATCTTTGAAGCCTAGGTTTACACCCTGTCCCGCAAGTGGATTAATTGTATGAGCCGAATCACCGACAAGAACACATTGCTTGTTCGAATAACGTTGTGCATGACGACGTGTCAATGGGAATGAACCCGACTGTAATACCTCGATATCGCCCAGCTCAGTAGGGAAATGACGTAGGATTTCTTCTCTCAATTGTGATTTCGTCATTGCACACAACTGTTTAATACGTTTTGGTGAGTCATACCAAACGAGAGATCCTTGCCCGATTTCTTGACCATCTTGAGATAAAGAGCATAAAGGTAAAAATGAACGAGGACCTGCCGGTGTAAATTGTTGCCAAGTAATATCTTGCTGTCCTTGTTCGGTCTTAACATTGATTAACATACAATGTTGACGATAATCCCAAGCCGTCACACCAATATCAGCCAACTGACGAACTTTAGAATTCGCCCCATCGGCACCAATAATCCAGCTTGCTTCAAATTGCTCACCACTTTCCAACGTGACAAGATGAACATCTGAAAACTCGATATCTTGTAAACGATCTGGGCACATAACCGTCAAATTATCGTGCTGAGTAAAGGTCTGCCAAAGACCCAACTGAATTAGGCGATTTTCAACAATATAGCCGAGTTGTGCGAGTGATAACTCATCGGAGTGGAAGCGAGTCCGACACTCAGGATGTTCCCACGTTTCTAAGCGACGGTAAGGACAAACACGCATTTTCTCAATTTCAGACCAGGCGCCTAATGAATCAAGCAATTTCACCGACTGGTGAGAAATTGCAGACACCCGAATATCCAGTGGTTGGCAAACATCAAAAGCTATCGGCTCTGCGCCCTCTACGACTACAACGCTTCTACCTTGCTTGGCAAACCCTACAGCCACGGCAGCTCCGACCATACCGCCCCCAATTATGGCGATGTCATACTTGTTCATTTTTTGCTCTTCATCGTATTGATTAATTGGCATTTATTAATTGTACTTTCCACCGCTGTTTTTACAAAATGATTTAACTAAAACCTTTCTATAAAATACTAATT
Source organism: Vibrio sagamiensis NBRC 104589 (assembly GCF_007990935.1). Lineage (GTDB taxonomy): Bacteria > Pseudomonadota > Gammaproteobacteria > Enterobacterales > Vibrionaceae > Vibrio > Vibrio sagamiensis. The sequence continues at coordinate 1,444 of NZ_BJXJ01000014.1, forward strand.
TATCGCATTAAGTGCAGCATCTTAATGTGACTTAAGTGTAAAGTAAAAAACGAGATTTCATTAGGGTTTACAGAGAATTCATCAGATCACTAGTCAGGTGCTTTTTAAAGCAGTACAATACGCGGCTTACCGCTATAAAGGCGGCTATAATTTGAGCAATAGCTCTCTAAATTTAAGAACAACACAACGAGCGAAGTGAGATGAGTAAGAAACTGCTAATTAAAACCTGGGGCTGCCAGATGAACGAATACGATTCATCTAAAATGGCCGACCTGCTTAATGCTGCAAATGGCTACGAGCTAACTGAAGAGCCAGAGGAAGCAGACGTTCTTCTACTTAACACCTGTTCGATCCGCGAAAAAGCACAAGAAAAAGTGTTCCACCAGCTTGGTCGTTGGAAAACACTAAAAGATAAAAAATCTGGCGTTGTTATTGGTGTGGGCGGCTGTGTGGCGACCCAAGAAGGTGATCACATCCGTGAACGCGCACCATATGTGGATGTTATTTTTGGCCCACAAACACTTCACCGTCTACCTGAGATGATCAAACAATCTCAGTCAGATGACGCTCCTGTAATGGATATTTCATTCCCAGAAATCGAGAAATTCGACCGCTTACCTGAGCCTAAGGCTGAAGGAGCAACCGCTTTTGTTTCTATTATGGAAGGCTGTTCTAAGTACTGTACTTATTGTGTCGTTCCATACACTCGTGGTGAAGAAGTCAGCCGTCCAATGGACGACGTGCTTTACGAAATAGCACAGCTTGCTGAGCAAGGTGTTCGTGAAGTAAACCTACTTGGCCAAAACGTCAATGCTTACCGTGGTCCAATGCATGATGGCGAGATTTGTTCATTTGCTGAATTACTGCGTCTTGTGGCGTCTATTGATGGTATTGACCGTATTCGTTTCACAACCAGCCATCCTCTAGAATTCACTGATGATATCATCGCTGTATATGAAGATACGCCTGAACTAGTGAGCTTCCTTCACTTGCCAGTACAAAGCGGCAGTGATCGTATCCTTACCATGATGAAACGTCCTCATACAGGTATTGAATACAAATCGATCATTCGTAAGCTACGTAAAGCTCGCCCAGACATTCAAATCAGTTCAGATTTCATTGTCGGTTTCCCTGGAGAAACAGACAAAGATTTCCAAGATACAATGAAACTGATTAAAGACGTTGATTTTGACATGAGCTTTAGCTTTATCTTCTCTCCTCGTCCGGGCACTCCTGCAGCAGATTACCCGTGTGATCTATCTGAACAAGTGAAAAAAGAACGTCTATACGAGCTACAGCACACCATTAATGGCCAAGCAATGCGTTATTCACGCCTTATGCTAGGTACAGAGCAGCGTGTACTGGTTGAAGGCCCATCGAAGAAGAACTTGATGGAACTTCGTGCTCGTACAGAGAACAACCGTGTTGTAAACTTTGAAGGCAACGCAGAGCTTATCGGTCAGTTTGTTGACGTTAAAATTACCGATGTATTTGCTAACTCACTTCGCGGTGAATTAGTACGTACAGAAAAAGATATGGACCTTCGTAGTGTGATTTCACCAACGCAAATGATGGCGAAAACACGTCGCGAAGATGAGCTAGGTGTAGCTACTTTTACGCCATAAGCTCTTAAAAAGCCATGTGAGCCTGGTCGTTATCAGGCTCACCCATCATGGCAAATAATGAGAGGCAACATTGAGCAATAAAATCGTAACGCTAGAAATCAATCTAGAACCTTCCGACAACCGCCGACTTGCAAGTTTGTGCGGCCCATTCGATGACAATATCAAGCATTTAGAACGCAGACTAGGCGTTGAGATAAACCATCGTAGCGATCTTTTTACCATTGTCGGTAAACCACATACTGCAGCCGCTGCACTTGATATTCTGAAGTCCCTGTATGTTGATACTGCAACAGTTCGTGGCGAAACACCCGATATTGAACCAGAGCAAATTCACTTAGCGATTAAAGAATCTGGCGTATTAGAACAAAATACCGACTCTGACCTCGCGCATGGCAAAGAAGTTTTCGTTAAAACGAAAAAAGGCGTGATTAAGCCACGTACACCCAATCAAGCTCAATACTTGATCAACATGGTCACCCATGATATCACCTTCGGTATTGGTCCTGCGGGTACAGGTAAAACTTACCTAGCCGTCGCGGCTGCTGTAGATGCATTAGAACGTCAAGAGATCCGTCGTATTCTATTAACTCGACCAGCCGTTGAAGCGGGTGAAAAACTGGGCTTCCTACCTGGAGACCTAAGCCAGAAAGTTGACCCTTATTTACGTCCTCTGTATGACGCTTTATTTGAAATGTTGGGTTTTGAGCGAGTAGAAAAGCTGATTGAACGTAACGTGATAGAGGTTGCACCTCTTGCTTACATGCGTGGTCGTACTTTGAACGACGCCTTCATCATTCTAGACGAAAGCCAAAACACCACGGTAGAGCAAATGAAGATGTTCTTGACCCGTATAGGCTTTAACTCGCGCGCAGTGATTACAGGTGACGTCACTCAGATTGACTTACCACGTGGGGCAAAATCTGGCCTTCGTCACGCAATCGAAGTGCTCAGCGAAGTCGATGACATCAGCTTTAACTTTTTCCAAGCAGACGATGTTGTTCGTCACCCAGTTGTCGCCAGAATCGTCAATGCCTACGAAAAGTGGGAAGCACAAGACCAAAAAGAGCGCAAAGAGTTCGAGAAACGTCGCCGCGAGGAGCGTGATGCCAAATTACTCGAAGCGGCAAAAGCGGAGCTAAACTCACAAGTCGCCGCGACTAAGGAATAACATAACCATGGCAATTGAACTTGATTTGCAACTGGCAGTCGAAAACCAAGAAAACCTACCTTCAGAACAAGATTTTCAGCATTGGTTAGATAAAACTATTCCTCTTTTTCAACCTCAAGCTGAGTTAACCATTCGCATTGTTGATGAAAAAGAGAGCCACGAACTAAACTACGAATATCGCGGTAAAAATAAGTCGACTAATGTACTTTCTTTCCCATTTGAAGTACCACCGGGCATAGAAATGGACCTACTGGGTGACTTGATCATTTGCCGCCAAGTAGTTGAAAAAGAGGCCCTAGAGCAGAATAAGCCTTTGCTAGCACATTGGGCTCATATGGTTGTACATGGCAGCTTGCATCTGCTAGGTTATGATCATATTGAGGATGACGAAGCTGAAGAGATGGAGTCCCTCGAAACAGAAATCATGCAAGGTATGGGATATCAAGACCCATACTTAGCTGAAAAAGAGTAGTCATTCACTGCTCGACAGGTAAAGGCGAGATTCAACCTTATCGCCTTTCAACGTGAGCTATCACACATCTGATAGCGTTACTTAATTGAGAAACAATGAACGAAGATAATTCTCCTTCTTCTAATGAAGATAAGAAAGAAAAGGCGGAAGGTCCGAGTAGAAAGTCCTTCTTTGAACGTCTAGGTCAACTATTTCAAGGCGAGCCAAAAGATCGCCAAGAACTCGTGGATGTCATTCGCGACTCTGAAGTCAATGACCTTATCGACCACGACACTCGAGATATGCTTGAAGGTGTCATGGAGATTTCCGAAATGCGTGTGCGTGACATTATGATACCGCGCTCGCAAATGGTGACTGTTGAGCGTACTGACGATCTTGATACCTTGATCGCTCTTATTACAGATGCTCAACACTCTCGCTATCCTGTGATTAGCGAAGACAAAGACCATGTGGAAGGCATTCTATTAGCGAAGGACTTACTTAAATACCTAGGTTCAGGCAGTAGCCCGTTTGATATTGAGGCAGTAATTCGACCTGCTGTTGTGGTACCAGAGAGTAAGCGAGTCGATCGCTTACTTAAAGAGTTCCGCGAAGAACGTTATCATATGGCAATCGTAGTGGATGAATTCGGTGGTGTTTCCGGCCTTGTCACTATCGAAGATATTCTCGAAGAGATTGTCGGGGATATTGAAGATGAGTTCGACGACGATGAAGAAACGGATATCCGTAAACTCAGTAAGCATACTTTTGCTGTCAGAGCCTTAACAACCATTGAAGAGTTTAATGAAACCTTCGGCACTCACTTTAGCGATGAAGAAGTTGATACTGTGGGTGGTATGGTAATGACAGCATTTGGCCACCTTCCTACTCGTGGCGAAATCGTTGAAATCGAAGCTTACAGTTTTAAAGTAACTGCAGCTGATAACCGTCGAATCATTCAGCTTCAAGTGACAATTCCAGATACGGAAACACTGGTTGAAGCTGCTCAAGAGTAACGCACTCCCCTAACTACGGGAATTTCATAAAATAAAATGATGAATCAAGCTTTTCATCGCCTCAAGCGGCCCTTAGTGGCCGCTTTTGTTGGCGCCTCCACCACCCTAGCTTTTGCCCCTTATCAACTTTGGCCATTAGCCATTATCAGCCCGGCAATCTTGCTTATATTGCTTGGCAATCAACCTCCTAAACGAGCGATGTGGATCGGCTATGCTTGGGGACTTGGCCAATTTTCCGCAGGTATTAGTTGGGTATATGTCAGTATTTCTGGTTTTGGCGGAATGCCTCTTATCGCCAACCTATTTCTAATGGCCTTGTTGGTCGCCTATTTAGCTGTCTATGCCGGGCTTTTTGCTTGGCTCAAAAACCGTTTTTTTGCTCAACCTAGCCTAACTAGCACTTTGCTTGCTGCACCCGCTTTATGGCTAGTCACAGATTGGCTACGTGGTTGGGTAATGACTGGGTTCCCATGGCTATGGCTCGGTTATAGCCAAATTGATGCACCTTTGGCCAGTTTTGCGCCGATAGGAGGCGTAGAATTAATCACCTTAATGATGCTAATAAGTGCGGGAGCTCTCGCTTATGCCTGGTTTCATAAACAATGGTTAATGCTTCTAATCCCTGCGGTTATCATCAGTTCAGGTTACGGCATTCGTCAGCATGACTGGGTTACTCCAAGAATTGAAGACACAACGAAAGTCGCTCTCATCCAAGGTAATGTTGACCAAAATTTAAAATGGCGTCCAAGTGAGCGTTGGCCAACCATAATGAAGTACACAGACTTAACCCGAGAAAATTGGGATGCCGACATCATTATCTGGCCAGAAGCGGCAATTCCAGCGTTTGAAAATGAAGTACCTACGTTTCTTACTAATATCGATAAAGCAGCTAAACAAAACAACAGCGCGATTATTACTGGTGTTGTAAACCAAGACAATGATGGTCAATTTTATAACAGTATCTTATCACTCGGTGTTAACCCTTATGGCGACTACCATTTTGATATGAATCAACGTTATCATAAACATCACCTCTTGCCTTTTGGTGAATTTGTCCCGCTAGAAGATTTTTTACGCCCACTCGCACCATTTTTTAACCTGCCAATGTCATCATTCAGCCGAGGAAGCTTTGTCCAAGACAACATCGTGGCAAATGACAGGCATACTGCTCCAGCACTGTGTTATGAAATCATATTTAGCGAGCAAGTGCGGCAAAACGTCACATCGGAGACCGATTTTATTCTGACACTCTCTAATGATGCTTGGTTTGGCCACTCTATTGGGCCATTACAACACATGGAAATAGCCCGAATGCGAGCATTAGAGCTAGGTAAACCACTTATTCGTTCAACTAACAATGGCGTGACTGCGGTAACCGATCACAAAGGTAAAATTATCGAACAGATTCCTCAATTTGAAACCGCAGTGTTAAGAGCTGAGCTGACTCCAACCAGAGGGCAAACGCCTTATCATGCTGTCGGCAGTTGGCCTTTATACTTCTGGGTGACTTTCAGTTTACTGTTAGCTTGGTGCAGAAATCATCTCAGCAGCCGAAAACAAATACAAGCCACTTGCGCCGGGTAGTCAAATCAGCTCGAAAGGTCAATCTTCCCGGCAATAACAAAGTCGCAGGGGTTGGAATAAAACAGTAGAGAATCGCCATTTCTCTACTGTTTTTACCTAAAGATTAAGCACTTATGGCAATTAAAAGATCAACAAGTTTAAGGCTGGAGTGCCTGGCGGCTAAAGCTGGTGTGGTTACACTTGATGCAAGGAATGATAACTGTAGGATGGTTGTAGGGAGTTTTATGGCCACATTTATCACAAATTAACACTCCAAGACCAATCACTTCTCCAGCTTCATAAAGCCCTTGATGCTTTAAATCATCAAAAAACTCTACCCACTCCACTTGAGTTCTATCGGTAATTTCGAGCAAACCATGCCATATTGAGTTAGTGACAGTATGATAAAAAGAACTTTTCTTACTTTCTTCATAGCTATCAGCGAATTCTTTTAAATCAGCTTTAACATAAGCTGAAATGAGCGCAAGTTCATCTTTAGTCATGTTATTAGCAGCTTCGACTACTTTCCCTGATGTCTCAAAAACTTTGTTCACTTCTTCAGGGCTGTGCTTCAAAGTTTCAATGACATTCTCCAAGACTTCCTCATAATCGGTTTTACGTTTTGGCATTACTGACCTCCATCTTTCCTACATCACCGTGACGAAAGAGTGTCTCGGTATCGATTGGCTATTGTTGTGCTCACTCGCTTTAGGTATTCTATGACGATCTATTTAAGTCTGTTCTAACCGAACTCACAAATTCCAAGATAAACGGATACCACCGATGCAAGAACAATACAATCCACAAGACATTGAACAAAGAGTTCAAAAGCACTGGGATGACAACAAAACCTTTGTTGTAAGTGAAGACCCAAATAAAGATAAATTCTACTGCCTATCGATGTTCCCATACCCAAGTGGTCGACTGCATATGGGTCACGTACGTAACTACACCATCGGTGACGTCGTATCTCGTTTCCAACGCCTGCAAGGCAAAAACGTCATGCAACCGATCGGCTGGGATGCGTTTGGCCTTCCCGCTGAAAATGCTGCGGTTAAAAACAACACCGCCCCTGCCCCTTGGACTTACGAAAACATCGAATACATGAAAAATCAGCTAAAACTGCTTGGGTTTGGCTACGATTGGAATCGTGAATTCGCAACATGTACACCTGAGTACTACCGTTGGGAACAAGAGTTCTTCACTAAGCTTTACGAGAAAGGTCTGGTTTACAAGAAGACTTCTTCTGTTAACTGGTGTCCAAACGACCAAACTGTTCTTGCAAACGAGCAGGTTGAAGATGGCTGCTGCTGGCGTTGTGACACGCCTGTAGAGCAAAAAGAAATTCCTCAGTGGTTCATCAAGATCACAGAATACGCTCAAGAACTGCTTGACGATCTAGACAAGCTTGAAGGTTGGCCAGAAATGGTGAAAACCATGCAGCGCAACTGGATCGGTCGTTCTGAAGGTGTTGAACTGCGATTTGCCTTAAAAGACAGTGAAGTGAAAGGTCAACAAGACCTAGAAGTTTACACAACTCGTCCAGACACACTAATGGGTGTCACTTACGTTGGTATAGCAGCAGGTCACCCTCTCGCCGCTATCGCAGCCGAGAACAACCCAGAACTTGCAGCATTCATCGAAGAGTGTAAGAACACCAAAGTAGCAGAAGCTGAGCTTGCGACAATGGAGAAGAAAGGTATGGCAACAGGCCTTACTGCAATTCACCCATTGAACGGCCGTGAAGTTCCTGTTTACGTAGCAAACTTCGTGCTGATGGACTACGGTACAGGCGCGGTAATGGCAGTACCAGCGCACGACCAACGTGACTTTGAGTTTGCAACGAAATACGGCCTAGACATCGTGCCTGTTATCAAGCCTGCTGACGGTAGCGAACTTGACGTATCGGAGGCGGCCTACACAGAGAAAGGTGTCCTATTCGACTCTGGGGAGTTTGATGGTCTTGCTTTCCAAGAAGCGTTCGACGCAATTGCTGCGAAGCTAGAAGCAGAAGGCAAAGGTACTAAGACAGTTAACTTCCGTCTGCGTGACTGGGGTGTATCTCGTCAACGTTACTGGGGCGCACCAATCCCAATGGTCACCACAGAAGACGGTGAAGTTCACCCAGTGCCAGCTGACCAGCTACCTGTTATTCTTCCAGAAGATGTGGTCATGGACGGCGTAACCAGCCCAATCAAAGCAGACAAAGAGTGGGCTAAGACCACCTTCAACGGCGAACCTGCTCTACGTGAAACAGACACGTTCGATACGTTCATGGAGTCTTCTTGGTACTATGCACGTTACTGTTCACCGCAAGCCGATGACATCCTCGACCCAGAAAAAGCAAACTACTGGCTCCCTGTAGACCAGTATATTGGAGGTATCGAGCACGCTTGTATGCACCTACTGTACTCACGTTTTTTCCACAAACTGCTACGTGATGCCGGCTACGTCACATCTGACGAACCATTCAAGCAACTACTATGTCAAGGTATGGTTCTAGCAGACGCGTTCTACTTCGATAACGGGAAAGGCGGTAAAGAGTGGATTGCACCAACAGATGTTGCTGTTGAGCGTGATGGTAAAGGCCGTATCACGTCGGCTAAAGACAACGAAGGTCGTGACGTTAATCACTCGGGCATGATCAAAATGTCTAAGTCGAAAAACAACGGTATTGATCCTCAAGAAATGGTCGACAAGTACGGCGCTGATACTGTGCGCCTCTTCATGATGTTCGCATCTCCAGCTGACATGACATTAGAATGGCAAGAATCTGGCGTTGAAGGTGCTAACCGATTCCTAAAACGTGTATGGAAACTGGTTAATGCACACTCTTCAAAAGGTACAGCAGAATCCGTTGATGCCGCGGCACTTTCTGGTGACCAAAAAGCGCTTCGTCGTGACGTTCATAAGACCATCGCGAAAGTGACGGATGATATCGATCGTCGTCAAACCTTCAACACTGCAATTGCAGCAATCATGGAACTGATGAACAAGCTAGCGAAAGCTCCTCAAGAATCAGTACAAGATCGCGCCATTCTTGATGAAGCATTAAAAGCGGTAGTTGCTATGCTTTATCCAATCACTCCGCACATCTCATACGAGCTATGGGCTGCGCTAGGTGAGGCAGACATCGATAACGCCGTATGGCCAACGTTCGATGAGAAAGCGTTGGTTGAAGATGAAAAGACTATCGTTGTAATGATCAACGGTAAACTACGTGCGAAGCTAACAGTGGCTGCTGACGCAACAGAAGAACAGGTGCGTGAACTTGGTCTTAAGGATGAAAATGCGAAGAAGTTCCTAGATGGCCTAACGATCCGTAAAGTCATTTTTGTTCCTGGTAAACTTCTGAACATTGTTGCGAACTAATTAACACAAATACCAACCTGAATAAGCGCATGTTTAGCTTGTTTGGGTTGGTCACATTTTTGTAGTTACTACGCAGAACATGAATTAAAAGTCATCATAGCAGAGCCAGATTACTGTTCTGCTATAAACCTTACTGAGCATGAACTTTAGTCTCATTAAGTGTTAACTCTTTACCTTAGTCCATTTTAGTAATGTTCTTTCGTGGTTTAAGGTAAATCGTTTTAAGGTAAATTCCCAATCAATTTAGGATGAAAACAATCAATGCGCTCTTTCTCTTTGTTTCAACGCTTCATGATACTGGTATTAACTGGACTACTCTCGGCCTGTGGTTTTCACCTTCGTGGTAATTACGATGTCCCACAAGAACTTCATAAGATATCTTTCTCAAGCTATGACCAATACAGTGCCTTAACACGCAATGTTCTTGCACAACTTAAACTCAACAAAGTGGCCATTTTTCCGGCTTCCGACAATATGCCAAAACTGCACTTAACAAGTGCAAAATTGACTGAGCGCACATTATCTCTTTATCCTAACAGCAGCGCGGCAGAAAAAGAGCTGACTTATGTAGTGAAATATCAAGTCACATTACCTAGCTTAGGTGTACAATACTTTACCACCACGGTAAACCGCAATTACCTTGATAACCCTCTTGCAGCACTTGCAAAATCCGTAGAGCGTGAAGTAATTGAAGAGGAAATGCGCGAACAAGCAGCACAACAAATGATGCGCCAATTAGGTCGTATTGGTGCTGATTATGAGCATGGCAAACTGATTTCTGAATCTCAACCAACTGCACAATAATTATTATGCGAATTTTTGCAGATAAGCTGACAGATCATCTCTCCAAACATGTTAAGCAAATTTACCTGATCTTTGGTAATGAACCTCTACTCATTCAAGAAAGCCGTGATGCGATTCAAACTATGGCTTACCAACAAGGTTTTGAAGAGAGGCACCGTTTTGCCGTTGATGCCAGCTTAGATTGGAATCAAGTTTATGATTGTTTTCAGGCACTAAGCCTTTTCTCAAACCGCCAATTGATTGAACTAGAGCTACCCGAAAGTGGCGTAAATGCAACGGTAAGTAAAGAGCTACTTGCCTTATATGACATGCTTCACGATGACATCATGTTAGTGATTGTTGGAACAAAGTTAACCAAAGCACAAGAAAATGCCAAATGGTTCAAAACTCTGAGTAATAAAGGAGATTGGGTTAGCTGCCTTACGCCAGACCTTCAACGTTTACCTACGTTCGTCCAAGCTCGTTGCCGTACATTGAACTTGAAAGCTGATCAACAATCATTGCAAATGTTGGCACAATGGCATGAAGGTAATTTATTCGCCTTATCACAAAGTTTAGAGAAGCTGGCTTTGCTTTACCCCGATGGTGAACTGACGATTATACGATTAGAAGAAGCCCTCAGTCGACATAACCATTTCACCATTTTCCATTGGGTCGACGCCCTACTTGCTGGAAAAGCAAACCGAGCACAACGCATCCTACATCAACTTGAAGCGGAAGGGATAGAAAGTATCATTTTGATCCGCAGCATACACAAAGAGTTCAGTCAGCTAATCGACATGCACCAAGATTTAACGGGTATGAGCATGAGTCAATTGTTTGAAAAGCGTCGGATATGGCAAAATAAGCGGCCATTGTATAATGCAGCCCTAACTCGCCTTTCCCCGCAACGCCTCTACTCACTTTTATCACTACTGACGCAAGCTGAAATTCAAGCCAAGACTCAGTATGGACAGTCTGTTTGGCCAACAATCCACCAATTAAGTTTGGAAAGCTGCTCACCTGATATTAAGCTAGGCAGATAAAAGATAAAGCATGCTATAGTTCATGCCTCATTTTACTAGACTCAATCAAGATACTCATAAATTATACATACTGAGGAAACCCCGAGTGCTTCGCGAAGAACTTAAAGACTTTTTGGCTGATAAAGCCGACGATATGAAAGCTGAAAAAATTACCGTACTGAATGTAGAAGGAAAATCCAGTGTGACTGATTACATGATCATTTGTACTGGTACTTCTAAGCGCCACGTCTCATCCATTGCCGATCACGTTGCATCGGAGGTTAAAAAAATTGGATTAGAGCCACTTGGTATGGAAGGCGAAAATGAAGGAGAGTGGGTTGTGCTCGATATGGGTGATGCTATGCTCCACGTTATGCAAGAAGAACATCGCTCTCTTTATCAATTAGAAAAACTCTGGGGTTAGTTTCTTGAAAATTCAATTAATTGCTGTCGGAACAAAAATGCCTAAGTGGGTCGAAGAAGGATTCCAAGAGTACCGTCGTCGCTTCCCTCATGACATGCCACTGGAACTGATTGAAATAACAGCTGGGAAACGAGGAAAAAACGCCGATATCACTCGTATTTTGCAAAAAGAAGGCGAGGCCATGTTAGCAGCGGTACCAAAAGGTAACCGCATCGTTACACTAGATATTCCTGGAAAAAAGTGGGATACCCCTCAGCTTGCTGAGCAATTGGAAGCATGGAAATTAGATGCTAGAGATGTGTCCATTTTGATTGGTGGTCCAGAGGGACTAGCCCCAGCTTGTAAAGCTGCAGCAGATCAAAGCTGGTCACTTTCTGCCTTAACTCTACCACATCCACTTGTGCGTATCGTCATGGCGGAAAGTTTATACCGAGCTTGGAGCATTACAGCTAATCACCCTTACCACCGCGAATAATCGCCATTCATCTGTAGAGACCAGCGTTCATGATTGGTAAACGCCGCAGTCAAATTAGAGATTATCAAGCTGAAGCACATCTGTTCTCCAGGCGTGCTATCGTCGCTTTTTTAGGCATTGTTATTGCGCTATGCCTTTTGATTGTCAATATGTATCACATTCAGATAAATCAATTTGATGACTACAAAACGCGCTCTAATGACAATCGCATCAAAGTGGTCCCTATTGCCCCAAATCGTGGCTTAATTTATGACCGTAATGGTGTGCTTCTGGCAGAAAATCGACCAGTTTTCAACTTAGAACTTACCCCTGAAAAAGTTGAAAATATGGATAAAACCATTAAGGAACTACAAGCTCTTCTTGATATTACTCCAGAGCAAATCGAACGTTTTCACCGTGAGCGTAAACGAACAAGACGCTTTAAATCGGTTCCATTACTCACTCAACTCAATGAAGATCAAGTCGCCACCTTTTCGGTAAACCAATATCGTTTTACAGGCGTTGAAATCAGCGCCACGTTGAAACGCTATTATCCATACGGTGACGTACTAACCCATGTTATTGGCTATGTATCACGCATTAATGATCGAGATCTACAACGTTTAATCCGAGAAGACAAAAACGCCAACTACCAAGCAACTCGTGATATTGGCAAACTAGGCATTGAAAAATACTATGAAGACCTTTTGCACGGCACTGCTGGTTATCAAGAAGTAGAAGTAAACAGTCGCGGACGAGTGATAAGGACGCTTAAGTACATGCCTCCAGTAGCAGGGAAAGATATCGTCTTAAACCTCGATATCAAGCTGCAGTTATATTTGTACGAATTATTGGATGGAAGACGTGGTAGTGCTGTGGTTCTGGATCCAAAAGACAATGGTGTACTTGCCATGGTTTCAAGTCCAAGCTACGATCCTAATGCTTTTGTTCATGGTATTTCAGGCAAAGCCTATAACAAGTTACTTAATGATAGTGACCGCCCACTTGTAAACCGAACCACACTAGGTATATATCCCCCAGCTTCAACTATTAAGCCATTTATGGCGGTTGCTGCTCTAGAAGAAGGTGTCGTCACACCAAAAACTACACGTAATGATCCGGGTTATTGGCGGATTCCAAATTCCGATACCCGTCCATTCCGTGATTGGCTTCGGTGGGGACATGGACGCGTAGATATCATCAAATCCATTGAAGAATCCGTGGATACTTTCTTCTATCAAATTGCTTATGATATGGGTATCGACCGTATTTCCAATTGGATGAGGATGTTTGGATTTGGTGATTATACTGGCATTGATATTCACGAAGAAAGTATGGCTAACATGCCTACCCGTGATTGGAAAATGGCCCGTCATAAAACACCTTGGTATAAAGGTGATACTATTCCTGTAGGTATCGGTCAAGGTTATTGGACTGCTACTCCAATGCAAATTGCTAAAGCGACATCGGTCTTGATCAATCAAGGTTCCGTAACAGCACCGCACTTACTCAAAGCAACCATCAATAATGGGGAGACGTTTGAACAGCAAACTATGTCTGAGTATGTCACCTACCCACCGATTGAAAATGTCCCTCAGCATTACTGGCAACTTGCTAAAGAAGGCATGCGCCTAGTTAATCATGGCTCGAAAGGTACTGCGCGACGAGCTTTTACGGATAGCTCTTACCAAACTGGTGGTAAATCAGGTACTGCACAAGTTTTTGGTTTAGGTGAAGATGAAGAATATAAAGCAGACGAAGTCGCGGAACATTTAAGAGATCACGCTCTCTACACTGGATTTGCACCTTTCGATAATCCAGAGCTCATCGTCACTGTAGTTCTTGAAAATGCTGGAGGTGGCTCAAGTAACGGGGCTCCTGTCGTGAGGAAAATCTTTGATCATGTTCTCCTTGGTAGCAAAGAAAGTAACGCCACAACAGGGCTAACAGATGAGCAACAAGAGGTAATAGAATAATGAAAATGGATCCATCAACGGGTAAGAATCGCTCTCTCTTTGAGCGCATTCATATTGATTTACCACTTTTACTCGGCATCCTAGCCTTAATGGGGTTTGGTCTTGTTATTATGTACAGTGCAAGTGGTCAAAACCTTGAAATGATGGACAGACAGGCTGCACGTATGGGACTATCACTTGTGATCATGATTGTACTGGCACAACTATCTCCTAGAAGCTACGAAGGTGTAGCACCATTAATGTTTATTGCTGGCGTTATCTTACTTTTAGGCGTTCTCTTTTTTGGTGAAGCATCAAAAGGCGCTCAGCGATGGCTAAATTTAGGTTTTGTCCGATTTCAGCCTTCAGAGCTACTTAAGTTGGCCGTGCCTTTAATGGTTGCGAGATTCATCGGCCGTCAACCTCTTCCACCAACTTTTAGAACCTTAATCGTGGCGCTTATCCTTGTCTGTTTACCGACGATTCTCATTGCTAAGCAACCAGATTTAGGCACTTCGATCCTGATTGCAGCTTCCGGTATCTTTGTGATTTTCTTAGCGGGTATCAGCTGGAAAATTATCATAGCGGCTGCGCTGGCATTAGGTGGGTTTATCCCAATCCTATGGTTCTTCTTAATGCGAGAATATCAAAAGGTTCGTGTTCGAACATTATTTAATCCAGAATCCGATCCTCTAGGGGCTGGTTACCACATTATTCAGAGTAAAATTGCAATAGGCTCCGGTGGTATATCAGGAAAAGGTTGGTTGCAAGGTACTCAATCACAATTAGAATTTCTCCCAGAAAGACACACTGACTTTATCTTCGCTGTGATTGCAGAAGAATGGGGAATGATTGGCTTTCTGGGACTTCTCAGCATTTATTTATTCATTATTGGCCGAGGTTTGTATCTTGCTAGTCAAGCACAAACTGCTTTTGGACGTATGATGGCAGGCAGTATTGTACTAAGCTTCTTTGTTTACATTTTTGTTAACATAGGCATGGTAAGTGGTATTCTACCCGTCGTTGGCGTTCCTTTACCGCTGATAAGCTATGGAGGTACCTCAATGGTAACTCTTATGGCAGGGTTTGGCATTCTCATGTCAATTCATACGCACCGCAAAGCATTCTCTAAGGCGACCTAGACCATGCAAAAACAATCATTATATTCACTCATCTTTTGTACGCTGATTTTGACGGGGTGCTCTACGCCCAGTAAAAAAGAGCCACAAGGACGATATGAACTTGAAAATGATGTAGCACCAACAAACCCTTTATCTGTGGAACATATTGAGGATGCACACCCTCAATACGAACCCTACAGCTTAGGTGGCAATCGTGACTACCACCTGCGTGGCCAAAGTTATAAAATCATCAAAGACACGAAAGAATTCAAACAATCTGGTCGAGCCTCTTGGTATGGTAAAAAGTTTCAGGGACATTTGACTTCAAATGGTGAAATCTATGATATGTATTCCATGACAGCGGCACATAAAACCTTACCATTGCCAAGTTTTGTCAAAGTGACCAATACCGATAATGGCAAATCAACCATTGTGCGTGTCAACGATCGGGGTCCCTTTCACCCTGGACGCATTATAGACCTTAGCTATGCTGCGGCCTCTAAATTAGACGTCATCAAAACAGGTACTGCTAATGTAGAGATAGAAGTAATCACTGTTGAGAGGCCAACGAATAAAACTGCTTTAGAGGCTCATCCCAAGTACGTTATTCAAGTAGCATCTTCAACTGATAAAAAACGTACTAAAACTTTGGCAACAAAAGTCGGTCAACAATTATCAACAGATACTTTCATAGAAAGCACGAGTACGAAACATCGTTTAATGTTAGGGCCATTTAATGATCATTCACTTACCCTATCAATACTAAGTAAAGTAAAATCACTTGGATACTCAACAGCATTTATAAAAAAACACAAACTTGACAAATAACCTATGGATCGCGAGTATCTATTCAGCTTCCAGTCTCTTATATCGCTTTGGATTCTGTTAAGATATCGCTAGTTAACCAAACAAATTAAATGACCATGACTAAAAATACTCTTTTGAGAGCGACTCTCATGACTTCGGTTGCCCTTTCAGCAACCTTCGCTCAACCTGCTCTTTCTTCGCCAAGCGTTGTACCGGATGCCCCTCAAATTGCGGCAAAAGGCTTCGTTTTAATGGATTATAACTCTGGTAAAGTTCTAGCTGAAAAAGAGATGAACACTAAGTTGTCTCCAGCAAGCCTCACTAAAATGATGACCAGCTACGTCATTGGCCAAGAACTTGCCCGTGGTAATATCTCAGAGGAAGATGATGTTACTATCAGCAAAAACGCTTGGGCAAAGAACTTCCCTGATTCTTCCAAAATGTTCATAGAAGTTGGAACAACGGTAAAAGTAAAAGACCTGAACCGTGGTATCATCATTCAGTCAGGTAATGACGCTTGTGTTGCTATGGCTGAGCATATCGCAGGCTCTGAAGATGCGTTTGTTGATTTGATGAATGCTTGGGCGAATACCATCGGTATGGAAAATACTCATTTCGCTAATGTTCATGGCCTTGATAACCCAAACCTTTACTCCACACCTTACGATATGGCATTGCTTGGTAAAGCTTTGATCCGTGATGTTCCTGATGAGTACCGCATCTATTCAGATAAAAAATTCACCTATAATGGCATTACCCAATACAACCGTAATGGTCTTCTTTGGGATAAAAGCATGAATGTTGACGGGATCAAAACCGGTCACACAAGCAATGCAGGTTATAGCCTAGTCAGCTCTGCTACCGAAGGAAAAATGCGTCTTGTTGCTGTCGTAATGGGAACAAAAGATGCGAATGCACGTAAGTCAGAAAGTAAAAAGCTGTTGAGCTATGGCTTCCGCTTTTTTGAAACGGTTGCACCACATAAAGCCGGTGAAACCTTCGTAGAAGAAAAAATCTGGAAAGGTAACAAAGATACCGTAGCACTGGGCCTTGACCAAGATACTTTTGTCACCTTGCCACGAGGCGAAGCGAAGAACTTAGAGGCCAGCTTTATTCTTGAAAAAGAACTCGAAGCACCGATCAGTAAAGGTGATGTTGTTGGTAAGTTATACTATCAAGTAGACGGCAAGGATATCGCAGAGTACCCTCTTTTGGCTCTTGAAACGATCGAGGAAGGCAGCTTGTTCAGCCGCATGTGGGATTACATCGTGTTGTTGTTTAAGAGCTTCTTTTAAGATTTAGCCTCAAACTCCAACTTCTCCTACAAAAGCCGCCTAGAATAGGCGGCTTTTGAGTCTTGAGTTCACACTTGTTTGGCGGTACTATGCCGGATTACATCATATTCTTACTGGAGTTAACGATATGCTAACCATCAACTCAGATGCAAAATTGAAAGACCTGCTTGAGTTTCCTTGTTCATTTACATACAAGGTAATGGGTCATGCTAAACCTGAACTTCCAGAGCTTGTTCTAGAAGTTATCCAGCGCCATGCTCCAGGCGACTACAGCCCAACAATCAAACCAAGTGCCAAAGGTAACTATCACTCACTATCGATTAACATCACAGCGACCTCTATTGAGCAAGTTGAGACACTTTACAAAGAGTTAGGTGAAATCGACATCGTTCGTATGGTTCTGTAATTATTTGATAGGTTAAAAAATTTTTGAAAGCAGCTTAAGCTGCTTTCTTTTTATTTATCAGTAAGATAATTTAACCCATTTCACTTTTCGGTTAAAAATCTGTTGCTCAACTGTAGAGCATCAAGGACATCCGGTTTATAATCCAATCACTTTATTTACTAGTGACAGGAATTTCCATGCAACACCAACTTGTTGTTAAACGACTTGGACGCCAAGATTATGAGCCAGTATGGAAGGCAATGCATGAGTTTACTGATCAACGTACAGAAGACACTCTGGATGAAATATGGTTAGTAGAACACAATCCCGTTTTTACTCAAGGTCAAGCAGGTAAAGCTGAACACCTTCTAAATACTGGGGATATTCCTGTTGTACAAAGTGATCGTGGTGGGCAAGTGACTTACCATGGCCCTGGCCAGTTGGTAGCATATTTTCTGATCAACCTGCGCCGTAAAAACTTTGGTGTACGTGATCTCGTGACTCATATTGAGAATATCGTGATCAATACACTCAAAGCATATGATATCGACTCTGCAGCCCGTCCCGATGCGCCAGGTGTTTATGTCGATGGAAAAAAAATATGCTCCCTTGGCCTACGTATTCGTAAAGGGTGCTCTTTTCATGGTCTTGCATTAAACGTCAATATGGATTTAGCGCCATTTTTGCGTATCAATCCTTGTGGCTATGAAGGCATGGAAATGGTACAGATAAGCCAAGTAGGTGGGCCTAACAGCATCCAAATTGTAGAAGAGCAAATAATACAAGAACTCGTTACTTTGCTTAATTACAAGCAAGTAAAATTTAGTACAGAAGCACCTTTTAAAGGTAATAAAGCATGAGCAAACCAATCCAGATGGAAAAAGGCGTAAAATATCGTGACGCCGATAAGATGGCATTGATTCCTGTAAAGAACATGCCAACAGAGCAAAAAGAAGTGCTACGTAAGCCTGATTGGATGAAAATCAAGCTTCCTGCCGATAACCAACGTATTCAAGATATTAAAGCGGCGATGCGTAAAAATAATCTTCACTCAGTATGTGAAGAGGCTTCTTGCCCTAACCTAGCTGAATGCTTTAACCATGGCACAGCTACATTCATGATTTTAGGGGCTATCTGTACACGTCGTTGCCCTTTCTGTGACGTTGCTCATGGCCGACCAATGCCCGTTGAAGCAGAAGAACCACAAAAACTGGCTAAAACCATATCGGATATGAAGCTCAAATACGTCGTTATCACATCAGTAGACCGAGATGATTTACGTGATGGTGGAGCTGAGCATTTCGCAAATTGTAATCGAGAGATACGTGAACTGAATCCAAACATCAAGATTGAGACTCTAGTCCCTGATTTCCGTGGTCGCATGGATGTGGCGCTAGATTTAATGAAAGATAATCCGCCAGATGTATTCAACCACAATCTAGAAACAGCACCACGCCTGTACCGTAAAGCTCGCCCTGGAGCGAACTATAAATGGTCATTACAACTACTGAAAAAATTCAAAGAACAGCATCCACACATCCCAACTAAATCAGGCCTGATGATGGGGCTTGGTGAAACAAAAGAAGAAATCATTGAAGTTCTAAAAGATCTTCGTAATCATGGTGTGACTATGCTAACTCTAGGCCAGTATCTAGCACCAAGCCGACATCACTTGCCAGTAGAACGTTATGTTCCACCTTCAGAATTTGATGAGCTAAAAGAGATTGCACTAGAGCTTGGCTTCACCCACGCAGCATGTGGTCCATTTGTTCGCTCTTCGTACCATGCCGATATGCAGGCTCAAGGTATCGAAATCAAATAAACTTCTATTTATTGCTTCCATAGGTTGGCTTAATGCCAACCTTATTTAATTTAACAAGAATGAGTAAATACTAAAAATAAATCCCTCAACCATAAAACAAGAATCCATTTTCCTAATCAGAAAGTCATTAAAACCACATCTAACTTGATCCCATATTTTGTATAGAAAGCAGACAAAAGGCTGATTGAAGTATAAATGATATTTCCGGTCTCGTTCAGTCACAATTTACTTCCGTCACTATGACCAATATAAACTCAATGGACTAATTACTGTGTATTTCTATTATAATGAGTTGAACTTTTCGACAAATATACTGAAGATCAATAAGTTAAATTTTAATTTTCAAAACGTGGATGACTTCTCTATTTAATGAAATTTATTTCATCTTAAATAACTCTTTACAGGAAATCAGTTGCTGTTCCTCACTGGAATTAATATGCACTATTTCATATTCAATTCATTGATTGTTAAAGTTATGTTTTATATGGAATATTGAAAAATGAAAACTAATAGTAGCGCAATTTTAGAAGGTGAAGGTCGCAATGACTACGCTCGCTATATGAAAACAGATGTTTTGTTATCACTTCAACTACCTGATGAAAAGCTGATTCACAAAGATGAAATGATGTTTCAAATTGTCCATCAATCTACCGAGTTATGGCTCAAACTCAGTTGCTATGAATTAAATCAGGCCATATTGGCGATTAAAAATGAAAACATCAATAAAGCAATGGTTAACGTAAAACGAGCGGCACAAGCAATTTCTCTTATTATTGAGCAACTAAGTATTTTAAAGTCCATGACACCATGGGATTTTCAAAGTATACGGCCAGCATTGGGGAATGGTTCAGGAATTGAATCGCCGGGGTGGCGTGAGACGCAGTCTGTAGGTAAGCAGCTGAATACTGTAATAGAGGCTTACTTATCAGAAAAAAATATTAACCTCATTGATTTGTACCAATCACAAAAGAATACCTCTTTGTTTTCCTTGATGGAGTCACTTATTGATTGGGATGAGAATGTAAGTTTATGGCGAACCCATCACTATAAACTCGCGGTAAGAACATTAGGCCTAAATACACAAGGAACAAGAGGTAAGCCGATTGAAAAGTTGACGCGAATGATAGATCGCCAGTTTTTTCCTCAACTTTGGAAAGTAAGAACGTATTTAACCTCTTCAGCATACTGATTTCAACAACAATAAATACAGCTTCAACTTACAGAAATCGTGAAGTTTGTCTGTAATGCCAAAAAAAAGGCCCTCAAATGAAGGCCTTATTTCAAAAAATAATCAAACTAAATCGCTTCTAATTAAGGACAAGTATGAACAATTTACAGCTACTTTGGCTTTATATTAGAGCAGAACAAGCCGAATTTTTTGACAAATATTAAGCATAGACAGGCAAGCGCTTACAGATTGTGAGTACTTTCTGCTTAGTTGCTTCGATCACTTCCTCATTGCCAATGTTATCTAAAACATCGCACATCCAATTAGCCAACTCTTTTGAGTCTTCTTCAGTAAAACCACGGCGAGTGATCGCAGGGGTACCAACACGGATACCAGAAGTTACAAATGGACTGCGTGGATCGTTAGGAACAGAGTTCTTGTTGACTGTGATATTTGCCGCGCCAAGTGCAGCATCAGCGTCTTTACCCGTAATATCTTTATCAATTAGATCAACAAGGAATAAATGATTCTCAGTACCGTTAGAAACCACCTTGTAGCCACGCTCTTGGAATTGACCTACCATTGCTTTGGCATTTTTCACAACGCGAGCTTGGTAAGCTTTGAATTCAGGTTCCATTGCTTCTTTGAACGCAACCGCTTTACCAGCGATAACGTGCATTAGAGGACCACCTTGACCGCCAGGGAATACCGCTGAATTCAGCTTCTTGTACATATCTTCACCTGCGTTAGACAGGATCAGACCACCACGAGGGCCCGCAAGCGTTTTATGTGTTGTTGTTGTGACAACATGTGCATGCGGTACTGGTGTTGGGTATTCTCCCGCTGCGATCAAACCAGCAACGTGAGCCATATCGACAAATAAGTAAGCGCCGACTTTATCCGCGATTTCACGCATTTTTTTCCAGTCTACGATTTGCGAGTATGCTGAAAAACCACCGATGATCATCTTAGGTTTGTGTTCAAGAGCAAGTTGCTCCATCTCGTCGTAGTTAATTTGGCCCGCTTCATCGATACCGTAAGGAATGATGTTGTAGTGTTTACCAGAAAAGTTAACTGGAGAACCGTGCGTTAGGTGGCCACCGTGAGCAAGGCTCATACCGAGAACCGTATCACCTGGATTCAGTAGCGCCATATAAACTGCACTGTTAGCTTGTGAACCTGAGTGAGGTTGAACGTTAGCATATTCACAACCAAATAGTTGGCATGCACGATCAATAGCCAGTGATTCCGCTTTATCTACATACTCACAACCACCATAGTAACGCTTACCTGGGTAACCCTCTGCGTATTTATTCGTTAGCTGAGAGCCTTGTGCTTCCATCACACGTGGGCTTGTGTAGTTTTCAGAGGCGATGAGCTCAATATGTTCTTCTTGACGAAGAGTCTCTTCCTGAATGGCTGCGAACAGTTCCGCATCGTAATCTGCAATGTTCATATCACGCTTAAGCATCTGTATCTCCTGACTCAGATTAATACTGAAAGTTACAAAAAAACCAAATAACGACCAACGCAAACGTTTTCGTCACTCTAATGGCGCGCATTCTACATAATTTGATCTTGGTCATAAAGAGAAATTTACTATTTTCTCATGCAGTTTTTTCATTGCGCCATTTAAAATAAATCATCACCAAAGACTGGTCGCGAGTAAAAACGACTGTGTCAATTATTTGCTTTACACTGTGTAAAGCTAAAATTACAGCGATATGCTGTAAATTCTACCCTTTTACTACCGAAAAGATCATCTTTTTACTACTATTCCCGCCCGATTTATTACCGACCCTGATAGAAAATACATGGAAATACATTCACGCAAAGAAGACTGGATAGCAATTTTAACCGGCACTTTTTTAGTCGCTCAAGGTGTCTTTTTTCTCCAGTCTGCAGATCTTCTCACTGGTGGAACAACTGGATTGGCTTTGCTTATCAGCCAATTTACCCCTTTTAGCTTTGGTTTGCTGTACTTTTTGGTCAATTGCCCTTTTTACCTACTTGCGTGGAAAAGGTTTGGTCGTCGTTTTGCGATCAACAGTGCGATATCAGGGGCATTAGTATCGGTAATGACTGATCATTTCTCGTTACTGATCTCCTTAGAGTCAATAAATAATGTCTACTGTGCGCTAGCGGGTGGCTTATTAATGGGATTGGGGATGTTGATTCTATTTCGTCACCGCTCAAGTTTGGGCGGCTTCAATGTGTTATGCCTTTTCATTCAAGACAAGTTCGGAATCTCTGTTGGCAAAACTCAGATGACTATCGATGCCTGTATTTTGTTTGCTTCTTGCTTCTTCGTGACACCTGAAGCGATTGCATTATCAATTTTAGGTGCCTTGGCCCTCAACCTTGTTCTGGCCATGAACCATAAGCCTAACCGATATTCGGTTACTTATGGCGTATGAATTAAGCAAGTAGCAAACATTCAGTTCAGCTAAGTGTAACGTCAGTTAAGTCAGAGACACTTATACCTAGCCAACTCAAGGTGCTTGGTATAAGTGTCTCAGAGATATCATTGAGCGAGATAGTTCGGCACGTCCGTGATACTGTCCAGCACCACACTGGCAAGCTGTTCACCTTGAGAGGTAATTGGCTTACCCGTGCGTACCAGAATTTTAGTACCCACTCCCGCAGCCTCAGCAGCCATCATATCTTCAGCTTTATCACCAATCATCACTGATTTAGCCATATCAATTTTCAAGAAATCACGGGCAGAGATAAACATTCCAGGCTTTGGCTTACGACAATCGCAATCTTGCTTGTATTCACCAATGCCATGCTCAGGGTGATGTGGACAGTAATAAATTCCATCAAGCTCCACACCATTATCCACAAAGTTCCAGTCCATCCATTGAGTCAGAGATAAAAAACGATCTTCGCTAAACTTGCCACGAGCGATACCAGACTGGTTAGTCACTAGAACAAGTAAATACCCAAGATCTTTCAACGCTTTTGCCGCTTCAAACACGCCTTCGATATACTCAAAATCATGTTCATCATGTACATAACCGTGATCGACATTGATCACCCCATCACGATCGATAAAAACAGCAGGTTTTGCCAAAATGTATTCTCTATTAGCTCGGTTTGAATAGATTATTACACACCTTACTCACTTCAGCACGATCTGATTATATCCAAGTAACTCCATATACTTAATTCAGAATGATGTTACGAGTCGAATTAAGGGAAGCAACAAAGCGTCATAGCGGACTCTTTCTTAACTTTTACAAAGAGAAAGTTGTCTGAAAGAGCTTGGTCAACGATTCAAGGTTTTGAGGGGATATTCTTCACATTAGACTTTGCAGCGTCGGGCGAGTCTGCGCCCGAGCAGTAGAGCCACATATAACACTGTTTATCTTCTTTGAGGACATTGAGCGGCGTTTCATCCGCCTGTACCACCACTTGTTGAAGTAGATGCTCTTTTAAGGTGGCATAGAGTGGTTTGAACTTATCACTGACTTGGATAACCCACCTTGCCATAGTGGTTAGTGATAGCTCGATACCTGGCTGGTTAAACAGCGACTCTTGGCGGTACATTGGCATTGCGTATTGATATTTGCCAAGGAATGATGTTGGCCAACAAGCTTTCCGTGGCAAAGCTTTTAGGGATTGATTTCATTGAGCTTACAAAATGCAAGCGTTGACAATGAACTCGATTCAGATTGCTCGATGAGCTTTTGCCATTCTTGATTAGTGTGTCGTTTTCCCATTTCAAATCTCCTTATGGTTGGAGACTTGATCTTATTCTTCGTGCTAGGTGATTAGAATGCGGGGTTTATGATGCGCTTCCCCCTCAAGTCAGGGTGATTCAGGTTTCTTTCAACCTGACGGGTTTGCCAGCTTTGCTGGGCAAACAAAAAAGAACCCCGCCTGAAAATGCCATACCAACGCACACATCATAAGATAAGTTCAGGGTGAAATGTCGCTATTTGAATTCAGCCTTAGCCATAACGCATTGCTCAATGATGAATCATAGGTAAAGTCTGACGGGGTATGAGGTTTTTGCAACAAGCCCGTCTGAGACAAAGAGTGAGCTCAGAGAAACCGACATGATAAAAATACAATAAATAACCATTTAGACGTCTAGACGTAAAAATATCTATTGACTTAAATAACAGGACACCCTAGCATCGAAAAGAATTGATATCCAATATCTATGTGTAGGTTTAAGTGTGATAGAAATCAAAAATGTAAATAAAATATTCAACCAAGGCAATAAGGAAATTGTTGCCCTTAAAGATATTAACTTAACAATTACGAAAGGGGCTATCTTTGGGGTCATTGGTTCTTCTGGTGCCGGTAAAAGCACTCTAATACGTTGTGTAAACATGCTCGAGGCACCTACTTCAGGCACAATAGTAATTGATGGTGTTGATTTAACAACGCTCAACAAAAAACAGTTGAGTGTCGCTAGACGTGATATCGGCATGATTTTCCAGCATTTCAATTTGCTCTCATCGCGTAATGTGTTCGATAACGTAGCTCTTCCACTTGAACTCGCAGGGGTTAAACAATCAGATATCACTCTTAAGGTCACAGAACTGCTTAGTCTCGTCGGCCTAGCAGATAAGCATGAGAGTTACCCAAGTAATCTCAGTGGTGGCCAAAAACAGCGTGTGGCCATTGCTCGTGCATTAGCCTCAGCTCCAAAAATTTTGCTGTGTGATGAAGCAACCAGTGCACTCGACCCTGCAACGACTCACTCTATTCTTGAGCTATTAAAAGAAATCAACCGTAAACTAAAAATTACTATATTGTTAATTACCCACGAGATGGAAGTAGTGAAGAGTATATGTCAACAAGTTGCCATTATTGGAGGGGGAGAATTGGTTGAAAAAGGCACTGTTGGAGAGATCTTCGCGCACCCTAAAACTGAACTGGCACATAATTTTATTCGCTCAACACTAGATCTTTCTATCCCTGAAGATTATCAGATACGCTTACAAGCAATTCGCACAAAAGGCAGCTACCCATTAGTTCGGTTAGAGTTTAATGGTGCGACTGTCGATGCTCCTTTAGTAACTCAAATTGCCCGTAAGTTCAACATTGACGTAAGTATTTTAAGCTCCGATTTAGACTATGCTGGTGGCGTTAAGTTTGGCATGATGGTTGCTGAACTATTTGGTAATGAATCTGACGATAATGCGGCAATTGACTTCTTACGAGAACATAATGTAAAGGTAGAGGTGCTTGGCTATGTCCTTTAATACATTTTTTAATTGGTTTGATCTCAATGGCCAACTCCTTCTCAATGCAACTTGGGAAACGATCTACATGGTTGCCGTCGCAGGTTTAGTGGGTTTTGCTATCGGTACCCCTCTTGGTGTCATTCTACATACGACAAAAAAAGGAGGTTTACTGGAAAACTCTCGTATCAACCGTCTACTAGGTGCGATCGTCAATATTGGACGATCCATTCCTTTTCTTGTTTTAATGGTTGCAATCATTCCGGTCACTAAATTTTTAATAGGGACGTTTATCGGTACAACCGCCGCCATTGTGCCTCTTACTATTGGCGCTGTCCCATTCGTTGCTCGCTTAATTGAGGGGGCTTTATTAGAAGTACCTTCAGGGCTTGTTGAGGCAGCACAATCCATGGGAGCAACACCACAACAAATAATAACTAAAATTCTGCTTCCTGAAGCCTTACCGACTATTGTTAATTCAGTGACTATTACTTTAGTAACACTGGTAAGCTACTCAGCAATGGCAGGTACAGTAGGAGGTGGTGGTCTAGGCGACGTTGCTATTCGCTATGGCTTCCACCGCTATGATACTGTCATTATGACCATTACTGTAGTGATGTTAATTCTTTTAGTACAAGTTATTCAGTCTATCGGTGATGCTATTGTTCGCCGAGTAGACCACAGGTAAGAATTTAAAAATATTAAATAATGAGGGGATATCCATGAATTTCAGCCTAAAGCATTTTTTCTCAGCAGCCACCGCCAGCTCTTTGCTTCTACTATCTGGGTGTGGCGACAAAGCAGCAGATAGTAATACCATCAAAGTTGGTGTTATGGCAGGAGCTGAAGCACAAGTAGCCGAAGTGGCCAAAAAAGTGGCCAAACAACAATATGGATTAGATGTTGAATTAGTAACCTTTACTGATTACGTAACACCAAATGCAGCTTTAGATGACGGCTCTATTGATGCAAACGCCTTCCAACATAAACCGTATCTCGATAAACAAGTAACAGATAGAGACTATAAACTGGTCACAGCAGGTAATTCCTTTGTTTACCCTATTGCCGGTTACTCTAAGCAAGTAAAATCTGTAGAAGACATTAAAGATAATGCACGCATTGCTGTACCAAATGATCCTACAAACCTAGGGCGTTCTCTATTATTACTTGAGCACCAAGGCCTCATTGAATTACGTGAAGGTGCAGGTTTACTTGCGACGGTACGTGACATTGTAGGGAATCCCAAAAATATCAAAATCGTAGAATTAGATGCAGCTCAGTTACCTCGCTCTCTCGATGATGTCGATCTCGCAATCATCAATACCACTTACGCCAGTTCTATTAATCTAACACCAGAGCGTGATGGTATCTTCGTAGAAGACAAAGAGTCACCTTATGTAAACTTAATCGTCGCACGTGAGGATAACGTTCAATCTATTAACATACAAAACTTTGTTAAGGCATATCAAACTGAAGATGTTTACCAAGCAGCAAAAGATATTTTTAAAGGTGGTGTTGTAAAAGGTTGGTAAACAACACCCGTTTATAACCCCCATATAAAAAAGAAATAACAAAGCCGATGCATGCAGCATCGGCTTTGTTATATGTCTATGTGAGCACAATGCAATAAATGGCAGTGACTCTCAATAAATGGCGAAAATAAACAGATAATCGCACTAAAATCAAAAAACAAACCGCAACATATTGATTTAAAACAAAATAAAAAATGGAACGATTTTTGCTATGTTTAATAATACTATAAATAACTCAAATGACATTATTCGAATATATGCCCAATCAATCTTAAGGTGTTGGGTGTATGAAATGGTATAATATATTTATTAGGAATTTAAAATGGGAAAATGGAAAACAAAAGGTACGTTAACAAAGTCGCTTACCTTAGGCAATCAAGATGATTGGCAAGCAGTATCTAAAGAAAAAAAATATACCAAAGGTAAATGGATACTTTTTACCATTCCATTTATAATCATTGGCTTATTGAATTATTCCTTCTCTATAATTGATAACCTGAGAGTAAAGCCAAATGATATTTCTCATGCAAAAGAAATATCCAACTATTACCACATGATGAAAAAAAAAGGATATCAATTTAATGATCACCAGGAGCAGATTTACTCATACTATGAAGCTTTTTTTGATAAAAATGGAAATTACGAGTTTTTAAACTACCCTCATGCCGTTATTTTTTATGGTTCAAAAGCACACCGTGAAAGCTATATTTCCGCTGTAATTTTATCTAGTACTTTTCTCTTATTAGCTTTTTGTTTAAGTATCTTGTTACTCAAATTAATTCCATTTAGAAAGAATAGAAAAAACCACCTACATTAGTAATCAAAAAGCCGCGTATGGAACAAACACAGTTAATTCAAACACGGCAGCAATATTAAAGTAAGAGTAAGTTGCATACCTAACTAAGTAGCTTGGAGTTACTTGGGCATACTTTATTTCAAATGATCCCAAGAGATATTTGAGACAATTCTGCAGTCATCACATTTAAAATAAAAGACATCATGTAAAGGCTCATCCAATAACCATTCTCCACCACATTTAGGACATAGGCGCGCTTTTTCTGCATCTAAAGACTCACCACCGACACGATATTGGTAGTAATAGGTAGGGATGTGAGTAAGGTACTCAATTCGTCCTCTTAGATCCCACCCTCGTCGAAACAAAACACTGTCCACATCACAGATTTCATGCAGTGCGGCATGCTCAGCACGACATCCACCAGCCATCTGAATTTCATCACAGGCTTGCCATTCCGTTTGCCACTTCACAACTGCTTTATGATCACCATTCAATGTGGCGGAATTTCGATATAAAGGGATCGGCAGTAAAGTATCACCACTGCGTAATGGTGAACAAGTATGCACATAAGTTGTATAGAGTACTTGCCAGCTTGGGGGACTCTCCTCTGCGGCTTGCTCAGAATTTAAGTCTCGGCCTAACAAACGCATTTTTGGCGCTAACAGCAAGGCTTCCGATAATCGGTTCATACACACTTTAACAAAATCAGAATGGTAACGTGGGTGCAAACTATCTTGTTCTGGACAAACGACTCGGACAAAAAACTCCCCTTCTCCCATCACTATCGGAAATTCACGCCCTAACACCTGCCCGTTATAGCGTAAGGCATCCATTAAGCCGTTGATCGCCTTATCAACAGCACTCACCGTGGTATTATCAAAACATTCAAACTGTAGCTCTAAAACGTACATGTTATACCGCCACGTCAAGTTGGCTAAGAAAATCGACAATATTATCGGCAAGAACATCTCGTTTGCTGGTGCCCAAACGTTCCAAAATAACATGGCCCGTCAGGTTACAAATAGAGATAACATCCAACTCAGCTTCTGTTGTCGCAATGAATATGGTTGGCTTCAACTTCCTACGTCGCTGAGTGACCAAATGGCCAAGAATGTTTTCTTGCAAACAAGTAAAGTCTTCATCGCTCCAAACTTGCAGTAACGTCAGTTCATTATCTTGCCATTTAACGTTCATATCTGCGCTGTATTGACTACCATAGAAGGCTTTAATGTCATCATGAAGTAACAACTCAATTGCATGTTCAACATTAGAAAAATCTGCCGCAGCTTCACGTAAATAAGGTTTCCACAACACAATCTCACCACGCTTTTCTTCAATACAAGGTGATATCATATCAGCAAGTATTTCACTGCTCGGTAATTCGTTATACTTTTCATACCAAGCTTGTTGATAAAACTGGCTAAAACTCTGTAACGCCTGAATCACGGTTTGAGTCATGATGTCTCCTAATCATTCTCTGTCAGATAGCAATTAATCAGCAGATTAAGTAAAATTCTCACTATTCTAATCCAAAACGATATTAATAGTATGAGCAAATATTCGGATGCCAAAGAACTTGCTGACCTAACCTTGGGTAAAAAGACGGAATATACCAACCAATTTGATCCTGCGCTTCTTCAACCAGTTCCGCGTAGTTTAAATCGAGATGACCTAAACTTGGGTGATAGCTTACCCTTTGTTGGCTACGATATCTGGACGCTTTACGAGCTTTCATGGTTGAACAGCAAAGGACTACCTCAAGTTGCACTTGGTGAAGTCTACATTCCCGCTACTAGTACCAATTTGATCGAATCCAAATCGTTCAAGCTTTATTTAAACAGCTATAACCAAACCTGCTTTGCTAGCTGGGAAGAAGTCACTCAGCATTTAACTCAAGACTTATCGGCCTGTGCAGGTGAGCAGGTTTTGGTTAATGTATATCCAGTGACTCACTATACTAACCAGCCGATTGTCATCATGGATGGAGAGTGTATTGATAACCAAGACATCGAAATCAATGATTATCAATTCAATCCTGCTCTCTTAGAGAATGCATCCGAGCCGGAACGCGTCGAAGAAGTACTGCATAGCCACTTATTGAAGTCTAACTGTTTGATCACTAACCAACCTGACTGGGGCAGCATCGAAATTCGTTATCAAGGTAACAAAATAAATCGAGAAAAATTATTACGCTATTTGGTGTCCTTTCGTGAACACAATGAGTTTCACGAACAGTGTGTTGAGCGTATTTTCTCCGATCTAATGAAATATTGTCAGCCAGAAAAACTAACGGTCTTTGCTCGCTATACAAGGCGCGGCGGCTTAGATATCAACCCTTATCGTTCTTCACATCAAGACAAGCCTTTACATAATCAACGTCTTGCGCGTCAGTGAACAGGTGAACGCCCAATAAACCATTGGAACAGTGGGCGTTTTTATTTACAATTTACCCAAGAAAATGCCTCACAAAATCACTCAAGGAAAACTAAAAATGTTTTGCTACCGTTTGCGTCTCTTACCATTGCTAGGCTTACTATGCCAACTACTTACAAGTTCGAGTTACGCAACGATATTATCTTCAGTTTTGCTCAATGAAGCACAAAAGCTAACCGAAGTTGATCCTGAACAAGCAAAACAAGCTGCTCAAAATTACTTACTACAACGTGAGATGAACGAGCAAACAGATAATAGCCCTTCAGCAATGTCACGCGAGGACTCAGACCATCATACCCGAACACCACGCAGTACAATCGATGCGCACCGGGTTATCGCTCAAGCAAGTTATCAACTAGGAAATGTGCGTCTCGCTATCAACCATCTTGATGAAGCTGAAAAACTGGCTAGTGAGTACAAACTGCCCTATACCAAAATCGATATTCAACTTGAGCGAAACTATATTCTAACGATGTCTAGCCATGATTACTCACTCGCTAGAAAAAAACTCAAAAGCATAGAAAATCAATTGGATATTCTCAGTCCGTCTTCAAAACATATAAGCAAAATACGTTATCGCTTACTGATGCAAAAAGCGCTTCTCAGCAGTAAAAGTGGCGAGCTCGCTCAAGCAGAGACGTTATATCAACAAGCCAAGGATATGCTGGTGAACAACCAATCGGACGCTGAACAAATTGATTTTCATACTGTTTTAGGTGAGTTTTATCTTGATAATAAGATGTACAACCGTGCATTGGCAGAGCTGTTGTATGGATATTGGCAGTCAGTAGAGCATGACAGCAGCACTCGTCTAGCCAAAGTCAATCATTTACTCGCTCGCCTCTTTCAAGAGCGGCAAGTTTACGACAAAGCACTCATTTATCTCTCACAAGCAGCTGACTTTTACGACAGCTATCCCAATTCACCTCTCTTAGCCAAAGTACTTGAGCAAATGGGGGATATCTATTTCTTTCAAGGTAAATTTAATCTCGCTTTAGTGCATTACTTTAATGTTTTAGATCACGAGCATACTAGTAAGGATATCACTAAAGCAATTAAGATTCGTTTAAGCCTCGCAGCTACCTATCTACAGCTTTATAATTTCGTACTCGCAGAACAATATCTTGACCGAGCAATAGATTTAATAGAGCGAGCTGATGTCTCAACTTTAGATGAAAAAGCAGCCTTACTACAGGCAGGATTAGCCTATCACCAAAATAATAGCAAAGATGTAATTAGCTTTTCCCAAAAGGCATTGAAACTCGATAATCACAAATCTGAAGAAAGCGAATTTATTAGACAACAAGCATATCGTCTACTTGCCTTAGGCTATGAACAAGCAGGAAAGTATTCTTTAGCTCTTGAAGCGCTAAAAAAGTATATCGACTTAGTCCGCTTGGAACAAAAGCGACTAAACCAAATCAGCGAGGATGCTTTCCGTCAACAAAAAGAGTTCGCCGAACAGAGTATCCATTACAACAGTCAGTCAAAGCAATTAGTCGAAGTAGAGTCTGAATACCGTAAATTTCAAAACATTGCTTTTGCTCTTTTCCTGATCGTTTTAGTCATGCTCTTGGTCATAATGCGCCGTAGCGTCATTTTGCAGCGTCATTTAGCAACGATAGAAAAGCTACGCAGTGATTTATTCACTCATTCTCGCTCTCGGCTGCGTAACTTACGTATGCTGAATGCTAAACTTTCTCATTCTCTAAAGCGTTCCAGCGACATTTTTCAGCAATGGCAAATGGGTGAATTAATCCATGAACCGCTCAATGATCGTTTACGTTTCGTTATGATGGACTTACCTTTCTTACGCAGCATGTACGTCGATCATGGTTATACAGCCGGTCTGGAATTAGAGCGGGCATTTGGGGAGTTTTTAGCTGAACGAATTAAACAACCTGCCCGTATATATCATTTCTCAGATGCAAACTTACTCTACATTGAGCCAAATGCAGATAGAGATGCCTCTGCTAAAGCAACGTTTGAGAAGTTTCAGTTTTGGATAGATGAGTTCGCAGCCAAGCATAAAGTCAATAATATGATTCGAATGGGGATCAGTGACTATCCATTCTTACCACGTGCCTACACTGCAATTAATGATGAAGAACTGCTCGATTTACTACTCTTAGCCACCTACCTTGCTCGAGAGGTCAGTCTAAAAGACAGAAGGAGTCATTGGATATTCTTAAAAGCAATAGATAATGCTCCAGCAGCAAGCTTCGTAACCGGAGATATTAGAACTGCGTGTCGACATGCAATCAATCAAGGGCTTATAAAGATTCACTCTTCTTATCTTAATGAAGATGACATCAAAGATATATTAAAAAGTAATTAATTAGACTATGTCTATTATTATCTGAGATTATATTCAAACACTCGTTTACTCTCTATTTTCATAAGAACACTGGAATACAAGCTTAAATCACAGCTTCATCACTTGAGTTGCCAATTAAAGTAACTCAAGTAACCCACTGAGGTGCATCGCTTAAATTTCAGTATATGTTATACATACTCACACGTTTAACCGCCTCATTAACTATCAACGTTAATACAGCAACCTCGCCTCTCAAGTATAATTTTTCTAACAATAAATACATTAAAAGCTCTTTCCATTTCGATTGTGCGAGCAAGATATCATGATAACTCTGACTGCAATTTCTGTTGCTTTCGATAGTCGTGATGCAAAAAAACCTAAAGCAGCTGAGAAATAATACCATCTAGCAACCTATTTAATTCATCAATATGAATAAATTAAGTGAGGTGTTATTTTATTTTTAAATACTTCAAATTAGCTTTTTAACTTCAAACCTTTGACTTACTTAAAGAAAAATAGATATTAATCTATTGATTTTGGAGAAATATGCTAAGCTTTCTAATATAAGGCTTAAAAGCCTGAGTAAATTAGCCTTCTTCCGTTCACAATACGTCACTAAATACCACCAAAATAAAATCAGTATTTCGTCGCTTTAACAAGCTAATTTTACTCACTTTATTCTGTTTAAAATTTATCCATAATAATCATAAGTAAGGAGGCCATATGATTACCCATATAAGCCCCGCAGGCAGCATGGACTTACTATCTCAATTAGAAGTTGAGCGCCTAAAGAAAACCGCGTCTAGCGATATTTACCAACTGTACCGAAATTGTACACTAGCTGTACTTAATTCCGGCAGTCACACCGACAATTCCAAAGAGTTATTAGATAAATATCAATCTTTTGATGTTAATGTTGTACGTCGTGAACGAGGTATAAAATTAGAATTAGCAAATCCACCAGAACATGCTTTTGTCGATGGCGCCATCATCAAAGGAATTCAAGAACACCTTTTCTCTGTTCTTCGTGACATTGTTTACGTAAATATGCATTTAGCTGACAGCCAACGACTCAATCTAACTAATGCTGTCCATATCACCAACCTGGTTTTTGGTATCTTACGTAATGCTAGAGCTATCACATCAGGGATCGCGCCAAACCTCGTCGTTTGTTGGGGTGGACATTCAATTAATGCTACAGAGTATCAATATACTCGCGAAGTGGGTAGTGAGCTAGGACTCCGCGAATTGAACATCTGTACTGGATGTGGTCCTGGAGCCATGGAAGGACCTATGAAAGGCGCAGCGATTGGTCATGCTAAACAACGTTATACACAACAAAGATATCTTGGGTTAACGGAGCCCTCAATTATCGCCGCAGAGCCTCCCAACCCTATCGTCAACGAGCTCGTTATCATGCCCGATATTGAAAAGCGTCTCGAAGCCTTTGTCAGAATGGGCCATGGGATCATCATCTTTCCCGGCGGTCCCGGTACGGCAGAAGAACTGCTGTATATTTTAGGGATCATGATGCATCCTGAGAACACAGGTCAACCGCTCCCCATCATCTTAACGGGACCAAAAGAGAGTGAAGCTTATTTTCGCTCTATCGATACTTTTATTGCCGATACTCTGGGCGAAGAAGGACAAAAGCATTATCAAATTGTGATTAATGACCCGGCAAAAGTTGCTCGAATCATGAAGAAGTCAATGGAGGAGGTTCGTCAACACCGTAAAGATAAGGGAGATGCATACAGCTTTAACTGGTCACTAAAAATTGAACCTGAATTCCAGCTCCCTTTTGAGCCAACTCATGAAGCGATGGCAAGCCTCGACCTGAATTTAAATCAACAGCCTCAGGTATTAGCCGCTAACCTTCGCCGCGCGTTTTCAGGCATTGTCGCGGGTAATGTAAAGGCGGAAGGCATTCGTGAAATCGAGCGTCATGGACCCTTTACCATTAATGGTGACCCTGTGTTAATGAAAAAGCTCGACAAACTGCTCAAAGATTTTGTCAACCAACACCGAATGAAATTACCAGGCAACACGGCTTATGTTCCCTGTTACCGGATCGCTCATCAATAGTTGCCTCGCTGATATACCACCTCAGGTCACTTCAAGGTACAAGTTCAATCAATAGCTTGAAGTCACTTGAGTATCACTCAGCTTTCGTTACACTAGGGGGATTACACCCCCTTTTAATTATTGACTAAGCGACTATGTCCATTCACCTTGTTATTATTGATGCGTTAAACCTGATTCGTCGTGTTCATTCTGCTCAGCCTGACCCCAACGATATAGCAAGAACCATCACGACAACAAAACGGACCCTAGCTCGAATTCTAACCGAGGCAAAACCGACACATATTATCGCGGTCTTTGATCACCATGAGCAAGATCGTGGTTGGCGTGCGGAGATCCTTCCTGAATACAAACAAAACCGTAAGCCAATGCCTGAGCCTTTAATGCAAGGGTTAGATGCCATCCAACAAGCTTGGTGGGAACAAGGGATTGATTCGTTACTCTCTGAGGGCGATGAAGCCGATGACTTAGTCGCAACCTTAGCGACAAAGGTCGCCAGTCATCAACAAAAAGTGACCATTGTTTCCACTGACAAAGGCTATTGCCAGCTACTCTCACCGACCCTACAAATTAGAGACTATTTTCAGCACCGTTGGCTTGATGAACCTTTTATCGCACAAGAATTTGGCGTCAAGCCTTCTCAACTTGCAGACTACTGGGGATTAGCAGGAATAAGCTCGAGTCAAGTGTCAGGTGTACCAGGAGTAGGGCCAAAAGCAGCTAAAGAAATCTTGACTCAATTTACCGATATTGAGCAAGCCTACGCAAGTGAAGCCTTAGCCAGTAAATATCGTAAAAAGCTTGATCAGCACATCGAACTCGCACGGTTGTGTAAACAAGTATCAGCACTCAAATGCGACATCGAACTTGGTTTCAACCTGCAAGATATACGATACACCCAAGGTTAATAACCAGTCCAACCTTGCTCGCTATCTTTTTTTGGAACCGAATGCCTAAACAGCCTCCTGTTTTGGAGGCTGAGTGAGCGCCAGTTAAAGATGAAATTAGTCTCTGCTCAAAGGGATAAAACGAGGCAAAAGTAGTTTCACGCGACTGTTATCGTTAATTGAGGCAACTTTTATTCTGTATTCTGTATTCTGTATTCTGTATTCTGTATTCTGTAACTAATTTTATATCGCTCTTGCTTTATCAGTGACCAGTCATAACACAACACCACTTTCACAAAACAAATCAAAATCTCTTAATGTTTTATATATAACTTGCTTATTTAAAACCCGACTCACAGTCTGAGAGATTCATTTCTTTATCTTGAGCCCTCCGCAACCATGGAGGAAAACTCATGCAAACTCGACGATTGTTCTGTTTTATCTTACTCATTTTTCCCTACTTAGCCTTTGCGTGTGGCCAGCATCTTGAACGCGGCCAGCCATCTCAATTCAGCGACCAAATCCTATGTCGGGAGGGTTATGCAGCTGGTTATAATTACCAAACCAAAAACGCTGATTGGGTGGCCTACCACATCACCGCAGAGAGCGTAAACCTCAATTATAAAAGAACTAATGCTTTTAAATCGGACTCTGAACTCCCAAGAGAAACACGTTCAACCCTCAGTGATTATTCTGGTTCCGGTTATGACAGAGGTCATCTTGCACCATCAGCAACGATGGATTTCAGTCGTCAATCGATGTTGCAAAGCTTTTTACTAAGTAATATTTCACCGCAATTAGCAGGTTTTAATCGCGTTGGCTGGCGAGCCCTAGAAAAGCATGTCAGAGATCTTGCTAATGAATATCAAGAACTGTACGTGGTCACTGGTCCAATATATCAAGGTCAGGAAGAGAAGATAGGCCGAGGCGTTGTGGTCCCCGATGCTTTTTATAAGGTGATACTCGACCCGTACTTTAATGATGCCATCGCTTTCATTGTCCCTCACCGCAACGTATCAGCAGAAGAGCTGAGCCATTTTATTGTCACTATTGATGAAGTAGAAAATCAGACGGGCTTAGATTTTTTTTCAAAAACGCCAGATACGATCGAGCAACAGATGGAATCCGCACTCTGGTCTGAAATGTGGCCGACTCCACAAGCCAGATCAGACAAACCAATCGAATAGGAACTGATTGATAGCTAAAATAAAGTGAGGTACCACGAAAAAAGCATCGCTAAACACGATGCTTTTTCAGTCAAGAGCCGTGGCTCTCAAATGTTGACGCCTTATACAAAAGGACGACAATCATTAGTGCGGCGAGATATGAGATAAACACTGAATATGAATCGTAATTTCCTCACGATCATGATACAAATGCTTGGCTTGTAACTTGAACTTAACCTTGTTCTCAATTAAAAACATTTTAAGATTTTCAAGATCTTGAAGCACTTCGTCATAACGCCCTTTCATTGGCAGTTTCAGATTAAATATCGCTTCTTTCGCCCAACCTTTTAACAGCCACTCTCCCATCAGGTGGGCAACGCGTGCTGGCTTTTCAACCATATCACACACAATCCAAGTGACGTTCTTTCTGTCCGGTTCAAACTTAAAACCATCAACCATGTGGTGTTTAATCTGACCCGTTTCCATTAAGCTGTCCGCCATCATACCGTTGTCGACACAATGAACGAACATCGAACGTTTCACTAGCTGGTAAGTCCAACCACCTGGGCAAGCCCCAAGATCAACCCCCCACATACCAGGAGCAAGACGCTCATCCCATTCATCACGAGGAATAAAAACATGGAAGGCTTCTTCTAACTTCAAAGTGGAACGACTTGGTGCATCTGCTGGGAATTTAAGGCGTGGAATCCCCATAAAGAACTGAGAATTATTGCCTGGGTAGGAATAACCGACATAACAGTGGCCAGGTGCAACAAAACACATGTGCAGCACAGGCTTTTTAGCATTGTCTTTATCCCACATCAGACCTTTGCCTCGCAGTGCCTGACGCATGGGTACTGTAAATTTTCGGCAGAACTTAAGCAGCTCTTTCGCTTCATTGGTATCCGGCGTTTCAATACGCAAATCACCACAACGCGGGAAAGCTTCGATATCCGCTAATTCCGCCAGAATTGGGCTGATTCGGTCTTCACTAGGTAGTGCTTCAAACTCAGCAGCAACGGCAAACATCTGGCGTGCAAAAATAAGTGCACTGAAGTCTAGTCCTTTGACCAGCTTGTCTGCATCTCCATCTTGGTAACATTCAAAGACAACATAACCAGAGTTTTTCTTCACACGTGGGAAACCATATACTTCCAGTTGTGTGGCTTTGTCTTGAATTTCACCGGCACACTCTTTCTCAAAGCCAGAGCGGCAATAGAGCATTAGTTGTTTCACTTGGAGACCTCTTTGATTGTAAACGCAGCATAAAAGAACAAACACCAGCCGATCATAAACGTCAAACCTCCGAAAGGAGTAATGGGACCAAACCACTTAATGCCTGTCAGCGCCAGCGCGTATAGACTGCCGCTAAAACAAAAGATGCCGATGATAAAGCATATTGCTGCTAGGAAAAAATATTTTTGCGCTTTGACGCCTAAATTGAGTAGCAACAGTATCGCAGTCAAACCGATCATCAAGGTATGGATGAACTGATATTGAACACCCGTTTCAAAGGCGCTCAACAAAGATGGGGATAATGTCGCTTTCAGGCCATGGGCAGCAAAAGCACCTAGCATTACAGAGATAAGACCAGATAAACCCGTAAACGAGAGTAACCACTTACTTTTCATCACTCACCTTCTTAATAAACTCTGCGAGTAATTCCACCGCCGTGGCGATATTATCGGCTTCGGTATAACCTGAGCGCTTTCTTGGTTTAAAGCCATGATCACCATCAGGTAAAAAGTGCGCATCAACATGCTCTGAAAGCACAAATTCATCAAACTCTTCACGTTTACCAAACGTATCTCGCTCTCCTTGCAAAATCAGCGTTGGCTTTACAAGGTTTGCTAAATGAGCCCCTTTGTAATTTTCGGGTTTACCGGGCGGATGAAATGGAAACCCAAGACATGCAATCCCAGCAACCAAAGGATGGTCGGCCAACAAACTCGACATACGTCCACCCATTGATTTACCACCAATCACAATAGGCTGTGAAGCAAAGTGAGTGATCATTTCTTCATAAGCAGCAAGAAGCTTAGGAGCGCGATCTGGTGGGCGTTTCTTGCCATCCTCGGCACGCTTCACCATATAAGGAAAGTTAAACCTCACCACTTGAATGCCTTGTTTCGCCAGACCTAGGGCCACAGAGCTCATAAAGTCGTGATCCATACTAGCACCCGCACCATGAGCAAAAATAAATAATGGCCCGTCTTGCGGTCCATCAATCAGCCATTGGCTCATCCAACACTTCCTCTTGTTCTTTTCTTGCTGCAGCTAGCATCCAGTCTCTGAAGGTCGCAATACGTCCCATATCGGCTTGCTGTTCATGACACACAACATAAAACGAGTTTTTCGACAGCAGTACTTCGTCAAATGGTGCAATCAACCGTCCTGCTTCAATTTCCGGCTTAGCAAGTACGTTATTACCCAAAGCAATACCTTGGCCGTGCACAGCGGCTTGTAATACCATCATAGAGTGGCTAAAAATGGGGCCATGATTCACATTGATTCCATCGAGATGATACTGCTTTGCAAACTGTTTCCAGTCCTTACGAGAAGTATCATGCAGCAAAGTATGTTGCTTAAGATCACTTAGAGATTCTAATGATTTGTTACCCAAAAGTAGCGCAGGTGAACAAAGTGGGATCAAAAACTCTTGATATAATTTATCCGCTCGTAAGCCCGGCCAATTTCCTCGCCCATAATAGATAGCAACATCAACATCATCGGTCAAAGAGCCCTCGTGCATATCGACCGCTTTGATACGCACATCAATATCAGGCTCTTGGGCATTAAAGTCAGCTAACCTTGGCACCAACCACTGAATAGCAAAACTCGGGGGTAAACTGATCGTTAATGCCCCTTTTTCTGAGCGTTCTAGTACTTTATCGGTTGCTTCTGCAATCGAAGTAAAAATGTCTTTGATATCTAAAAAATAACTTTGTCCTTCTTCTGTCAGTAGCAAGGAACGATTTCGACGACGAAAAAGTTTCAATGATAAAAACTCTTCCAAAGCTTTAATTTGATGACTCACCGCCGCTTGAGTAACGAACAATTCTTCAGCCGCTCGAGTAAAACTCAGATGGCGAGCTGCAGCTTCAAATACTCGAAGTGAGTTTAAGGGAGGCAATCTGCGAGACATTATGGAACCTCAAATATCATTAGTTTTTTTTATCTGAAACATTATAAAATGTCCGTTGCTGAACCGCCAGATAAATTCTATATTTCTCTACGCAGCCCGAGCCAAAAAGACTGATTTTACTTAAAAATCAATCGGCTTCGTTGTTGCAATGTTGTGTTTGCAAACTCGTATTTCGAGTAAGGTAGATCCTCTACCAAAATGCTCTGTTTCATTACTATGATTCAGTGCTATATACTTCCTGTATTTATTTTGACCTGTCTGTCAAATATTACACCGCCTATTATAAGGCGGTGTTTTTTTATCCGCTACCATTACTATAAAAGTCATTTTCAGTAAATTTCTACATACTAAAAAGTCAATTTTTCACAAAAGTGTCAAATGTAACAGTAAAAATGATCACTTAATAAAAAAGCGCAAATCGAGAGTTCGACTTACGCTTTTCATTAACAACTTATGAGCAGTTAATGCTAAACCTAAGGGCGGTATACTTTAACATTAGTGAAGCCCTGTTCTTGCAAGTACAATGCCTGTAATCGACTCATAACACCACGCTCACAATACAACAAATAAGTTTTCGTTTGGTCCAAGTCGCCAAATTGAGTACCTAATTTGTAGAATGGTATATGCTTCACTTCCACTTCATCAATTGTTAATGGGCTATCATCTTCTTCTTCAGGACTACGAATATCCAATACAATTGCGTGTTGCTCAACAGCCTGAACCTGTTCTACTTCTGGAACAGCTTGCAGTGACTCTTTAGCAATAT
This sequence comes from Vibrio sagamiensis NBRC 104589, assembly GCF_007990935.1. Classification (GTDB taxonomy): domain Bacteria; phylum Pseudomonadota; class Gammaproteobacteria; order Enterobacterales; family Vibrionaceae; genus Vibrio; species Vibrio sagamiensis. The sequence goes on from NZ_BJXJ01000014.1 coordinate 42,203, forward strand.
CACGAATGTCCATCACTCGCGCTTGTTGTACAACTTGTTCAAGAATTGTAAAGTCAAATTTTTCTTCTTCAGCTTCCAACTTTGCTTTAACGGCTTTTACTGTCGGTTTTTTAGAAATAACACCACAGTACTCTGGCATTGTCTTAGCGAAGTCTTCAGTCCCGATATCACGCGCAAGGTTGATTATATCTTCTTTATCCCAATTGATAAGTGGACGTAGAATCAGCGTATCTGTCACATTATCGATATGACGTAAATTTGTCAGTGTTTGACTCGATACCTGTCCCAGAGCTTCCCCTGTTAATAGCGCTTCTATTTTCATCTTTTTAGCGATCATACCTGCTGCACGCATAAACATACGCTTGAGGATGACCCCCATTTGACCGTCATCCACTTTCTCTAGGATTTCAGCAACAACAGGTTCAAAATCTACCGAAATGAAACGAACTTTGGCTGACGAGCCATATTTATTCCAAAGGTAATGAGAAACCTGCTTAACACCGATTTCATGTGCTGGGCCACCTAAGTTAAAGAAACAGTAATGAACTTTTGAACCGCGCTTAATATGCAAGTAGCTTGAAACACCTGAGTCAAATCCACCAGAAATCAGACTTAAAATATCTTCTTGTGTCCCTAAAGGAAAACCTCCCAAACCTTTATAACGTGCCAAGACTTGATTGAGTTTATCATTTGTTACTTCAATATTAATGGATACATCTGGTTTTTTGAGTTTGACACTCGCACTTTCAACCGCTTGATTTAGACCACCACCAATGTACCGCTCAAGTTCAAGAGAAGTGAAGTCATGTTTACCACGGCGTTTTGCTCGTACAACAAATGTTTTGTTTTCAATCGCAGTACGGTTAAGTTCTAACACTTGTTCAAAAATATCATGTAGATCGGTAAATTCAGACTGCTGAACTTCCAGAACATGGTGAATACCCGGAGTATGGGTTAGAGCATCTAAAACTTCATCGTGGAAAACATCACTCTCAGACGTGACTTCAATATGATCACGACGGTTGAATACTGCGACTGATTGGCTACGACTCTTAACAATATTACGAATGTTACACTCTAAAATCTTTGTGAAGCGCTTACGCACAGATTCACTTTTTACAAAAATTTCTGGATGGGGCTTTACAATAAATTTCATAGTTTAGTTCGCAGGTTAGTTTCGCAATCAACAACGAGTGATAGTCTACCATTAGGTATCAGCTAAAAATTGGCCAAATTAGATCTTAGAGGCCTGAACTCGCTTCAAGGGCGCAGATTATATACCCAAATAACCTCGATATGCTAGATTCAACCACGGTTGCCTCCTTTATGACTATAATTTTGTCACAACCTTAGAGATTGCCATGTAAGAGAGCGACTCAGCTAAATTCAAATAAAAACTAACGAAGCTATCCATTTCAAAAGAAAAAGCGAGCAAACTCTCACTTAATTATATACCCAAGTTGCATCAAACGACTGATAAGGCATTAAAAGTGAATAAACAAATTTATTTAGGCAACTTACTACATATAGTTAAATCATGATTAATAAAGATTTCTAAATGAAATTTTAATATCCTCAGTAAAAGTTAGATGTTGACTCAATGAAACACCGTTAGAGCACTATCTTACTTAAGGAATTACAGGAACTTCATCACTATAAAGAGGTTCTCCTTGCATGATGCTAATTTCAACACGCCGATTTCGTGCTCGATTCGCAGCAGAGTCATTGGGCGCTAACGGTTCAGTATCAGCCATACCACGAATACGCAATCGTTGATGTGAGAAGCCTTTCACTTTTTCCATCTCTTGCGCCACCGAAACCGCTCGCTGAGAAGAGAGATCCCAATTAGAACGGTATAACTCCGAGTCAAGCTTTTTACTGTCAGTGTGACCAGACACTCGTATGATACCAGGTACATCTTTAACAAGTTCAGCAATCTGGCGAACCAAAGGACGGAACTTAGGTTGTAAGAAAGCCGATTCTTCAGGGAAGGCACCTTTTTCACGCATACGAATAACGATCTGTTGGCCAAGATTTTCAACTTCAATCGCACCTTGCTCAATTTCACGCTCCAGAGCTTTCTTGATACTCTCCGTCAAAGTTTCCATTTCTGCTGACAGCTCAGACTGTTGTTGTTGACTGTCCTCTTGCGAAGACTGATTATTTTGCATCGCTGTTTCAGCAGATTGACCACCATTTAGCTCGCCTTGATCGCGCATCGTGCCACCTGCACGATCCGATTCTCCATCATGGAACTCCAAGGTTTGCTGAGTAATATCCATTGTTTGCTGCATGATGACCTCAATAGGTGTGGGCTCAGGGCGACCTGGCCTAAACTCTTGGGCAATAATGCTAGTCCCTTTTGGAATATCTTGAACTTCAAGTTGATTTTGGACACCAAAAGCAAATTTCATAGACCCTGCAATTTGCTTGAATTTCAGGACGTCCATTTCTGAAAAAGAAAGCAGTAGAACAAAAAAACACATCAATAAAGACATCAGATCAGCAAACGTACCCATCCATAAAGGAAGACCGGGAGGTGGACAATCGCATTGGTTATCTTCATCCATCAAGTAGTCTCCAGGCTATTCATTGATATCAAGGGTACGCTTACCCTCATTCAAATAATTCTTCAGGTAGCCATCAATAACACGCGGATTTTGCCCATCTTGAATCGCTAACACACCGTCCATGATCAAACGTCGATTCAGTGTTTCTTGATCTCGACGTAATGACAATTTATCAGCAATAGGAAAGAATACCATGTTAGATAAGATAGCTCCGTAAAGCGTAGTTAAAAGGGCAACCGCCATAGCAGGTCCTATTGCTTTGGGGTCATCCATATTTGCAAGCATTGCAACCAAACCAATTAACGTGCCAATCATTCCCATTGCAGGCGCAACATCACCAAATGCACGAAATACGCCAGTGCCTTGTGTATGGCGTTCAGAAGTTAACGAGATATCTTTTTGAAGAGCAGCTCTAACTACCTCCGCATCATGCCCATCAACCAATAAGTCGATACCTTTTTGCATAAAGCTGTTTGTAATCGTCATCTCTTCTAATGCTAAAAACCCCCCTTTACGGGCAGCATCAGCCATTTCTACTACTTCCGCTATCAGATCTTCTGGCTCGTCCGCTTTAAACATAAAAGCTTTACCCGCAATTTTGGTTGCTCGTAAAAACTGACCGACTGTAAATTTCATTAAAACAACAAACGTCGAACCACCAACAACGATAAGGATCGAGGTTACGTCGACAAAGATATTAATATCTCCCCCTAGCACCATCGCCATAATAATAAAGGCAAAACCACCTATCAGGCCTATTAGGGTTGCTAAATCCACAAAGCACTCCTCATGTTGTTTATCATTAAATCTTGCCTAATTTGGCGAACTATTAGTTGTATCGACAACTCGCAGCGTTTTTTTAGAAAAATATTACTGAATACATCACAAAAGATCATTTTGCTTCCCACAATACGCTTTAATTAACACTGCAGGCTATCTAAACACGAATTTTGTGACAATTATATAAGGTTACATTTGACCAAGTTAATAGGCTAAGGTAACTTTCGTTCATTCTACGATTAGGCTGGATAAAGACATTACAGAGATGGCGACCAAAAAACCTGAAAACATGACCTTCGAAGCAACCATTGAAGAGCTAGATGGCTTGGTTGATCAACTTGAGAGCGGTGATCTTGCACTAGATGATGCTCTCCGTAAATTTGAACGCGGCATATCACTCGCCCGCGCGGGACAAGTCAAACTGAGTGATGCAGAGCAACGCGTACGCATTCTTCTTAGTCAAGACGATGAAGCACCCCTGAGTGACTTCACCTCTGAGTCAGAATAATCATCGGTAATGAGCAACGAAATGCAACAAACACTGGCGTTTTATCAACAACGAAATAACCAGCAATTAAATCGGTGGCTGGAGCAATTGCCTCATCACGAGCAGCCTCTTATTCAAGCCATGAAATATGGACTGCTTCTCGGTGGCAAAAGGGTTAGGCCATTCCTTGTTTATATGACAGGTGAAATGCTTGGCTGTCAGCCAGAAGATCTCGATACCCCTGCGTCAGCCATCGAGTGTATCCATGCCTACTCGCTGATTCATGATGATCTCCCAGCAATGGATAACGATGATTTGCGTCGTGGCCAAGCCACCTGTCATATAAAATTTGATGAAGCTACAGCAATTTTAACTGGTGATGCCCTTCAAACATTAGCTTTCACTATCCTTGCAGAAGGATCACTAAACCAAGAAGCAGAAAACCAACGAATCAAAATGGTACAAGCTTTGGCTAAAGCCTCTGGTGCTCATGGTATGTGTTTAGGTCAAGCTCTTGACCTTGGAGCCGAGAATTGTACCGTATCTCTTGAGACTCTAGAAGAAATTCACCGTAATAAAACCGGGGCTCTTATCACCTGTGCATTAACGCTTGGAGCTCTAGCTGCTGGAAAAAAAGGGTTGGAGGTTCTACCACACCTTGAACGATACTCTTGTGCAATTGGACTGGCATTTCAGGTACAAGACGATATTCTTGATATTATAAGTGACACTGAAACTTTAGGAAAACCTCAAGGTTCAGACCAAGAGTTGAACAAAAGTACTTATCCATCTTTGCTTGGTTTAGATGGAGCTGTGGCAAAAGCCCACACTCTGCTTCAAGAAGCACTTCAAGCATTGCAAGCAATACCTTACAATACTCAGTCACTCGAAGATTTCGCCCGATATGTCATCGAACGCAAAAACTAACACAAAAAGCGCGCATATATATGACTCTTGATATTTCAAAGTACCCAACACTGGCATTAGCGAATACTCCGGAAGAGCTGCGTCTACTTCCGAAAGAAACCCTGCCAACACTGTGTCAGGAGCTTCGCACTTACCTGCTCAATTCCGTTAGCCAATCGAGCGGACACTTAGCATCAGGTTTAGGTACTGTTGAGCTTACTGTTGCCTTGCATTATGTTTATAACACACCCGTTGATAAACTCATTTGGGATGTTGGCCACCAAGCATACCCGCATAAAATTCTTACAGGTCGTCGTGAACAGCTTTCCACTATACGTCAAAAAGGTGGGCTTCATCCCTTCCCTTGGCGTGAGGAAAGTCAGTACGACACCCTCTCTGTTGGCCACTCATCGACATCGATCAGTGCAGGCTTAGGCTTAGCAATCAGTGCCCAAAAAGAAGGTCAAGGCCGAAAAGTGGTCAGTGTTATTGGTGATGGTGCTATCACTGCAGGTATGGCTTTTGAGGCCATGAATCACGCAGGTGATGTTCATACTGATATGCTGGTCATTCTCAATGACAACGAAATGTCGATTTCTGAAAACGTGGGCGCTTTGAATAACCACCTCGCTAAAGTGCTGTCTGGCAGTTTGTATACCTCGATCCGTGAAGGAGGTAAAAAAGTACTGTCAGGTGTTCCTCCTGTTAAAGAGCTGGTTCGCCGAACAGAAGAGCACTTAAAAGGCATGGTTGTACCAGGCACGCTGTTTGAAGAGTTGGGCTTTAATTATATTGGTCCAATTGATGGTCATAACATCAATGAGCTAGTTAAAACGTTAAAAAATATGCGTGAATTAAAAGGACCTCAATTTCTGCATATCATGACGAAAAAAGGCAAAGGCTATGAACCTGCCGAAAAAGATCCAATTGGCTACCATGGGGTACCAAAGTTCGATCCAAGTCATCATAGCTTACCAACCAGCAAAACCAATAAGCCGACATTTTCGCAAGTGTTTGGTGACTTCTTATGTGATATGGCCGCTAAAGATCCGCAGTTGATGGCAATCACCCCCGCGATGCGTGAAGGCTCAGGCATGGTACGCTTCTCTAAAGAGTACCCAGACCAATACTTTGATGTCGCAATAGCCGAGCAACATGCGGTCACACTCGCAACAGGAATGGCAATTGCAGGAGACCGTCCTATTGTGGCGATCTACTCCACTTTCTTACAGCGTGGTTACGATCAGCTCATCCATGATGTTGCGATTATGGATCTTCCCGTTATGTTTGCCATTGACCGTGCTGGTTTGGTCGGTGCTGACGGTCAGACTCACCAAGGGGCTTTTGACTTAAGCTTTATGCGTTGCATCCCTAATATGGTGATCATGACTCCAAGTGATGAGAACGAATGTCGCCAAATGCTCTACACGGGTCACATGCACACTGGACCGAGTGCCGTTCGTTATCCACGTGGTAGTAGCAATATAAGCTGCTCTATCGATGAACAGTTCACCGCTCTTGAAATAGGCAAAGGACGTATTGTTCGTGAAGGTAAAAAAGTGGCTATTCTAAACTTTGGTACCTTCTTAGGTAACGCATTAGAAGCCGCTGAACAGCTCAATGCCACGGTCGCTGACATGCGCTTTGTGAAACCAATCGACGAGACTCTGATTCGCAAATTAGCCGCCAAGCATGATGTCATCGTGACACTAGAAGAAAACGCCATTGCTGGTGGTGCTGGTGCTGGAGTCAGTGAGTTTATGATGCAAGAGAAGATCATAAAACCCGTTCTGCACCTTGGTTTACCTGACCGCTTTATTCCTCAAGGTACACAGGCAGAATTACATCAAGATTTAGGTCTAGATGCCAAAGGGATCGAGGCATCAATCAACGCTTATCTTGCGAAATAAGCAGCATGCCCAAGTAGCTAATTATCTGAGTAACGACTACAACGATCAAAAAGGGGGGCAAGCTTTGCCCCCTTTTAATCTTAATAATCCTAAGTTATATCATAAGATACCCAAGTACCTTCAAAAAGCTTGGAGACCTCTTTTATCCCAAGACTATCCAACCGGCGTAATTTGCGGTTAACAGCAGCGCAACTGCTGCCATAATCCCGGCCACGATGTCATCGATCATGATCCCTAAGCCACCGTCGACCCGCTTATCTAGCCAACTGATCGGCCAGGGTTTGACCATATCGAAAAAACGAAACCAGACAAAACCTGCTACAATCCACTGCCATTCCGTGATTGGAATATTCAGGGCAGGCATCACACTCATCGTGAGCCAAAAGCCAGCAAACTCATCCCAAACAATTGAGCCATGATCATGAACCCCCATATCATCGGAAGTAACCTGACAAATTTTAATCCCGACAATACATGAGATGACGACCACAATGAGATAAGCAGACAGAGGGAGCTGCGCGAGCAATAAAAAGAAAGGAACAGAAGCAAGTGTCCCCATCGTACCAGGGACGATTGGGGATAAACCGCTACCAAAACCAGTAGCGAGTAAGTGCCATGGATTTTTTAAACGGATCAAAGAAAGAGGATTCGTCATTTTGCCAACCTATACTGACGTTGTATTATTCGTGTTTGTTATGTGTCCAAGTGACTGAGGGAGCTTGATTTATAGCCATAGCACTACATCAAGTGCGCTCAAACCATCATGTGAAATGGTCAAAACCGCTTAACTCCCAATCCAGTTGTTGCTGATTGTCATGCAATTCAAAGATGCCCCTAGGACGAATTTGCCCAATGCAGGTCACTTTACAACCAATATGTGCCAAAGCACTTTGTAAAGACCCACGATTATGCTCTGGAACAGTAAAGCACAATTCATACTCTTCGCCACTGGTTAGAGCATAATGCTGGGCGCTGACTTTGTTATCGAGAAACTGGGCTAACTCTGCTGAGATGGGTAACTGAGAAACGTCCAAGCTGACGCCAACATCGGACTGCTTCATGATATGTTTAATATCTGAAATTAAACCATCAGAAATATCAATGGCTGAAGAGGCGAGCCCGAGCAAGGCTTGACCGGCTAAAATACGAGGAGTGCTCAGATAATGCCTTTGTTCCAACTCAATGGCTGCGGGACGAGTACGGTAAGCCTGATTTAAAATAACATCTAAGCCAGCCTTTGCATCGCCAAGGTTACCTGTAACATAAACCCAATCACCGACTTGTGCCCCAGAGCGGGTTAATGCGCCTTTCTCTGGCACAAAACCTTGTACCGTCAATGTGAGACTTAAAGGACCTTTCGTCGTGTCGCCACCAATCAACTGAATTCCAAAGTAATCCGCTAAACTGAAAAATGACTTGCAGAAAGGTGCCAACCAAGCTTCGTCTGGTTCTGGCATAGTCAGAGCAAGGCTCACCCAAGCAGGCGTCGCTCCCATCGCGGCCAAATCACTGATGTTCGACGCTAGTGCTTTATGTGCGACCCAAGCAGGATCTGCATGAGTAAGGAAATGAGTGCCAGCCACCAGAGTATCGGTACTGACTGCAATGTGAACGTTCGCTGGCGCTTTGACTAAGGCGCAATCATCACCAGCCGCCAACAGCACATCTTTACGCTGAGCTTGTTGAGCAACGAAATATTTTTCGATTAAGTTGAATTCACCTGACATATTTTATTCATGTATTTGTACAAAAAAGGTCAGCAATTGCTGACCTTTTTGAGGAAGAAATCGTTATCTCTTACGAACGTGAGGCGCCGCTTTGTCCAGAACACCGTTAACAAATTTGTGACTGTCTTCTGCCGCAAATACTTTGGCAAGCTCAATCGCTTCGTTGATCACAACTTTAAAAGGAACATCTTCACGACGAGTCATTTCATACATAGCGAGACGAAGCAAAGCCAGTTCCATCATATCTAGGTCTTGCATTGGGCGAGACACATATGGACGAATCTTGCTGTCTAACTCCATGTGGCTAAGTACAACACCGCTTAGTAGTTCACGGAAGTAAGCGACGTCAGTTTCAGGAGCAGAAAGTGCTGGCTCTGATGCATGAAGTTCTTCTTCATCGTATTTATCGCCAGATAAAAACTGTTCTTCGATCGCGGCAACATTCTCTTTCGTTATTTGCCATGAATAAATCGCTTGTAGAGCGAATTGACGTGCATTACGACGTGCGGCTGGTTTCACGCTGGCCCCCATTAGGAATCAATTTCAGATAGTACATTAATCATTTCAAGTGCGCTTAGTGCAGCCTCTGCACCTTTATTACCAGCCTTGGTTCCTGCGCGTTCAATCGCTTGATCAATCGTATCAACAGTCAGTACACCAAATGCAACTGGAAGACTATACTCCAGAGAAACTTGTGCTAGACCTTTGTTACATTCACTACAAACATAGTCAAAATGAGGTGTGCCGCCACGAATCACAGAACCGAGAGATACGATAGCGTCGTATTTCCTTGTTTTTGCAACACGTTGAGCCACTAGAGGCAGTTCAACCGCACCTGGACAACGAACAACGGTGATGTTTTCTTCGCTAACTTGTCCGTGACGCTTTAGTGTATCGATCGCACCAGAAAGAAGACTTTCGTTAATAAAACTGTTGAAGCGAGAAATCACGATAGCAATTTTTGCATTTGGCGCTGGTAAGCTACCCTCGATCACTTTCATAAGCTTTCCTTTGACTATATTTTTAAGTGAAAATTGTTCATCAAGTGAGAACCGACGGATTCTAGCACAATGTAGTGAGCAATATCTAATGGAAATTGGCTATCTATTGACTCATCTTGATGAATAATGACTTTTTAGTCTCTAAAAAGAGTTAAAGCTATTCACATACGTACTCGATTACATGGAGACCAAATCCTCCAAGAGCATGGTACTTATGGTTTGTCGATGACAATAAGCGCATATTTCGAATACCTAAATCTGCCAAAATCTGGCAGCCAACGCCAACTCGACGGCTGGTACCGTATCTTCGCGCAGGCTTTGGGGCTTTATTGTTATCTTGTGCTTCAAACATTTTTACTCGATGAAGTAAGTGTTCCGTTGACTCTTCATAACTCAATACTACAAGAACACCACCTTCTTGGCTGATCCGTTGCATGGCTTTATTCAATGTCCAACTGCAGTCAGGGTCTCGCTCACTGCGTAGTACATCACTAAAAACGTCTTGCAGATGGACACGAACTAAGGGAGCATTTTCATTCAGTTCACCTCGGCACATAGCATAATGAACTTGGTTATCGATCGTGTCTTTATATGTTACAAGGGTAAACTCACCATATTCTGTTGGCATTTTACATTGTGCAACACGTTCAATGGTCGTTTCAGTATGGTTACGATATTCGATTAAGTCTGCGATGGTACCCAGTTTTAAGCCATGTTGCTCGGCAAAAACTTCGAGGTCTGGACGGCGCGCCATCGTGCCGTCGTCATTAAGAATTTCGACAATAACAGAGGCGGGTTCTAAACCAGCCAAACGGGCCAGATCACATCCAGCTTCAGTATGTCCTGCACGAGTCAGTACGCCTCCTTCCTGGGCGGCTAATGGGAAAATATGTCCTGGTTGCACTAAGTCCGAGGACATCGCTTCTTTAGCTACAGCGACTTGAATAGTATGTGCCCTGTCTGCGGCAGAAATTCCCGTGGTTACACCTTCAGCAGCCTCAATCGAAACAGTAAAGTTAGTCGTATATTGCGCATTGTTGTCCTGTACCATTGGGGGCAGGCCTAATCGTTCGCAACGAGCTTGAGTCATCGTCAAACAAATCAAACCTCGGCCATATTTTGCCATAAAGTTAATTGATTCAGGGGTAATGTGCTCAGCAGCAATGATCAGGTCACCTTCATTTTCACGATCTTCATCGTCCATAAGGATAACCATTTTTCCTGCGCGAATATCATCAATAATCTCTTTTGGCGTGCTAATTGGCATAGTATCTACTTCCGTTATTCAACTATTTAAATACTGACATCATCTTTAAGCCATTTGTGATCAACCATGGGGCTCAGCAAATGGTAAACAACAGAAAAATCGGCTTAGGCAAAACCATTTTCTTGTAAGAAACCCATTGTGATCTTGGACTGTGATGACGCTTCTTGTTGTCCTAGTAGCAAACGCTCCATGTAACGCGCGAGCACATCTACTTCTAGATTAACTCGACGACCAACCTGAAATTGTTCGATCGTTGTTTCTTCACTGGTGTGCGGCACAATTGTTAATTTAAATGCGTTTTTACGTAATTCATTGACGGTTAAACTAATGCCATCAACTGTTATTGAGCCTTTTTCTGCCACGTATTTACTCAAACTTTCTGGCATATCTAACCACAGTTCAATCGCTCGACCGACATGATTGCGTTCAACGATCGTTCCTACGCCATCAATGTGGCCCGAAACAATATGACCACCAAAGCGCGTTGTAGGCAACATCGCTTTTTCAAGGTTTACTTTATCTCCAACCTGATAGGCAGAAAAACCCGTCTTATTTAACGTTTCCAATGACAAATCTGCACGATAATAATGCTCACCAAACTCCACAACAGTTAAGCAAACACCATTAGCCGCTATACTGTCACCAAGTTTGACATCGGACATATCCAGTTTGCCTGTTTCTATCTTAACCGTGACATCCTCACCCTTTGGGGTAACGGCCGCTAACGTGCCAACAGCTTCTATAATTCCTGTGAACATAATGCTTCTTTTTCGTTCTCGTTGTCTTTTAGGTTAGCAGTAATACGGATATCTTTGCCGACTTGCCTGACATCCGTAATATCTAAGTCAATCACTTGTGACATGTGAGTCAAACCCAATGCTCCAAACAAGCCTCTGCCATCACAGCCCATGATTTTTGGCGCAAGGTAGATAACTAATTCATCAACAAGATTGGCTTGAATCATTGAACTTGCGAGGGTTGGGCCGGCTTCCACCCACAAATGGTGTAGTGAATGCTGGTTTGCCAAAGTGAACAATATTTTTTTTAAATCAAGACGTCCATTATCATCAAGTTGAGGAATAAGATCTCCCTCTTGGCTAACAATAATACACTCTCCATCAGCCTGAAAGAGTTTTAGGTTCTGACGCAGTTGGTTCTGTCGGTCTAAAATCACTCGATGCGGCTGCCTAACATCACTTTGCTGGTAACAAGTTTGCACACTAGGTGGGAGCTCTTGCCAACGAATATTAAGCGAAGCATTATCCTCAATCACAGTTTTACTGGTCGACAGGATGGCACTACTTATCGCTCGATAGCGCTGTACATCTTGTCGCGCTTTAGGAGAAGTGATCCACTGACTTTGACCGTTTTGCAAAGCACTCTGACCATCCAAACTTGCAGCCATCTTCAACTGCACAAATGGCATACCTGTTTTCATGAATTTAATAAATCCACGATTCAATGATAGTGCTTCACTTTCAAGCAAACCTACTTGTACCTCAATACCAGCATCCTTGAGCATTTGAATCCCTCTTCCTTTGACTTTAGGATTGGGGTCTTGCATCGCACATACAACTCTGGATACTTTAGCTTTGATTAAGCTTTCAGCACAAGGAGGGGTTCGGCCATGATGCGAGCAAGGTTCAAGAGTAACGTAAACCGTTGCGCCTTCAGCAAGATCGCCAGCCATACGTAAGGCATAAACCTCTGCATGAGACTTACCTGCACGTTGATGATACCCCTCCCCTACAATCTTAGCATCACGAACAATAACACAGCCAACATTTGGGTTAGGCGTTGTCGTATAGATACCACGTTGTGCCAATTTCATGGCTCGGGCCATCATATTGATATCGAGAGGAGTAAACTCAACAGCTGATGTATTTTGTAACATAATCTACTTATTTTTGACTAAATCAATCTTCAAGGCGTGCTATTTCTTCACCGAATTCACGTATGTCCTCAAAACTTCTATAAACAGAAGCAAAACGGATATAAGCGACTTTATCCAAGTCTCTCAACTGCTCCATGACCAGATTACCAATCATTTCACTTGAAACCTCACGCTCGCCTGTCGCACGCAGTTTTGATTTAATCATACTGATTGCCAGTTCTATGGCATCTGCACTAACTGGACGTTTTTCTAATGCGCGCTGGATACCACCAGCCATTTTATCTTCATTAAACGGTTCACGATTACCATTGGATTTAATGACCTTCGGCATCACAAGCTCAGCCGTTTCAAACGTAGTAAAGCGTTCACTACATGCAAGACATTGACGTCGACGACGCACTTGATGTCCGTCCGCAACTAATCGAGAATCAATAACTTTTGTATCGTTCTCTGAACAAAAAGGACAATGCATACCATCTCCAAATAAAATGCAATTGGGTTCATTTCAAAAGCAAAGACTAGTGTAGCGGAATTGTAATGTGAGAGAAAACAAAAAGGGACATCTCTGCCCCTTTAACGTTAATTTTATTAATCATTGCCTTGGGTGCTGAATTTTACCGCAATCGGGGCACCTCTATCTCAAAAATACGCTAAAGCATCTGAAATAATACAAAAGAAAGTTATTTACGAATCAAATAATTCGCTTTCCCAACCCATTTATAACTGGTCAATTCTTCAAGTCCCATTGGACCTCGGGCGTGAAGTTTTTGTGTGGAAACCGCCACTTCAGCACCTAAACCAAATTGAGCACCATCAGTAAAACGTGTTGAAGCATTGACATACACCGCAGCAGAACCAACAGAGTTAATAAATAATTCAGCATTTACCAAACTGTTGGTCATGATGGCATCGGAGTGGCTGGCATTATGTACTCGCATATGCTCAATAGCGGCTTTAACATTAGAAACAATTTTTACCCCTAACGTATAGCTGAGCCATTCGGTATCAAAATCCCCTTCTTCCGCATCACGAATTTGACAAGTATCCATCCATTTTTTGGCGTTAGGCTCTGCCACAAAAGTGACTTTATCTTGCAAACGATCCACCAGCATCGATAAGAAAGGGGCCGCGACTTCTTCATGAACCAAAAGAGTATCCAGTGCGTTACAAGCCGATGGACGTTGCACCTTAGCGTTTTCGACAACATCCAGTGCTCGTTCAAGATCCGCCGATTCATCAATGAAAATATGACTGATACCAAACCCCCCGATGATCACGGGGATAGTGCTATTTTCTTGGCACATTTTATGTAGACCCGCTCCACCACGTGGAATGATCATATCAACGTAATCATCCAACTTTAATAGTTGAGATACCCACTCACGCTCTGGTTTTTCTATATATTGTACCGATGCGGCTGGCAGATTTGCTTTTGCCAGCGCCGATTGAATCACTTTAACCAGCTCCATATTGGAGAAAAATGTCTCTTTACCGCCACGTAGAATGCTGGCATTGCCTGTTTTTAGACACAAAGCGGCAATATCAATGGTCACATTAGGGCGTGCTTCGTAAATCACACCGACCACCCCGAGAGGAACACGACGACGAGACAAAGACATGCCATTTTCTAGGACTTTGCTGTCTATCTCGCTGCCAACTGGATCATTGAGGCTAATCACATTACGCACATCATTAGCAATACCAGCCAAACGCTCTTCGTTAAGCAATAGGCGATCGATCAAAGCTTCCGTCAGCCCTGCCTCACGAGCAAGTTCGATGTCTTTTGCATTCGCTGCCAAAATAACATCAACATTAGCTTCCAATTCATCAGCAATAACAGCCAGTGCTTGATTCTTTTGAGCTGTTGATGCAGTCGCAAGTTGAAAAGCCGCTTCTTTTGCCGCTTTTCCCATATTGGTTAAATCCACTTTACTTCCCTCGATGATTATTCTTGAATGACGACAAGGTCATCACGATGAATCACTTCTGAACCGTAGTCATGGCCCAAAATAGTAATAATATCTTTACTGTGTTTACCCGCAATGCTGGCAAGGTCGATACTGGAATAAGCGCTAATACCACGGGCGACTAATTGTCCAGCGAGATTGGTTACTCGTGCCACTTCTCCGCGAGAGAAATCGCCTCTCACTTGCAACACTCCTTTTGCCAGTAGACTACTGCCCTTGCCAACCACCGCTTTAACCGCACCCTCATCGATAACAATATCGCCCGCTGCTGCAGGGCCTGCCAAAATCCAACGTTTACGGTTTTCTAACGCTTCTTCACAGGGTAAGAATCGCGTACCTTGTGGTTCAGTACTCAAAGAATCGAAAATAACGTTCGGGGCACTGCCTGCGGCGATGATAACTTCAATACCAGCACGACGAGCGATGTCTGCGGCTTGCAGCTTAGTCGCCATCCCGCCAGTTCCTAACGTTGTTCCACTGCCACCCGCGATTTTGCGTAACGTGTCATCAATGGTTTTGACTTCTTTGATCAATTCAGCGTTAGGGTCTTTACGTGGGTCAGCGGTAAAAAGGCCTTTTTGGTCCGTTAACAGCAGTAACTTATTCGCCCCACATAAGATTCCAACTAATGCGGATAAATTATCATTGTCACCGACTTTAATCTCTGTTGTCGCCACCGCATCGTTTTCATTGACGATTGGAATGATATCGTTTTCAACCAGTGCATTAATGGTGTCTCGAGCATTGAGAAAGCGCTCACGATCGTCAAGGTCAGCTCGGGTCAGCAGCATTTGACCGATTTTGATGCCATAGATATCAAACAGCGACTCCCATGTTTGAATCAAGCGACTCTGCCCAACAGCCGCCAACAATTGCTTGCTCGCCATGGCATTGGGCAATGCGGGGTAACCAAGGTGTTCTCGGCCTGCAGCAATGGCACCTGAGGAAACCATTACCACTCGATGACCTTGTTTTTTTAGCTCTGCACATTGGCGGGCTAACTCGACCATATGTGCTCGATCTAACGCCAACGTGCCACCGGTAAGCACACTTGTACCCAATTTCACAACCACAGTCTGTGATTGCGCAATGCTTGAATTCTGTTGATTCATTGTCATGGTGTCTTCTGATATGAAAAACAAATAATAGAATGGATGTTTTATCAATCAAATGAAGATTTAACAAGCATAAAAGGTACGAAAAACGTACCTTTTTGTATCTAGGATTAAATCTGATGATGCTCGCTAAGCAAATTCAAACGACTCTGTATGATAATCGACTTGGAGTTTAAAGTGCTTTTCAAGCGTATCGACCAGTTTTTGATGGAAGGTACTTTGCGTTACATACACTTCCTTGACGACATTCTCGGGTAGTGGTTCAGATACCCAAATTCCCTCTTTATTGTATTTGCCGATATGATATTTGGCAGTAAAGCCACTCTCAGAGGCTTCAAGATCCATCCACCACCCCCAGAACTCTCGTTTTTCGGGTGATTTTTTATCATCAACACAAACCGATAAACAATCGAAGTAATAATGACCTTCTTGCGACTGAGGCTCACGTAAGTAAGGCCCCACCGCTTTCAATTTAGATATGAGACGAAAATGAGTCGGTCCTTGATTTGTCGCAGGCATAAGAATCTCCATTTCTATAGCAAGTCTAATTCTTTACAAAAGTATTGGTTGTTTTTGTTCTAAAGTAATTCAAGGGTGTGGGAATGGCTCATCGCTTATGGTAATGAGTCTCAGTGTATGAGTGCTATCGAGGTGAAATAACAGTACATAAGTTTACTATGCAGGATTAAATTCACTCACATAACATCAATATATTGGTTCAGTGAGATGGTGCTAAGCACACTTGCGCACTTCCACATACCCACTGTAAGTCTTGACTAGATTAAACCGTTTGTCATCTTAATAATTCATCTTCCAACCATTTTATAGCCAAATCTAGGGATTGCTCATAACCTTTTGTAATTGTTTTAGAGCAAATTTTCTTCGCTTGACCATACTGGCTAAAGAGCGCCACTAATTTGTTATCACTCAATGGTGAAACAGGATCTCCTTCTAAACTCAGCGCTAAAATAGGTACTTTTGTCTTACGACTAGAGAGAAACCCTTGCACTTTTAAAGACCAAGCCATCATTTGCCCGGCTAAGCTACGAATATCAACAGGGCTCTTATTTAAGCGAGAGGCTAGTAAGTCCAGGTACATCTTAGGCATGTTTTGTAGTTTTTTCGGAGAGGAAAAAATATCGTGAATTGGGGCACCAAGAGCCACACATGCTTTGAGCTTATCTTGTTCAAGAAATGAAAGACGAATCATCGCATTACCACCAAAACGGAAGCCAAGCAGCCCAACTTTGTGATGATCAACCCATGGCAAACTGAACAATTCTTTTAATACTGCTTGGTGTAAGCAACTAGAATCCTCAGTCAGAGCCCAATGACGACTGTGTCCAACAGAGGGCATATCTATCGTTAACATTGCAATATCTTTAGGTGCAAGATGATTACGAAACAAACGCCACATATCCGTTTGTAAGCTATCCAATCCGCCACTAACCATCACAACAGGTAGTTGTTTGTCAGTACGAGGCAAATGTAAATTAACGAGAATCTTATGCTTTTCAAAGGGTACTTCAATTTGTTTAATTGTGTACCGAGTCTTTTTTGCTCCTTCTGTGTACGCTTTGTTCGCAAGCAATTGCGCTTGACGAGCAAGATTGTCATCTTTAAGGTGAGGATAACCAGCAATACTAAAACATAGAGATGCATTAAAGAGCTCATCAGCCGCCTGTTCCTCCTCCATTTCATACGCTCTACGTTGATGTTCCATACCCAGCTTGGTCCATTCAAAGGCCCAATTACCACTGTGGTAACCCATAACAGTATCTAACCAATTATCTTGAGTACGAGAGTGCTGCGAAGAGGAAATTTTCGATAATACACTATCCATTTCAATTGGACATAAACCTTGCCATACCCATTGAAGACGCCTTAAATGGCGATACCAAGCTCCTTTTTGATACTCACCTCTTTCATCTAAAATTTTCCGGCTCGTTGGCATGTACTGAGTCAGTGCTGAAGTCTCTTTCGCCTGTTTGTATTTAACAAACAAGGTTTCGGAAAGGTTTTCGCTGATATCTTCTGACATAAAGAGGGCTCCAAGCAGATTGCAATAGCGGTAATAATAATAAAAAAAATACCCCGATAACGGGGTATTTCTCAAGATTTTTTATGCGAACTTATTTTCGTTTACGATTTACTGGTTCTACATATTGAATCGACATATCCCAAGGTTGCTCAATCCATGTTTCTTGAGCAATATCGACAACGTAGTCATCCAATAGTTCTTTTCCAGACGGTTTAGCACATACTGCAATAAGTTTAGCTTTCGGATACATTTCACGCAGTTTACGTGCAGTATCACCGCTATCAACTAAATCTTCAATGATCAAGAAACCTTCACCATCACCCTCGGGTGCTTTTAATACGCTCATATCACGTTGATGATCGTGGTCATAGCTTGAGATACAGATAGTATCAACATAGCGAATGCCAAGTTCACGTGCCAATATTGCTCCAGGGACTAGACCACCTCGGCTAACAGCCCAAATACCTTTCCATTGCTCAGCTGGCATTTGTTTTTCTGCTAATTCACGGCAATAAGTTTGCATCGCGTCCCAAGTGATAATGAATTTTTGACTCATTTTAATAACCTAATAATTTCAAGTATTCACCTCCTCACACCAAAATGACCATGCAAATACGCACTGGACCATTTTGTTACTCATTGAGGAGACTGGAATTTAGAGCTGCTTAGCCAGCGATTGTACCGAAACTGCTGGTTGATATCAAAGTTCAAGCACTTTGCCTCTCACAGTTACATAGTCATCAAATAAAAGAAGCTAAATTGCTGGATAAATCACACAAATCCAAAAAACAAAACCGATGTAAGCCTTCACTCACATCGATTATTAATTTCAAATTAACCAAAGATGTACTTAATAATAAAGATAACGGCCATTAGCCAAACACTTAGCGAAACATCACGCCCTTTACCACTTAACAGTTTAATCGCAGCATAAGCGATAAAGCCTAAAGAGATACCTTCTGCAATAGAGAAAGTCAGTGGCATGACCAAACAAGTGACGACCACTGGAGCCGCTTCAGTGAGATCACGCCAATCGACAGAAACGAGGCCCGATAACATCAAAATAGCAACGTAGAATAATGCACCTGATGTCGCATAAGCTGGAATCATACCCGCAAGAGGAGAAAACAGTAGCGCCAGTAAGAAGAGAACGCCAACAACAACCGCAGTAAGACCCGTTCGACCACCAGCAGCCACACCAGAAACGCTTTCGATATAAGAAGTGGTGTTTGACGTCCCTAGTACTGCACCGACAGAAGTTGCCGTTGAGTCCGCAAGAAGTGCTTTATTCAAACGAGGAATATTGCCTTTCTCATCCGTCAGGCCTGCTTTTTGTGAGACGCCAACCAACGTACCTGCAGTATCAAATAAATCGACGAATAAAAAAGCAAATACAACCGAAATCATACCCACTTCAAATAAGCCAGAAAAGTCTAACTGCATGAAAGTTGGAGCAATACTTGGTGGCATTGACATCACTCCAGCCCACTGTACGTCACCAAAAATAAGCGCCAGAATCGTAACCGCTAGGATAGCAATCATAACCGCGCCTTTAACACCACGATGAACCAAAGCAATGGTCAAGAAAAAGCCTAGCGCAGCTAGTACAGATTGCAGTGAAGTAATATTACCCATTGAAACTAGGGTCGCTGGGTTATCGACAACTATGCCCGCATTTTTAAGAGCAATAAAAGCAAGAAATAGGCCGATACCCGCGGTGATACCAGTACGTAAAGAAAGTGGAATCGAATTAATGATCCACTCACGAATTTTGAACACACTCAGAAAAATAAATAGGACACCAGAAACAAAAACAGCGGCTAATGCAACTTGCCATGTATAACCCATTCCCAATACAACCGAATAGGTAAAGAAAGCATTCAACCCCATACCCGGCGCTTGAGCAATTGGGTAATTAGCGACGAGCCCCATGATAAAACAGCCGATGGCGGCAGCAAGACAGGTCGCAACAAAAACGGCACCGCGATCCATCCCCGCATCAGCAAGGATGGCTGGGTTTACAAAAATAATGTAAGCCATGGTTAGGAAGGTAGTAATACCTGCGATGATCTCAGTGCGCACATTGGTGCCATTTTCACTAAGTTTAAAAAGCCTTTCGAGCATGTTCGAATCCTGTAAAAGGTAAAAATTAAACGGTTGCGTAATCGATTGGCTGTAATTATAAAGTTATCAAATCACAAATTCCAGATAGAATTTCAATCTAAATTAGTTTTTTCCTCAAAAAGCTATAAAAAATAAAGACAACGAAAACGAAGAAAAAAAATAACATTAAATATCAGAAGCTTATTAAAAGAAAAACAAAAGAAACTTCGTATAAAAAATAAACGATGTTTTAAACTTTCAAACAAAAAGGTGTTTATTATGCCATCAGTGTCTGTACAAAAGAGAGCTTTGACAAACAACATCATCACTAGCCTTAAATGTCTAAAGAATAGCAATTTTATTGTTAATATTAATAAATAAGATTTAGAAGAAATTGAAAAAGAATGGATAAAAAAACGCCACTCAATAACGAGTGGCGGTGAATTATTTCAGTCAACAACTGATAAAAATTCCAATTTATAGGGGGTGAACAAATTGTTCAGGTCACATGCATTGACCTCAATTAATAGCCAAAGCTTGTTGGGTAAGCAAAGTTACTGGTAAAAGTCGCATCGTAGCTCCAGAACATTGCACTTGGTAAACCTTTCATAAACATCACCTTTAAATCAATTCATTATGTTAATTGGGTTGATTTCTCGGTTCCTTGGAGGCGATAAACGGACTCATCCTTTGAGCATTTATTACTTTAATCTTTTCGTCATCATAAAGCGTGTTATCACTATAACATTAGGAAATTTATTTACAAGATAAAGTGACCAAAATCACATAAAAACATCAAAAATTGGCTAATTAGGTCTTAAAGGATGTAATAAAACCACAATATAAATATGCAACTGATCTTTTTAACACTTATCACTTACCCATAAAATCACCACTATTGACATTAATCTCATTTAGTCGACAATCACTTTTTAACAAAGCTACTCGCTTAGGACAACGACTACTCGCCAAGACCAACTAATGGTATGCTGGATGTCATCTAAAAGCGTAAAAATTCGCCATATTTAATGCTGATATACTCATCATGATTGGGTATTGCATTTGGCAAAACATATAAAAGGAGTCTTCTGTGTCTGAATTCCACTCTGAGATCAGTGCTTTATCCCCAACTCCCCTTTGGCAGTTTTTCGATAAAATCTGTTCAATCCCTCATCCTTCTAAGCATGAAGAAGCACTTGCTCAATACATTGTTAATTGGGCAACGGAACAAGGATTTGACGTTCGACGCGATCCAACTGGCAATGTATTTATTAAAAAGCCAGCAACACCTGGCATGGAAAACAAAAAAGGCGTAGTACTTCAAGCGCACATCGATATGGTGCCGCAAAAAAATGAAGACACGGATCACGACTTCACCAAAGACCCAATTCAACCTTATATCGATGGTGAGTGGGTAACAGCAAAAGGAACCACATTAGGAGCCGACAACGGCATGGGTATGGCATCTTGTCTTGCAGTGCTGGCTTCTAATGACATCAAACACGGTCCAATTGAGGTCTTACTGACGATAGATGAAGAAGCCGGTATGACAGGTGCATTTGGCCTGGAGCCAGGCTGGTTAGAAGGTGACATACTTCTGAATACTGACTCCGAACAAGAAGGCGAAGTCTACATGGGTTGTGCTGGCGGTGTAGACGGTCAAATGACATTCAATATCGCTCGTGATGCTATTCCTAGTGGCTTTGTAACACGTCAACTTACCCTAAAAGGTCTAAAAGGCGGTCACTCAGGGTGTGATATCCACACAGGCCGTGGAAACGCAAATAAACTGATTGGTCGTTTCTTAGCTGGACATGCCCAAGAATTAGATCTGCGTCTCATCAAATTCAGTGGTGGCAGCCTACGTAATGCGATCCCACGTGAAGCATTTGTTACTATTGCCCTGCCACAAGAAAACCAAGCCAAATTAGCCGAGCTGTTCCAAAACTACACAGCCCTTTTAACTGCAGAACTTGGTAAAGTAGAAACCAACATCGTCACCTTCAACGAAGCAATGACTACCGATGCGAAGGCTTTTGCAGTAGCCGATCAACAACGCTTCATTGCCGCACTAAATGCTTGTCCAAATGGTGTAATACGCATGAGTGATGAAATAGAAGGTGTGGTTGAAACATCGCTCAATGTAGGTGTGATTACTACAGAAGAAAACAAAGTCACGGTCCTGTGTCTTGTTCGTTCATTGATTGATTCTGGCCGTAGCCAAGTAGAAAGCATGCTTCACTCTGTAGCAGAGCTGGCAGGCGCAAGTATTGAGTTCTCAGGTGCTTACCCTGGCTGGAAGCCTGATGCAAATTCAGAAATTATGGCGATTTTCCGTGATATGTATGAGGGCATTTACGGCCATAAACCTAATATTATGGTCATTCATGCTGGCCTTGAGTGTGGTTTATTTAAAAAACCTTACCCAAATATGGATATGGTCTCTTTTGGGCCAACCATTAAATTCCCTCATTCACCAGATGAAAAAGTGAAAATTGATACTGTTCAACTTTTCTGGGATCAAATGGTTGCTCTACTAGAAGCTATCCCTGAAAAAGCCTAATTAGCAAAATTGCCTAATGGCAAGAAAGCTAAAACGAACGCTAAAACACAAGGGGCACTGTCTGTGCCCCTTTCTTATTTGAGTAAACATTTATACTCAGCTTTGGCTATAAGCCATTAACTCATCCATTGATGTTTGCGCAACCACTTCACCATCAATGTAGTAAGTCACAAACTCACCTTCACGTACGCCCATCAATGTCGCTTTATCGCCATTGTTGTAAGTGATGTCCATCATCACCGTGCTTTCATCAATCTGATGCATCTGACCTTTTTCAATAAGGCGGTTATTAGTTATAGGTCCTATCGGAGCCGTCGTCAGAGATTTATCAAGTTTGTCGTTAATATCAAGGTAAGTCTCCATTTTAGTATCAAAGATATGAGGTTTACCATTGATTGGGTTTTTACCCGTCCAGAATTCAAGGGAATTAAACACGATATAGTCTGCGGCAATAGCGATACCATAAATTGGAGCCATCAACATGTTAAGCCCACCACGAGCATAACGATTATCTACCGCTTTTAGGTTCACTTGCATAACATAACCTGTTACAGCATTACTACCAACGCAGCCAGACAGTGCCATCGTTGCCGCACCCAACACGCCAATTTTAGCCATTACCTTATTCATTAAAACCTCTCATTTGCATAACCTAGGGTCAAAAATTAGGCGCATCTTACTCAATATAAACCAAAGTTAAAAGTCAAAATCTAAAAAATAAAAAACATTGTTTTTAATAAAAACCAGTAGCCATTCATGATATATATGCATTCACCGTCAACACTGAGAAATTCTATTTATTTATTACAAAAACAACCCCACTCTTGCTACAAACCAGCCATCACTGGCCAAACCTTGACCAGTTCGATAAAAAATATTGTTCGTCACAGTAAGAAGAATGATTAGTCCGATTGAATAGCTATTGCTACATTGTTGGTACTTAAATTGAACGATTTTATTTAACAGAGATGTGTTATGGCTAGAAGTAAAAAAAGCAAAGTGTTTGAGTTACTCGGACATCAAATCCAACCAGGACAGCGTTTAGAAACCGAGTTTGAAGCAGCACAACTTTACACCCATTCACCACTTTCTATTCCTGTAGAAGTGATTCATGGAGAGCAAGCAGGTCCCGTATTAATGATCAATGCGGCCATCCATGGTGATGAGCTCAACGGTGTTGAAATCGTACGCCAAATGATCAACCTTTTAGATCCTAAAAAACTCAAAGGAACAGTGATTGCTGTACCTATCGTTAACGTTTTTGGTTTTATTCATAAGTCTCGCTACCTACCCGATCGTCGCGATCTTAACCGCTGTTTTCCTGGGAGTGAGAAAGGCGCTTTAGCTTCTCGCATGGCGCATGGCTTCTTCAATAATATTGCTAAACGCTGTGACTACATCTTAGATTTACATACTGGCGCAATTCACCGTACCAACTTGCCACAGATTCGCGCTAACTTAAGCAATCCAGAAACCTTACGCATTGCCAAAGCCTTTGCGACCCCTGTGATTGTCGATTCCGCCCTGCGGGATGGCTCGCTGCGCAGTGAGGCAGAAAAGTGTGATATTCCTGTCCTTACCTACGAAGCTGGCGAAGCTTTGCGTTTTGATCCACTCTCGATCAGCGCAGGGGTATTAGGCGTTCAACGTGTAATGCAAGCGATTGGCATGCTTCGCGCTAGCCGTAAAAAACTACCAACACCGATCATCGCAAAATCGACCAGTTGGGTTCGTGCACCCGGTAACGGCATTTTACGAACTGTGGTAAACCTCGGTGATAAAGTTGAAGAAGGCGAAACTCTCGCTTACATCAGCTCTCCACTCGGTCATGATGAAGTTGAGCTGCTTGCTCCCAAAGGTGGTATTGTGATTGGCCAACAAACGTTACCACTCGTCAATGAAGGGGATGCTATTTTTCACCTTGCTTACTTCAAACAAGATGATGAAATGGTCGAACAAACGGTAGAAAGTTACATCGAAGAGCTGACTGAACTGGATATTGAGCAGGTCACAACAGGCCAAATCCCTCTCGAAGTCACTCCGTAATTCAGTTTCTAAAGAGAAACAAACCTATTGGCAAGTGATCTTTTGAACTCATTTTCGAGCTCAGGTTTGCCGCGAATCGTTGGCAAGAGATACAAAGATATAGATACAAAAAAGGCAGCTTAAGGAACCCCTTGCTGCCTTTCGTCATTACTGCTCGCTAATTCCGAGCAAGACTTCGATTACTCGTCATCCGCTTCTGCTTCGCGAGCTTTACGTTCCACTTGTTTACGTAATTTCGCCGCTAGCTGCTCTGCTTCACGCTCTTGACGTTGAACTGCTTTACGTTCGTTACGAACAACTTGGTTTTCAATGAAACCTGCCAGTTCTTTTTCAGCCCAAGCTTGTGCTTTCTCTTCACTCTCAAAACCCGTTTCACGCTTTGAAACGACTGTTTTACGTGACGTCACTTGGCGAGTGATCTCAGCGCTCCAACCGTTACGTTTCTCAGTGACTCGAATAGCAAATTTTGGATTTTTAGACATGTTCTTTATTCCTAAGGGATTTAGGGCCTGCTGACCTTGTATTAGGGATTCGGTCAACGTGATTCACTCCATCGATGCTGAGTTGCTCAAGACCATCCCTTGTTAAGCGCGGTATTAGAGCACAAAAGTAATCGAAACGCTGCAAGTTTTTTATTTAGGTCCTAGATCCTAGGTTTTAGGGTCCTAGGGCCTTCTTCCTAAGCGAAGCGCTCTGTATTCCGTATTCAAGCCACATCCCTAAGCTCTAATCCAATCTACAAAACAAACAGCGAGCACGAATCTAGGTCCTAGGACCTATCACCTAACAATTAACCGATGTTCTTACGTGCGTTTTGGAACATACGCATCCAAGCGCCATTTTCACCCCAACCTTCTGGTGCCCATGAGTTAGCCACTGTACGGAATACTCGCTCAGGGTGTGGCATCATGATCGTCACGCGACCATCTTGAGTTGTCAGGCCTGTAATCGCATTTGGCGAACCGTTCGGGTTATTCGGGTACTGCTGAGTTGGATTACCGTGGTTATCAACGTAACGAACAGCAACCGTACCAGAGGCTTCAAGCGCCGCTAAGTGGTCAGTGTCACGAACTTCGACACGGCCTTCACCGTGAGACACCGCGATTGGCATACGAGAACCCGCCATACCATCGAAGAAGACGGAATCCGACTTCTGAACTTCAACAAGACTGAAACGAGCTTCAAAACGCTCCGATTCATTACGCACAAAACGTGGCCATAGGTCTGCGCCAGGAATCAGTTCTTTTAGGTTAGATAGCATCTGACAACCATTACATACCCCTAAAGAGAAAGTGTTGTCACGATTGAAGAAGCTTTGGAACTGCTCACGAGCTTGTGCATTGAAGAGGATCGACTTCGCCCAACCTTCACCGGCACCCAATACGTCCCCATAAGAGAAACCGCCACAAGCAACAAGTCCGTGGTACTCATCCAGAACCGCTTGACCAGTTAGGATATCGCTCATGTGAATGTCAGTTGCTTCAAAACCCGCACGGTCAAAGGCAGCCGCCATCTCAACATGCGAGTTAACCCCTTGCTCACGAAGAATCGCCATTTTAGGTTTCGCACCTGTATTAATCATAGCGCCAGCAATCAACGGTGCAGCAATGTCTTCATTTACATCAAAGCTTAACTTCACGTTCAGACCTGGATCGGTATCATCTTTCTTCGCTTCAAACTCTTGGTCAGCACAAGCTGGGTTATCACGTAGACCTTGCATCTTGTGCGTCGTTTCTGCCCAAATAGTACGTAGCTCAGTACGAGAACGCTCCAGAAGCACTTCCTCACCAGACGTAATCACAAAACAGTCTGATTGTTCCACGCGACCAATGACATGTGAGCATGCCTCAAGACCATTTGCAGCCAGTGTAGATAACACCGCATCTAAGTCATCGTTTTTAACTTGAACAACCGCACCCAGTTCTTCGTTAAATAGAGCGGCAAGCGCATCGTCGCCATGTTCTGAAGCAATAAGATCCGCAATATTGGCTTGCACACCACAATGACCAGCGAAAGCCATTTCTGCTAGTGTGACGAACAGACCACCATCACCTTTATCGTGGTAAGCCACCAATTTGTCATTGCGTACCAAAGATTGCATCGCCTCGAAGAAACCTTTGAGTTGCTCAGCGTTATCCACATCAGCTGGTTTATCACCTAATTGCTTGTAAACTTGAGCCAGCGCAGTCGCACCAAGGCGGTTCTTGCCATTACCAAGGTCAATAAGAACCAAAGATGTTTCACCTTTATCGCAGCACAATTGAGGGGTCACTGTCTTGCGAACATCTTCAACGCGAGCAAAAGCGGTGATCACCAGTGACAAAGGTGACGTAACCTCTTTGCTCTCTCCGTTTTCTTCCCATTTGGTCTTCATTGACATTGAATCTTTACCAACAGGAATCGTTAAGCCAAGCGCAGGACACAGCTCTTCACCGACCGCTTTAACCGCTTCATAAAGGCCAGCATCTTCACCGGGGTGGCCAGCCGGAGACATCCAGTTTGCTGACAATTTAATGTGCTTGATGTCACCGATGTCTGTCGCAGCAATGTTGGTCAGTGATTCGCCCACAGCAAGGCGTGCAGAAGCACCAAAATCAAGTAAAGCGACCGGTGTACGTTCACCCATCGACATCGCTTCGCCGTGGTAAGTGTCATAACTCGCAGCAGTAACCGCACAGTTAGCGACAGGCACCTGCCATGGACCAACCATCTGGTCACGTGCCACTAAACCTGTGACAGAACGGTCACCAATGGTGATAAGGAAGGTTTTTTCTGCTACGGCTGGAAGGCGGAGAACACGATCAACCGCTTGGTTCAGTTCAATACCATCACGAACAATCGCTGGGCTCTCCACTTTCAGAGTTGTCGCTTCGCGGTGCATCTTTGGTGGCTTGCCAAGTAGGATATCCATTGGCATATCGATTGGAGTGTTGTCAAAATGTGCATCTTCTAGCGTAAGATGACGTTCTTCAGTGGCAACACCAACGACCGCATACGGTGCGCGTTCACGTTTACAGATCGCTTCAAACGCCGCCATATTTTCTGGAGCAACAGCCAAAACGTAACGCTCTTGCGATTCATTACACCAGATTTCTAGTGGGCTCATACCCGGCTCATCATTAGGTACATCACGCAACTGGAACTTACCGCCACGCTCACCATCATCGACAAGCTCAGGTAGGGCATTCGAAATACCACCCGCCCCGACATCGTGAATAAACGCAATCGGGTTCTCTTCACCCAATTGCCAACAACGGTCGATGACTTCCTGACAGCGACGCTCCATTTCTGGGTTCTCACGTTGTACAGAAGCAAAGTCGAGATCTTCCGCTGACTGACCCGATGCCATTGAAGAAGCAGCACCACCGCCAAGGCCGATGTTCATCGCTGGACCACCAAGGACAATTAAGCTTGCACCAACAGGGATCTCTTTTTTCTGTACGTGCTCATCACGGATGTTACCCATACCACCAGCGATCATAATTGGCTTATGGTAACCACGCACTTCTTCACCTGCGTGAGACGTCACTTTTTCTTCGTAAGTACGGAAGTAACCCAAAAGATTCGGGCGACCAAATTCGTTGTTGAAAGCCGCCCCACCAAGCGGACCTTCTAGCATAATGTCGAGAGCATTAACGATACGGCCTGGCTTACCAAAGTCGGATTCCCATGGCTGTTCAAAACCTGGAATGCGCAAGTTAGAGGTCGTAAAGCCAACCAGACCTGCTTTAGGTTTACCGCCTATACCTGTTGCGCCTTCATCACGAATCTCACCACCAGAGCCTGTTGAAGCACCTGGCCACGGAGAAATCGCGGTTGGGTGGTTGTGCGTTTCTACCTTCATCAAGATATGAGCATCTTCGTGATGGTAGTGATACTGACGTGTTTTTGGATCTGGGAAGAAACGACCAACTTTTGAACCCGTCATCACTGCCGCGTTATCTTTATAAGCAGACAACACATGATCTGGTGTGGTTTCAAATGTGTTCTTGATCATCTTGAACAAAGACTTAGGTTGATCAACCCCATCAATGGTCCAATCGGCATTAAAAATTTTATGACGACAGTGCTCAGAGTTCGCCTGTGCAAACATCATCAATTCAATATCATTAGGGTTACGGCCCAGTTTGGTAAAGCTTTCCACTAGGTAATCAATTTCATCTTCAGCTAACGCTAAACCAAGGGAAACGTTTGCTTCTTCAAGCGCAAGACGACCACCAGCTAAGATATCAACATGTGCCACTGGTGCAGGCTCAGCAACAGTAAATAAAGCCGCAGCCGACTCTAGGTCGGTAAACACCACTTCCATCATACGATCATGAACGAGCGTTTTTAGAGTCTCAAGTTGAGCGTTAGACAATGGGGTAGAAGTTTTAATATAGAAAGCCGTACCACGTTCAAGGCGCTTAATATTATCTAAGCCACAGTTAATTGCGATATCGGTAGATTTAGAAGACCAAGGGGAAATAGTGCCAGGGCGAGGCGTAACAAGTAGAAGAGTTCCTTGAGGTTCATGCTCTTCGATAGTAGGACCGTAAGTCAGCAGCTTTTCCAGTTTTTCTAACTGCTGGGCATCAAGATCAGATTTCAGATCGGCAAAGTGCATAAACTCGGCATAAATGTCGGTTACAGGTAGGTCTTGTTCACGACAAAGTTCCAATAGTTTGTTAACACGAAACTCGGACAGAGCTGGGGAGCCACGCAAAATTCTCATGAGCTTAGGTCTCTTATGCAATTGATTAAGGTAAAATTGGAATAAACTCAAACATTTAAATTAGAAAAATTCGAAGTTATACCGATTCAACCTCTGGTTGCGAGCGCATTATATAGCAATTGTTTTTGTGATGTAACACCAAAAGCAACCGTTTGCGTCTTTTTTTATCGAATTTGAATTTATCACTCAAATGATGATAATTCACACAAACTGACATAATCTCAGTTGGATTCACTTTGCCCCTATCGTGTGCTTTGATATAAAGGCAGTCAGATACTTTTGATATAGACTAAATAAATGCGAAAAAGCCCATTAAACCGATTCAAGCAAAGTGCTCTACTGTTTCTAACCGTATTGATGCTTTCTGCTTGCCAGATCGAATCTGAACCCAAAAGCGAGTTAGAAAGAATTCAAGCTCGTGGCGTTCTGCGAGTGGGCACCTTAAACAACCAGTTGTCTTATTATATTGGTCCAGATGGCCTAGCCGGATTAGACTATGAGCTTGCACGTCAATTTGCTAAGCAACTCAACGTAAAGTTGGAAATCAAACCCGCTTTTCGTCAAGCCGATCTTTTCCCTGCATTGAACAAAGGTGAAATTGACATTATTGCAACAGGCCTCAACCAAACTTCTCAAGCCGTGAAACGCTTCCGTCCTGCTCCGGCCTATTATTACGTCAGCCAGCAAATTGTTTATAAGAAAGGCCAACGCCGTCCACGAAACATCACTCAGTTAATCGAACACCAGAAGGCGCACAATAGAAAAGTCGAGCAAGATAAAGTACAGAGTGATACAGCTCTTTTTCAAGTCGTCGAACAATCTCAATTTGTACCGACTTTAAGTGGATTACAAACCGATTACCCCGAGCTTGAATTTGAAATTGTTAGTGATGCAGATACTCGGGACTTACTCAAGGATGTGGCTAAGGGAGATCTTCGTTTTACGGTCGCAGATTCAGTAGAGCTTTCCCTCTCTCAACGCCTGTATCCTGATTTAGCTCTGGCATTTGAGCTAACCGAAGACCAACCTGTATCTTGGTTTACCCGCCGTGCTGAAGATGAAAGCCTGTACGCTATGTTGATAGAATTTTTCGGTAATATTCAACAATCAGGTGAACTTGCCACATTGGAAGAAAAATACATTGGTCATATTGAAAACTTTGATTATGTCGATACACGTGCTTTCATTCGAGCACTAGAAAGCAAGCTACCAACATGGTCACCGCTGTTCCAAAAGTATAGTGAAGAATTTGATTGGCGCTTAATTGCCGCTCTGGCTTATCAAGAGTCTCATTGGGATCCAAAAGCTAAATCTCCTACAGGTGTCCGCGGTATGATGATGCTTACTCTACCGACAGCTAAAAGCGTTGGAGTAACGGATAGATTGGATCCTGAACAAGCAATTAGAGGTGGTGTTGAGTACTTACGTCGTATCGTAGCTCGCGTTCCTGACTCGATTAATCAACATGAAAAAATTTGGTTTGCTTTAGCTTCTTATAACATTGGTTATGGACACATGATGGATGCAAGACGTCTTACCAAGTCACAAGGAGCCGATCCTAATGCTTGGGCTGATGTCAAAGATCGTCTGCCACTGCTTCGTCAAAAACGCTACTACAGCCAAACACGTTATGGTTATGCTCGTGGTGATGAGGCGCGTAATTACGTTGAAAACATTCGTCGTTATTATCAATCTATTTCAGGGCGAATCAGCCAAAAACCAGCGCTTGAAGAAGATAAAGAACTTCAAGTTATTCCTCCACTAGCGCCAGAAGTCAGCCTAGCAGCAGGGCAAACTCCGTTAGAAGGAGAATCAGATAACGAGACTGAAACACTAATCAATGAGAGTGAGTCAGCTAAGACCCAATTAGAAAGCACTGAACACAAAGAACCAAAGCCACGGAGCGCTAATCCATCGAACAGTGATGGCCAATAAACTTACCGATGACATTGATCAACGTATCAGCTTTAGCCGTTGCTAAAGCTGATACGAGCAGACCTAATATTACCGTTTTCTTTTAGTTATTGCTTGCTTCACTTCAGTGCTTATTGCAGAGCCTGGTACTTGTATATCCTGCGATACTGGGGGCTCAATTAAGGTTTTTTCTGCCTGCTTCTTGGCTTTAATCTCTTTGCGTCGACGTTTAAAAAATGCCTGCAGTTGAGCTCGGCATTCCGCTTCTAACAAGCCACTCTCTACCGTTGCATAGTGATACGCTGCCTGACTTTCAAATAAGTCCAGTACCGTACCCGCAGCCCCGGCTTTGAGATCAGGAGCACCGTAAACTACGCGCTTCACACGACTGTGCAATAACGCCCCTGCACACATTGGGCATGGCTCTAAAGTAACGTATAGAGTGGTATCTAGTAATCGGTAATTTTCCAGTATCTCACCAGCCTTGCGCAGGGTCTGGATTTCAGCGTGAGCGGTTGCATCATGAGTACAAATAGAGCGGTTCCATCCTTCGGCAATAATGTTGCCATCTTTGACCAGTACAGCCCCTACGGGCACTTCACCTTCCACCTCGGCTTGCTCGGCAAGAGCCATAGCACGGCGCATAAATTGTTCGTCTTGAGAAGTGAATTGATGGTCTGACAAAGAAAACTCCGATACGTGGGATAAAGCCATTGAGTGAATAATCGGAATTTTAACCTGAGCGGCGAGGAAGGAAAAGGATTACAAAAACAAATATAAGGGGTTTATGGCCTAGGACCCTAGGAACTAGGACCCTAGGAACTAGTTCCTAGGACCTAAAAACCTAGGAACCTAGGATCTAGGACCTAAAAACCTACATCGTATAGATATAAGGCGCTTGAATACCCAATGGAATACCTAGCATCCAGTACACAATAAGGAATATTGACCAACCTATCAGCATAGCGATGGAGAACGGCATCATTAGAGAAGCCAAAGTACCAATCCCCGTTGATTTGACATAACGTTGGCAGTAAACCACCACCAGCGGGAAGAACACCATCAATGGTGAAATAATATTCGAAACCGAATCACCTACACGGTAAGCCGCTTGTGATAGCTCTGGAGAAATTCCTACTGCCATCAACATAGGAACAAGAATTGGACCAATTAATGCCCACTTCGCGGAAGCAGAACCGATTAAAAGGTTAACCGAAGCCGTCAATAGAATCATACCAATAATGGTCGCTTCACCTGGTAAGTTCATCGCTTTTAATCCTTCGGCTCCATACAGGGCAAGCATGGTACCAATGTTAGATTGAGCGAAAGCAGACAAGAACTGAGCACAGAAGAATGACATCACAATGTAAGCCCCCATGGTAGCCATGGTGTCAGACATTGCTTTGATGATATCGTTACTGGTTTTAAACGTCCCTGCAACTCGGCCGTAAACATAGCCAGGGATAATAAAAAGGATAAAGATCAATGGCACAATCGATTTCATGATCGGAGCAGAAAACGCTGTGATCTCACCATTTGGAGAACGCAAAGCCGAGCTCTCTGGCCATACCGCAGCAATCAATAGCGCAATACCAGCCAACATAGCCCAACCTGCGTAACGGAATGCTTTAGATTCAAGTTCAGTGAAAGAACCCAGATCAGGCGCTTTTTCTGCATCTTCATCCACTGGAGTATGCGCTAAACGAGGTTCAATGATTTTCTCTGTAACATACCAACCAATCGCCACAATAATTACTGACGATAAACCGGTAAAGAAAATGTTCGCCAGAGGGTTAACAATGTAGTCAGGATCGAGTACTTGAGCAGCGGTTTGAGTAAAGCCAGCTAATAAAGGGTCGATTCCAGATGGAATAAAGTTAGCTGAGAAGCCGCCAGATACCCCTGCAAAGGCAGCTGCAATACCTGCTAGAGGATGACGGCCTGCGGCATGGAAAATAATACCGCCCAATGGTATCACCAACACATAACCCGCATCCGCTGCAGTATGGGAAACAATCGCCACAAGGATCAGCATTGGGGTTAACAGTTTTGCTGGAGTAAAATTCAGCATCTTCTTAAGGCCAGTAGTAATAAAGCCTGAAGAGTCAGCAACTCCCACACCTAGCATAGCGACTAACACAATTCCTAATGGTGCAAAACTTGTAAAGGTTGTCACCATATTGGCTAAAAAGCTGGCTAATGCTTCACCAGTAAGAAGGTTGGTAACGGTTAATGCTTCCCCTGTTCGTGGGTTAGGTAAATCAAAAGAAACATTAGATAAGAGCGCAGATGCTCCCCAAGTGATGATCAATGCCCAAAAGAATAAAATAGCAGGATCAGGAATTTTATTACCGACTCGCTCAATAAAGTTAAGAAAACGGTCGATGCCACCTGATTTGCGCGGCGGCGGTGTCTTGATAGTTTGGCTACTCATGGTGACTCCATCGAATAATGATTAATCCATAGCTTATCGTAATTTTTACAGCCTTATAGTTCATCATTCTATTAAATGTCGTTTATGAAAGCACAGAGTTCTGTTCAATCATGAACATCTAGATACATATTTTTCAAAAGAACCACAATAATTAACAAAAATAATAATAAAACCCAACCAAAAAACACAAAATAAAATGACTCTATAACATTTATAATGCAGTCTAGTTCATAAATATCAAAACAGCGCTAATTCTCAAATTCATTGAAACGTGACAACATAGTACGCAACTCAAGTGACTGCTGTTGCCCCGTTCGGTCTTGCCAGTGGGATGTGATTACAACAGATTTGAGTGAAGCAGATGAACGTTCTGATGATACCTGCCAAGACACTGTATATTGCCCACTCTTGAAAGAATCAGCTGTAAGCGTAGCAAATTGAGCACTTGATACTGTTGATAACGCATCAGATGCACCACGAGTTCTAAACCATTCTAGCTTATTTTCCGCCAACCTTAACGCTTCAATGCTGTGCAGTGCATAGTCAGATTTGCGCTCGATAAACACTTGTAGCTTGATCAATCCTAATGCTCCTATACTAATCAAGACCAAACTGACTAACACTTCAATTAAGCTTAACCCTCGTATGGTACTAATCATACCAAGATCCACGAAGCCACTCTAAGCGGGCGGTGTGCTTTTGACTTTTCTGTTGGTTATAAGCGGGAATCAAAGATCCATTGAGCTTAATGGTTCTACCTGATGCGTCGACGCCAATTGCGCCATCTAAGTACAAGGTACTATCAAGTAACCAATTGTATTGTTCAAATTGCCCATCCACATCATGGGCCTGAAAGCTCAACGGAGTGACGCCAATTTGCTCGCGCGATTGATGTAAATCGCGCCATTTTTCGACCACATCAAAATCAGACTCAGAAGGCAGATATTGATAAATCAAACCATCAAAAATACTCAGTGCTTTGCTGTACAGTAAGCCTCGATGAATAATCAATTGCACGGCACTCTCTACAGGTTGGGGATAAGAACCGAAAATATTCCCCTCAATGGCACAATTACCTTCCACCCAGAATCGCCGTTTACCTGCTAGATACGCATCATGGAGTTGAGTATGACAATTATGAACCCAGCCTTGCGGACTGTAGTCAACATTCGAACCATCAAACACCGCACCTTGAGGATCTTGAGCAATATCACTTTTCAATTTAGCCGCATTGGCCGCGTTATATGTCATGCCAAATAAGTCCCTAAAAGCTGATATTCCAAGGACATTTTCCTGAATATCTGCCCCTTTGTATGAGTTCAGCCCCGCAAGAGATGGAGCCCTAAGCGGATCGTAAAGATTTGATTTATGTGTCGACTGGCAGGTAAAATCTGGAGCACCAAGTGGTCCTGTAGCATGAGCAGTCTCCGCACTATCAACGGTGAAAAAGTGCTCATCAGTACCCGATGGACTAGCAATATACTGCACCGCTCCACCAGAGATAATCGATGTACACTGGCTACTCAAAGGATCGCCTTGCGCATACGGAATCACATGCATTGATCCGGTCAGTTCCACCGCGGCACTGGTTTTTATCATCGCATTGAGCTCAGCATTCACCTGAGCTATCGTCTTATTTAGCGTGATGT
Source organism: Vibrio sagamiensis NBRC 104589 (assembly GCF_007990935.1). Taxonomy (GTDB): domain Bacteria; phylum Pseudomonadota; class Gammaproteobacteria; order Enterobacterales; family Vibrionaceae; genus Vibrio; species Vibrio sagamiensis. Next base: position 77,291 of record NZ_BJXJ01000014.1, read on the forward strand.
TGTCATACGTAGAAACCACACGATATTGCTCATTACTGTGCTTTTCTATCTTCACCTGGGCCTTGCAACCGAATACAGAAACAGCTGATGAAACAGGCAAGGGCACCATTTCTCCTATAATTTGAGAGTAAGCACACTCTAATCCTCCTTCCGCAATCCAATGCTCTTGTCTTGATTGGATTTCATTATTAACACGCTTTATCTGATACCAAAGCGATTGATAAAATCCCATCTGCATCATCAGTATCGCAATCAATAACGCACTAACCGTCACCAAAATCACAGCCCCATTCTGACGCTTCATTATTGCCAGTTCCTTTGCTTTATAGTGAAAGATTGCGAAGTGTGTTTGTCTTCAGAGCCTGTTAAGTTAGTGGACAAAGTGATGTTAACCAAAAGACTATTTGCTTGTTCACCTCGTAGAAGCTGGGTAGAAACATTAAATTCATCGAGCTCAATCTGTTTAGAATCAAACCCCTGAAAGCAGCTTCGTGAACCACTTAACTGCGTCACCTCCTCTATATCCCACACTCGGGTCATGTTTTTTTGGCAAATAAACAATGATTTAGGTTTCTCATCTCTGCGTTCGTAGACAACGTTTCGATATATGGGCTCATTGCCGCTCATCTCATCGTAATAAGCATAAGCAACCAAGACTCGCTGCTCATCAACCAAAGTATAAATACTGTGGTTCGCTCCCGATAACGTAATAGAATGCCCTAACTCACCATTAAACCCTCCACGCTGAAGATCATTTTTGAATGCTTGCATCACACTGGCCGTATTCCCCAACAGCATCAGTTCCTGAGCACGCAGCAATGCTCCTTTTTGGGCACTAAGATATAACGCACTGATCGCTGACAGAACCAGCCCGCCTAATAATGCTACGATCATAAATTCGACTAGGCTGGCTCCTTTAAATGTCTTTTTAATTCTATTATTTATAGACATAAGGGATAGCTCAAATATTTCTGAGTCGGGTGATCACTACAAATTCTCACCCGACTAGAGAGAGTGTGTGAAATGACTTTTAGCGCCTGCTCAGAAGAAGTTTGAGAGTAGAAACGAATATTGCCTGAAGAAGGTCTACCATGAACCCCATCAAAACTAATTTGGTCTGAAACATAATGAAAAGAAACAACGATACCTGTAAAATCTTGACCAGAAAAAGAAGATAACACCCTTCCCATCTCTGGTTTGCTGTGATTCGTCAGTTCGATGCGCCAATTGCCCTGAGTTATACCTCTCTCAGGCCGAATAATATGAGCCCACAGCCTTTCACGATTGAGTACTGCTTGCGATTTACTATAAATCATAAAATGATGAAATTGATTCGCCAAGCGTCGCATTTTATGTGCTTCAAACATCTTCTTAAAAGCAGGAATTGCCGCTGTTAACAAGATGCTAAACACCGTCAATGTAATAAGTTGCTCCAGTAGAGTAAACCCGCGAGGCATTTCCCAAATTCTCATGTAAGCAGCAATAGTGCCATTAATTAACCTTGCACAGATGCTAACACCAGAGAAGAATGGGCGTAAAAGCCAAAGGAAAACGACTCGTGATAATTCGAATTAATGAGTGCAACACTTACAAAAAAGCACAACATGGGATGACATTCATCGAACTATTAATAGTAATGGCCGTTATTACTGTGATAAGCACAATTGCTTATTCAAACTATCAAGAAAGCATTCTTCGTTCACACAGAATAGTAGCTCTTAGTGACTTAGCTCGAATTCAATTAGCATTAGAAAGCACTTACCAAAATGGCTATGATTGGAATGATCTTGTCTCAGCAGAAGGTTGCTTAATTTGTGAATCAGATTCTGACCGCTTCGCTTTTACGATTGTTAGCTCAGCCAGCATTGCCTATACAATAAAAGCCATTGCCAAGCCAACGTTGAATCAAGATAACGATCCATGTTTTGTACAAGAGAATAAAGAATTAGTTCTAACCTCAACCAACAACCGCACCCCAATTTCATGCTGGAAGTAACAGCGTGCGAGGAAGTACGAGATATTAAGAAAAGGCATCTTTAAACGATAGAAGAATTGCAGCCGATAAAAAAACCTGCCGCAGCAGGTTTTTTTACAAAATAGGTTTATCAGCTTTAACTGGTTAGATCATCAAAGAACTTCTTCACACCGTTGAAGAAACCTTCTGATTTTGGCTTATGCTTCGTGGCCGCATCACCACCGCAAGATTCATCGAATTCTTTTAGTAGTTCTTTTTGACGTGCACTTAAGTGAACCGGTGTTTCAACAACCAGTTTAACAATCAGATCACCAGTGCCACCACCGCGTACGCCTTGAACTCCTTTACCACGCATACGGAACATACGGCCAGTTTGCGTTTCTGCTGGAACTTTCAGGCTGACACGACCATTAAGCGTTGGGACTTCAACTTCACCACCCAATGCCGCCATTGCAAAGCTCACTGGAACTTCGCAGTAGAGGTTGTTGCCATCACGTTCAAAGATGTGGTGCTCTTTAACATGAACTTGAACATATAGATCACCTGCTGGTGCACCCATTTCTCCCGCTTCGCCTTCGCCAGATAAGCGAATACGATCGCCAGTATCAACACCTGCAGGGATCTTGACGTTGAGCGTCTTGTTCTTCTGCTTACGGCCTTGACCATGACAAGCATTACATGGGTCTTTGATGATTTTGCCTTTACCATGACAGGTAGGACATGTCTGCTGAACAGCGAAGAAACCTTGACGCATTTGAACTTGGCCATGACCATGACATGTTCCACAGGTTTCTGCTGAAGAACCTTTTTTCGCGCCACTGCCATCACAAGTATCACAATGAGCCAATGTTGGTACTTCAATATCTTTTGATACGCCACGAACTGCTTCTTCTAGAGTCAATTCCATGTTGTAACGTAAGTCGGCACCACGCTGAGCTCGCTGCTGACCACCACCACGACGGCCACCACCAAATATATCACCAAAGACATCACCAAAGATGTCGCCAAAGTCAGCGCTACCGCCACCAAAGCCACCGCCGAAACCGCCACCGCCTTGCTCAAAAGCAGCGTGGCCGTATTGATCGTAAGCCGCTTTCTTCTGCGGTTCAGTCAAGACCTCGTACGCTTCTTTTACTTCTTTAAATTTTTCTGCCGCTGATTCGTCACCCTGATTACGGTCTGGGTGGAATTTCATTGCAAGGCGTTTGTACGCCTTTTTAATATCACGCTCAGAGGCATCACGGCTAACGCCTAATACTTCGTAAAAATCACGTTTTGACATGTTCTTCGTCACCAATTTATTTACTGCAAACGACCCAAATTGCCGCTTGGTGTTGATATCAATCTAGCTAAAGACACCATGGAATCTTTAGCTAGAAAGACAATATTGACAAACAGACGGGCGTTAGAGTTTCCCCAAACGCCCGTACACAAAGTTTTACCGACACTAAACGACCAGTTCAGTCGCCTAGTTAAGAAATATTATTTCTTCTCGTCTTTAACTTCTTCGAACTCAGCATCAACAACGTCGTCATCTTGAGATGGCTGTGCACCTGCGTCAGCACCTTGTGCTTGCTGAGCTTGGGCTTGCTGTTGAGCAATTTCCATTAGTTTTTGAGCTGCAGTCATAAGTGCTTGAACTTTAGCGTCGATCGCTTCTTTGTCTTCGCCTTTACGTGCTGTTTCTAGCTCAGAGATTGCTGTTTCAATCTTCTCTTTCTCGTCAGCTGGAAGCGCGTCACCCGCCTCTTCGACTTGCTTACGAGTACCGTGAATCATTTGGTCAGCTTGGTTACGAGCAGTTGCTAACTCTTCGAACTTCTTGTCCGCTTCTTTGTTTGCTTCTGCTTCTTGAACCATTTTCTCGATTTCTTCGTCGCTTAGACCACCAGATGCTTGGATAGTGATCTTCTGCTCTTTACCTGTTGCTTTATCTTTTGCAGATACGTTCAGGATACCGTCCGCATCTAGATCGAAAGTTACTTCGATTTGAGGCATACCACGTGGTGCAGGCTGGATACCTTCAAGGTTGAATTGACCTAGAGACTTATTATAAGTCGCTTGCTTACGTTCACCTTGAAGAACGTGGATCGTTACTGCACTTTGGTTATCTTCTGCTGTGGAGAATACTTGATCCGCTTTTGTTGGGATAGTTGTATTTTTCTCGATTAGCTTAGTCATGACACCACCCATCGTTTCGATACCGAAAGATAGAGGCGTTACATCTAGAAGAAGAACATCTTTAACGTCACCAGCAAGTACACCACCTTGAACTGCAGCACCCATAGCTACTGCTTCATCAGGGTTCACGTCACGGCGAGCTTCTTTACCAAAGAACTCAGCAACTTTCGCTTGAACCATAGGCATACGAGTTTGGCCACCTACTAGGATAACGTCAGTAATGTCGTTAACAGATAGGTCAGAATCCGCTAGAGCAACTTTTAGTGGCTCAAGAGAACGTTGTACTAGATCTTCAACTAAAGACTCCAGCTTCGCACGTGTCACCTTGATGTTCATGTGCTTAGGACCTGTTGCGTCAGCAGTAACATAAGGTAGGTTTACGTCAGTTTGAGAAGTAGAGGAAAGCTCGATTTTCGCTTTTTCTGCTGCTTCTTTAACACGCTGCATTGCTAGTGGGTCGTTCTTAAGGTTAACACCTTGCTCTTTGTTGAACTCATCTACTAAGTAGTTGATTAGACGGTTGTCAAAGTCTTCACCACCAAGGTGAGTATCACCATTAGTTGCTAGAACTTCGAATGTTTTCTCGCCTTCAACTTCATCGATTTCGATGATAGAGATATCGAATGTACCACCACCAAGGTCATATACTGCGATAGTGCGGTCGCCGCCTGACTTGTCTAGGCCGTAAGCTAGAGCCGCTGCCGTTGGTTCGTTAATGATACGTTTTACTTCAAGACCAGCAATACGACCCGCATCTTTTGTTGCTTGACGCTGTGCATCGTTGAAGTAAGCAGGGACCGTGATAACAGCGCCAGTCACTTCTTCACCTAGGAAGTCTTCCGCTGTTTTCTTCATTTTCTTCAAGATTTCAGCAGAAACTTGAGGAGCTGCCATTTTTTGGCCTTGCGCTTCAACCCAAGCATCACCGTTGTCAGCTTTTACAATTTTGTAAGGCATGATTTCGATGTCACGCTGAACTTCTTCGTCTTCAAAACGACGACCGATCAGGCGCTTGATTGCAAATAGCGTGTTAGTTGGGTTTGTAACTGCTTGACGCTTAGCTGGTTGACCTACTAACGTCTCACCATCAGTGTAAGCAATAACGGACGCTGTGGTGCGTTCACCCTCTGCGTTTTCAATAACACGTGGCTTGTCGCCATCTAAAACTGCAACACATGAGTTTGTCGTACCTAAGTCAATACCAATGATTTTACCCATCAGGCTATCTCCAAATAAATTCTTTTTCGTTTAACTCTATCCCAAATGTGGGGACACTGAACTGGGTTTCAACCCTAGCTCACAAACAAAAATAAGTTGTTTGCTTCTCTATGCTCAATAGATAAGGGCTTCAAAATTCTTTTCAAGGGTAAGAAGTGAAAAAAAATTCATTTTTTTTACGAAACCTTATTCATTAAAAACGCCACACAAAAGAGTAGAAAAGATAAAAACCACGATTTAAAGCAAGAACAAATAAAAACAGAGTTAAAAATAGGCAAAGCAGAAAGCAAAAAATAAAAGTGCAGTAGATATAAGAAAATAAGGGATAAAAAACAACGATAGGGAAATATAACGTCTGAAAAAATGATGCCTGCCAAGTTTAGTGGCAGGCATCATATCAAACTTCAAGTAAAATAGGTTCTCTAAGAAAGTAATTATCAGTCGATAACCATTCACTAAAGCACTTGGTTTCAAGCTAACAAAAAATCACTTAAGGACTCTATGGTTACTTAGCTACCATAACCATAGCAGGACGAAGCACACGACCGTTAAGTTCATAGCCTTTTTGCATTACGAACATAACCGTATTTGAGTCATGATCTGGACTTTCTTGGATTGACATCGCTTGGTGGAATTCAGGGTTGAATACCTCACCTTCAGGGTTGATTTCTTTTAAACCAAACTTAGCGACAACATCAACGAAGGTCTTATGTGTCAGTTCAACGCCTTCAAGAATCGGTTTAACTGTTTCGTTTTCTGCATCCGCAGCTTGAATTGCACGTTCTAAATTATCGATAACCGGAAGCAACTCTTCTGCAAATTTGTTCAACGCGTATTTGCGCGCTTTATCCACTTCTTGCTCGGTACGACGACGCATGTTTTCAACTTCAGCTTTAGCGCGAAGCACGCCATCTTGCTGCTCTTTTACTTTTGCTTCACTCTGCAGTAGTGCTGCTTCAAGTTGAGCAATCTTAGCATCAGATTCATCACCCATTTCTCCCAATTCAGCTTCTGCTTTTGCTGCTTCAGCTTCTACTTTTTCAGCTTCTTCGATGATCTGGTCAAGCTCTGCTTCTGTTACTTTTTGTTCTTCGTTGCTCATGATATCTCCAAAATTCAACGGAATGCCCTTCAAGCCATTCATACTTTTCTGACTTTAAGCACATAAAAATTCGCACATTTAAGTCACTTGCCATTATTATGGGGATGAAGATTCCTGATTCAAGCCTCTTTAATGCGGAAATGCTATGAAAAAACCATGTGACGTGATTGCGATTATCGGCAAACCTCGTGATCAACAAGCTATTCAAACCCATAGAGAACTCTACCAATGGTTGACCTCAGAAGGTTACCAAGTGGTGTTTGACGAGCGCCTCGCAGCTATTTTAGACGATATTCCAAAAGATAAATTTGCCAATCTAGTCAAAATTGGGAAAAACGCAAATCTGGCTATCGTCGTTGGCGGGGATGGTAATATGCTTGGGGCTGCGAGAATCCTATCCCGCTTTGATATATCCGTGATCGGCGTAAATCGAGGTAATCTTGGTTTTCTTACCGACCTCAACCCTGATGACTTCAAAACCGCTTTAAAAGCCGTTCTGAATGGGGAATACATTGAAGAAGAGCGCTTTTTACTTGAGGCTGAAGTACACCGTCATGGACAAATAAAAAGTCATAATGCCGCTTTTAATGAGGCTGTGCTACACCCAGGCCAAATCGCACACATGATTGAATTTGAAGTATACATCGATGACAGTTTTGCGTTTTCCTTACGTGCCGATGGATTGATAGTATCAACACCAACTGGTTCAACAGCCTACTCATTATCAGGTGGTGGTCCAATACTTTCGCCAAGTTTAAATGCCATCAGTTTGGTGCCAATGTTCCCTCATACACTATCCAGTCGGCCATTAGTAGTCGATGGTAAAAGGCATATTAAACTGATTGTCTCACCAGAAAACCGTGGTACTCAAGAAGTAAGTTGTGATGGTCAAGTATCATTACCCGTTTCTCCAGGAGATGAGATCCATATCTATCAAAGTCCTAATGTATTAAAACTGATCCATCCAAAAGATTACAGTTACTATCACGTTTTACGTAATAAGTTGGGTTGGTCAAGCAAACTGTTTTAATTTTCCAAGTCACACTTATTATCATACTCAGCACTGAGTCTCCTCTCAATCAGTGCTGAATGAACAATTTCTACATTTTTATACTAAAAGCCAAGTTCTTCTTCAATCGATATAGCATTTCCACCACTCCCATTTTCTATCTTAAATACTTTTCATCATCGATACCAAATCATGAATAAAAGTTCATTTTTAAAAAATAAAAACCATCCCCCTTACGTAAAGGTAATCATCATCAATTGACATCAAAAAGAGATTCAAAGCTCATATTTAAAAAACATATTAAATTACTGATTAAAATAACATTCCTTATTACCTCCCTTAATTTACTGATAATAAATCCATCCATAAAACATATAATTAACGTTAATTTCACGAATATATTGAGAATGATCACATTTATGGTGCTTATAACTGTAAATTTTATGATCTAGAGAACAAAAGTTAATCTATTACACCTAAGCATAAAACTATCAACTAATAAGTTGCTAACATGAGGATTAGTAGAGCGGATGCACTACATAAAAACACAACATAAAAAGTAAGGACACAAGATGAAAAAAATAATTATTCTGTCCGCCATCAGCACATTGCTTATTGGCTTATCAACCGCACAGGCAAAAAATAATCACCAAAACATATCGGTTAACCCTTCACTTATCAAAGCTGAACGGATTTCGGCTCAAAAGCGCATGCTTGCTCAAAAACTCAGCCAGAACTACAAACAATTGGCACCTTTGCTCCGCGCTAACATAAATGAACAACATACTCAGGCACCACTTAGTACATTTTTAGATCACCAATCTCAGCTTGCTTTCACTCAACAAATGGTTCAAGCAGATAAAAAGATTCGTAAATGGAAAGGGATTGAGAATGAAACGAATGAATTACTCGAAGTGCGCTTAGCAAACAAAAACAGCCTCAATGATTGGCAAGACTCTAAAGTAGATCCACTGTTTGCTTATGAGCCAAGTGGTGATGATTCTCAATGGCAATACATTGAAGCATTTGATATCTATGGTAATGTACATCAGCTTGACGTTTATCAAGCGCCAGAAGTTCCTGTATTTGTCATCGACAGTAACAGTGATAAAGAGCTCAAAGCGGGTCTTAACGTGATGCGCGCTAAAATCAAGCAAATCAGCAAAAGTTCTCTGGTGCAGCAAAACGAGGAACTATCAAACCATTCTCCATCTACGCTGATGTCTGAGCAAAAACTTACAACTGCCCCTATCCAAACCACACAATTGAAAAAAATTCGTTTGGAATACGATCAAGAACCGTGGATTTCAGGCCGCGCCGAAGTATTTGCTTTAATTAATGGTGTTGACCCAAGTCGTGACAAGCCAACTATTGATCTAATTGAGATGCCTTACCTTGATTACGACCAAACTGACTATTTTCCAGATCAAGTTTTAGTTCACTGGACACGCTATCGTTGGGGAGCGGCAGATATCATTTTAATGGAGCAAGATGATGGTACTAACTATGCCGAACTCGCCGTGTTACTGATGCAAGTAGCAGAAGAAATACTCAAGTCAATCCCTGATCCAGAAGTGCAAGGCTATGCCATCATTCCTCAGATCACGACCAAAATCATTCAAGCTTTGCCTGATGGTATCTTAACTAATGATGATGATTTTGTTGATGTGTTTTACACCATTATGCAAGATAGCAGCTATGTTGATCACCCAGCGGCTGGCGGCAACGCAGTTATCACGTTAGAACCACTTGAAATCGATCCAACGCGCCCTTAATGATGGTTTTAATGAGCTCTGAGACGTAGATTGATCGGAGTTGATTGACCGGGATAGTTCATTAAACACTTTATATTGCTCTCTTTCAATGCATGCCCTACTTAATGTAGGGCACTCTATACAGCTTTCTCAAGTAGCCTGTAGATTATGTTTCGACCAGTTTTTGTCTCGCGCGCCTACTGGTTAGTTTTGCTTGCTATTTTTTATCGATTTAGATCGATATGTCTGTATAAAACCTCGCCATTTAAAAGAAAAAACACCTGGATTACTTTACTGTATAAAGAAACAGTATATACTGTTTCTTTATACAGTGTTGTTTAATTATACAGGTGAATAAAGATGCTGGCTCATCTGAGTGTTAATAATTTCGCAATTGTTAAGTCTCTACAACTCGACCTTGCTAAAGGCATGACAACCATTACCGGCGAAACTGGCGCAGGTAAATCTATCGCGATTGATGCATTAGGTCTTTGCTTAGGCGGGCGCTCTGATGTCGGTATGGTGCGTCAAGGCGAAGAAAAAACCGAGGTCAGCGCCGCATTCTTACTTGAAAATAATCTGCACGCAACACGCTGGTTAGAAGATAACGATTTACTTGACGGCAGCGAATGCATTTTACGCCGCATCATCACCAAAGAAGGCCGTTCAAGAGCTTACATTAATGGCAGCCCTGTACCGCTGTCACAACTTAAGTCGCTTGGGCAAACCTTAATCAACATTCATGGCCAGCACGCCCATCATCAGTTAATGAAAAGCGAGCACCAAATGGCAATGCTCGACCAATACGCAGGTCACTTTAACTTGTTACAAAGCACACGCAGTGCCTATCAACGTTGGCGCCAGGCCGACAATAACCTCAAACAACTGAAAGAAAACAGCCAACAGAACCAGGCTCAAAAACAGTTGCTTGAATACCAAATTAAAGAATTGAATGAGTTATCTCTAAATGAAGAAGAATTTTCAGAGCTCGATCAAGAGCACAAACGATTGTCCAACAGTGGCGAACTTGCTGCTACCTGCCAGCAAGCCATCGAGCTTATTTACGAAGGTGAAGAAGTCAATGCGCTTGGTATTTTGCAATCAGCCAATCACTCCTTAATCCAACTCGCAGAGCTAGACAACACACTGGCCGAACTACCGAGCATGTTGGCAGAAGCGATGATCCAGTTGGAAGAAACCAATAACGAACTGCGTAGCTATCTCGACGGTATAGAGGTTGACCCAGGCAGAATGGCTTATGTGGAAGCACGTTTTTCTAAAATCATGTCCATGGCGCGCAAGCATCATGTGGCGCCAGAAGAACTCTATCAGCACCACCAAGATTTACTTGCTCAAATTGAAGCGCTCGATTGCTCGGATGAAAAATTAGACGAGCTAGAACAAGAAGTCGCAGAGCAATATCAACGTTTTCTGACTCAAGCAGAAAAATTGTACAAATCTCGCAGCCGCTATGCCAAAGAGCTCAATAAGTTGATCACCCAAAGCATGCATGAATTGAGCATGGAAAAAGCCCAGTTCAGCATCCAAGTGCAAAATGACAGTAAACACCCCTCACCACTTGGAATGGATAACGTGTGCTTTTTGGTGTCAACTAACCCGGGTCAACCTCTACAACCGATCGCCAAAGTCGCCTCTGGTGGTGAGCTATCACGTATCTCTCTGGCGATACAGGTCATCACCGCACAAAAAGTCGATACACCAAGTTTGATCTTCGATGAAGTCGACGTCGGTATCAGTGGTCCAACAGCGGCTGTCGTCGGCAAAATGCTGCGTAAACTGGGCGAGTCAACTCAAGTGATGTGTGTCACCCACTTACCGCAAGTCGCAGGTTGTGGCCACCAGCAAATGTTTGTCGCCAAACAAAGCAAAAATGGCCAAACCGAAACTCAAATGCATTGTTTAGATCAACAACAGCGTATCGCGGAACTGGCTCGCTTGCTCGGTGGCAGCCAAATCACCGATTCCACTCTGGCCAATGCAAAAGAGCTGTTATTCGCAGCGTAAATAAGTCGCGCCCTCGCGCCTCAATCAACTGCGGCGTTAACAACCAATCACCGCAGTAACCATTTGAACTTGGGTGCCGTCTCAATATACCCAAATAAAAAATAAAATAATCATAAGAATGGAACAGCAACCCAACCTCACTGGTAGGTAATCAGCACAAATTGAGCAAAATATCGCGAATAAATGCAACTCAACTCAAAATTCGTTGTCTGATTGCCTACCATACGACGTATAGCTTTTTACATCTGCGTCTAGCTTGTTTATTATCGGCAAAGAATTTTAAAGGTTACTAAGAAACGATTATGCAATTAAAGAAGTGGTTCGTTGCCGTACCATTAGCAATGACATTGCTGACAGGGTGCTCGGTTGTAGAAAGACTGGTTTATCGCATTGACATCAACCAAGGCAATTATGTCGAACAGTCTGCGGTTGATAAGCTTAGATTTAGCATGAACAAAACCCAAGTACGCTTTGTTCTTGGCTCGCCTATGTTGATAGAAAATGGCTTTCCAAATACTTGGTATTACATTTACTCTCATACACCTGGCCATGGTGATTCAGAGCAAAAAAACTTAATTGTTAAGTTTAACGAACAAGGAACTTTGGAAGATATCTCTGGCGATTTCCAAAAGAACGCTCAGTTTTACGATAAACTCCAGTAAGGCCATGTTTTAGAGCATCGCATTAACGATGAACTAACATTGATAAAAAAACCTCCAGCTACGGAGGTTTTTTTATATTTTGTCTAATATTCAGCCAGAGCAGCAACTCATGCTTCTGGGCAAGTCTTAACTGCCGGATTTCTTTCCAGCATCGGCTTCCTGTTTAGCTTGTTCCACACGCTTGCGCCTGATCTCTTTTGGGTCTGCCAGTAATGGTCGATAGATTTCGATTCTATCCTTATTACGTACTGTCGCATCCAGACGCACGTTGCGGCTATACACCCCAACCTTATTCTTTTTTAAATCAATCTCTGGGTACAGCTCCAGCACTCCAGATTGCCGCACAATTTCTTCAACCGTGGCTTTATTATTCACCACCAAGTTGAAGACGCGCTGCTCTTGAGGAAGCGCATACACCACTTCAACGTGGATCATATCAGACTCAATACTCATAAAAGCGTGTATACCTGTTTGGCTCGTTGAGTAAAGGCATTGACCATATTATTAGTCAGTTCATTAAAAATCTTGCCAAAAGCCATCTCAATTATCTTGCTGGAAAATTCAAATTCCAATTTTAGTTCAACTTTACAGGCATTTTCGTCTAAGGAAGTAAAAAACCACCCACCTTTAAGTGCTTTAAATGGGCCATCGACCAAATTCATCATGATCGCTTCATTTTCAACTAACGAGTTTGAGGTGGTAAACGTTTTACTGATGCCAGCTTTCGATACATCGACAGAAGCAACCATACCATTGCCCGAAGATTCAATAACGCGCGAGCCAGAGCAACCTGGTAGGAACTCATGGTATTTACTTACGTCATTGACCAGGTCGAACATTTGTTCTGAGCTAAAAGAAACCAAAGCAGAACGGCTGATTTGCTTCATAAATTCTCCTATCGATACCAAATCATCTAAACTCTGTGATCCTTATTTTACTTTTATTTGCTCGTAGCGTAAATAAAAGGATTTCCTATCCGATCTCCAACCCGTATAATGGTGCCATTATGGTAAAGAAAAAATCAAAACAAAAAGCGGGTAGTAACACTATCGCGCTCAATAAAAAAGCTCGCCATGAATACTTCATTGAAGATGAGGTAGAAGCAGGCATGGAGCTCCAGGGATGGGAAGTGAAAGCCCTTCGCCAAGGTAAAGCCAACATTGCTGAAAGTTACGTTTTCATGCGTGACGGTGAAGCCTTTGTAAGTGGCATGACCATCACTCCTCTTAATCAAGCATCAACCCATGTGGTAGCGAACCCTACCCGTGTTAGAAAACTTTTAATGAGCCGCCGTGAGCTAGATAACCTATTGGGACGAATTGACCGAGAAGGGATGACACTGACCGCCTTGTCTTTGTACTGGTCTCGCTCTTGGGTGAAGCTCAAAATCGGTGTGGCGAAAGGTAAAAAGCTTCACGACAAACGTACTGATCTAAAAGCAAAAGATTGGGCGCGTGAAAAAGCACGTGTAATGAAAAGCGCACTGCGTTAAAATTAATCACTTAAACGTATAGTACTGGACAGCCAAGGGTTTTCTGTTACTATGCTTATACACTTCCGGGGCTGATTTAGGATTCGACAGGATCATGAAGGCTCGTGGAGCATGCCGAGGTGCGGCTGGCCTCGTAAAAAGCCGCAAAAAAATAGTTGCTAATGACAACTACTACGGTTCTGACGCTCTAGCAGCGTAATAGTAGCTTAAACACTACCAGACCACTTCTGCCCTAGCTTCCGCTTGTAAGACGGGGAGTAACAGAAGTTCAAACCCAAACAAGATAGCGAGGGAATCTTTGACTAGAGAGATGAACCGCGAAGTAGAATTCTAGTATGCCTTAGCATAGCGTGTCAGTTCGCAGTGTTGAGACGAGAATAAAAACTGACTAAGCATGTAGCGCCATTAGTTAGACTGGTTTTGGACGCGGGTTCAACTCCCGCCAGCTCCACCAAACGTTTGGAAAGGGCCAACTCGAAAGAGTTGGCCCTTTTTGTATCCAAAATCTTACAGGGGTACCAAGAATTATTCGATCTTCAACAAAGTAGTAATGTGAGAACTGATGAAAAAATTACGTAAATTCTGACGAAAAATGAATTAAATTAACTGAGTTCCATGTAGCCACAAACACAAGCTAGTACAATATTTTCAGCTTACTTGTAAGGAAAAAGTTGTTGTGCGAAGTGACATAGCCGCCGAGTAGCTTAGTAGTTTTAGCTTTTTCGTTTATCTTAAGATTACCATTAAACAACGTTACTCCAAGGTGAACACAACGGTTTTTTGTTACTAAAAACCTTTGTTAAATTTTTGATTAATACCTCCCTAATTAATAACAATCTTAAAAGCCTATCCAACTAAAAAAAAGATTTTTTATAAAACTTAAACAACATTTCACAAAATGTGAACATTCCAAAACTAAGATCTAAATCAAGATTCTGTCAGGTAATTTTGTTTCCATCGCCTACAGATAAGTGACAAAATAACTCTGTTACATATGATACAAAGATAATAAGTACAATCAGAGGAAACGTCGGTGCAATCTTTTCATGGTACTGCTGCTATTACAGATATTGGTGTCAAAAAACACTTCAAAAATTTTGAACCAGTCAACGCCATTTTCGAGCTAGTTTGGAATGGTTTTGATGCCAATGCTCGCACATTAGAAGTAAACACCCATTACAACGATATGGATGGATTGGATTTCATCGAGATACAAGATGATGGAGATGGTATTGATCTAGAAAATCTTGAGAGTAGTTTCGAAAAATTCAATGAATCTACAAAAAAGAACAATGACGATAAGCATGGATCACAAGGGAAAGGACGCTTAGCTTTCCATGTGATGTGTGGCTCTGCATGTTGGTACACCAAAAAAAACAACTATGATGCAAAGATTAGCATTAAAGCTGACTCTATCAGAGATTATGATGGTACCTATCTAGACAAAAATGATCAGCACCCAGCTTTAACTAACTATGTCTCAGGAACATGTGTCGTTCTTTCACAATTTAACAAAAAAATACCTTTAGAACAGGAACTGTCTTCAAAGTTAAGTAAGGAATTCGGTTGGTACTTAGCTCTCAATACAGATCGTAAAATCTTACTGAATGGTAGAACCATCGAAATACCAAAACATGAACTACATCGTAAAACTGTTTCCATCAACAGTGTGGACTTCAACATATCTGTTTTGCGTTGGGATGATAAACCAAGCTCTGAAAAATCTCACAACTACCTAGTTGAAGATGGTAACCGGATAGTTTCAAAATACCTAAGCAAGTCAAATAATAAAGTTTCCTTTTATACGAGTGCTTATGCGTTTTCACCATGGTTTGAAAGTTATGAACCTGAATTACTAGATTTAGATCCTGAGGCTCAGAAAAACAATAAAATCATCAGATCTCTCTTAGAGAAAATGACTGCATTTCAGAGAGAAATATATAGCGATTATTTAAGAAAATTTGTTGATGAAGAAATCGAACGATTCGATAACAAAGGCTATTTCCCTATATATTCTGGTGTAGATGAAGAATACGCTGAGTGGCGAAAATCAAACACTAAGAAAGTAATCAAAGATATATATCTTGCCGATCCTCAAGTATTTAACAGACTAAGTGCAAAGCCTGCTAAGGTTCTTATTAGACTGTTAGATAAAGTATTAGTGTCAAATGAAAACGACACAATACTAGAAGTTCTTGATGGTGTATTAGACTTAAACTCACAGAGTATTAACAAATTAGCACAACAGCTTAAAAAAACTACTTTTGAGAATATTGTCAGTACTATTGAAATACTACAAAGAAGACAACAAGCAATCCATCAAATTAGAGAGGTAATGGATTGTAGATTCTCAGAAGTGCTTGAAACCCCTGACTTGCAAAAGATTATCGAAAGCAATACATGGTTATTTGGTCCCCAATATACGACTTTAGGAGCAGAAGAAGATTCTTTTACTTCAATTGCCAAAAATCTAAGAGATAAAGTCAAAGACATAGATATAATCTCTGATACCGATATCGAAAATGGTCTAGTTGTTGAAGGAGTAAACCGTCAAGTAGATTTATTTTTAGCAAGAAAAGTCCCTGCTTTCAACGGCAAAGGAGAGCATGTATACAAATGCGTAATCGTTGAAATAAAGAGACCTGGCGTATCATTAAATAAAAAGCACCTCCAGCAAGTAGATGACTATTGTGAAATAATTGCGAAGCACCCTTCTTTTGCAAGTTCAAAAATGTTTTTTGAAATCATACTAATTGGAAGAAAAATATCAAAGGATGACTTTCAAATTAAACAAAGAATGAACAACTTAAAAGATAAAGCTGAATTTGGCCTTGTTACTTACGACGACAAAATTAAATGTTATGTCAAGGATTGGTACACTATTTTTGACGAGTTCGATTTGTCAAATAATTATCTTTTAGATCGCCTCAACATCAAATTAGATGACTTGTCGCAGGAAAGTACCGAAGATCTCGTAACAGATCTACAAGAAAAAAGCGCATAGGACAAAACAATGGACTTTATCATAGTATCCAGTTCGAGCTCTTTACCTGCTCTACAACGTGATACTGTATACCTTTATGAGAATAACTGGGATGATTGGTTTGAGTTTTCTACTGTTTATGCAATAGCTTATGTAGACAACAATCTAGAGCATCATAAAATAGGCTCCACTAAAGTTGGCCAAGTTGACATGGTTAAAGATCAACGTCGACCAGATCTTCCAAACAAATTTAGCGACCTGGATAACAGTTTTTTTTCTTTGGGCCAAGATGATAGCTATTATGACGAACTGAACAAACTAGGTGAAGAAAAACGCTCAATAATACTCAACGCATTAAATGACATTGCATTAAGTGAAGATAGTTTTGAAATAGCAATGAAAGAAAGAGTAACTAGTGTTTCTCTTCTACGCTCTGTTAGTGTGACCTCGATCAAAGGGCAATTTCGAAGGTTGGCAAATGGTGGAGCAAGGCTTTCAGCATACTCTTTTAAATATAATGCTCCCAAACAAAAGTCTGATAATACAGAAGCGTTAGAGTTGACCTTTGATGTAAAACCAGAAAGCAACCCTCCTACAAATATACATGTATTGATAGGTCGAAATGGCGTCGGTAAAACTCACTTAATCAATAACATGATCAGCTCCATTATTGATGAAAATGCTAAAACCAACAAAGTTGGGACATTTTCATCCTTAGATGAATTTTTAAATGGTGGACTGTTTTCAAACGTTGTTTCTGTAACTTTTAGTGCTTTTGATGAAACGGAACCACTACCGGAACGAAAAGATAAATCATCCGGAATCCAATTTTCTTATGTAGGACTAAAACGCGTGCGTAAAGCTAACGAAAGTCCTCCTCCCCCTAAGAGTCCAATAATTCTGAAAAATGAATTTTTGAAGAGTGTTCTAGCGTGTAAAGCAGGAAACAAAATTGAACGCTGGAAAAGTGCCATAAAAAAGCTCGAGTCAGATCCTGTGTTTATGAGCATAGATGTCTCTGCAATTCTTAGATTTCAAAACGAAGATGAGTTTAAAGACATAGCTGGTAGAGTTTTTAAAAACTTAAGCTCTGGCCACAAGATAGTATTGTTAACAATAACTCGATTGGTAGAAACGATCGAAGAAAAGAGCTTAGTTTTTTTAGATGAACCAGAGGCTCATCTTCATCCACCTTTGCTCTCTGCGTTTATCCGCTCATTGTCCGATCTACTTGTCAACCGAAATGCAGTTTCAATAATTGCTACACATTCTCCGGTAGTCCTTCAAGAAGTTCCGTGGAGTTGTGCTTGGAGACTGTGGAGAAATGGCAGAATTGCTAAAGCTGAAAGACTGGAAATGGAATCATTCGGTGAAAATGTTGGGACATTAACAAGGGAAGTATTTGGCTTAGAACATACAGCGTCAGGTTTCCACAGTCTTCTCAATAAAGCTGCTGAACAATACGGCAGCTACGAAGAAGCTCTAGATAGTTTCGGAGGCCAGCTTGGCGTGGAAGCAAAGGGAATTCTAAGAACACGATTTAACTAAGAGAGATTAAAGATGAGGAGGCTTGAGAAACCTTTAGATGACACTATTGCCGTATTTGAAAAGTGTATTGAGCGAATTAAGGATCAAGGCTTAAAACAACGTCTTGAAGCATGTAAACAAGAAATACATGATGCCTCACGTGAGTTTGATAGCAAAGTTGGCGAAGCGATGCTTCACACCATGCAACCAAGTAATATGTCCAACGGAGTCACTACCGGTGAGATGAAAAAAGTATATACAAACAGGATGGCCAAAAAGCTAGCTCCTGGCCGTGAATACTATGACAAACTAATGTCGTTACCCCTCTTTGGTAAGTGCCCTCTTTGTTCACAAAGAACCGTTTCTACTTTGGATCACCATTTACCGAAAGCACATTATCCGACTCTTGTTGTTTCCCCACTAAACCTAATACCCGCTTGTCAGGATTGCAATAAAACAAAAAGCGAAGGTATTCCAAGGTATGCGCATGAAGAGACTCTTCATCCATATTATGATGATGTGGAAGGATTTTCTTGGTTGAAAGCTAAGCTTGTGGACACAAGGATTCCCGTCAATATCGAGTTTTTTATTGATCCAGAAAACGCTTGTGAGCCCCTAACTCAAACCAGAATTGAGCATCATTTTGAAACATTTAAGCTCGCAAAACTATATGCTTCTCACGCAGCAGAAGAGCTTGCTGGAATGGAGTTTATGATGCGTCGAGTATACCAAGTCAGTGGTGGAGAAGAATTACGTAGCTTCTTGAGGGAAACAGCAGTAAGTTATAGAACTAATAATAAAAACTCTTGGCAGACCGGATTATATCAATGTTTATCGGACAATGATTGGTTCTGTCTTACAAGATTTCAACTATAAAAACTAACAAAACAGACACATAAACGTTTTAAGGACATCCCTGATGAGATGGCGGCTTTAGTTTCAAGGCAGCTAACTTAAATGGTGGTCAGTGGAATTGTATTCGACAGATTGGAGTCAACACGTCAGAATGGACCTTCTTCATTTTCTGAGTAAAACACAATGATTTCATACACTAACGGAAACATCTTACACGACCAAGCTGATGCCATTATTAACCCCGTCAATACTGTTGGGGTGATGGGAAAAGGACTGGCCTTGCAATTTAAAAACGCGTTTCCAGACAATTTTAAAGCCCATAAATCAGCTTGTGATAGTAAAGAGCTCACAACAGGTAAAATGCTAACGGTTGCCACTCAATCAGTGCTCCCTTCTACATCATCAACTTTCCAACCAAAGTTCATAGGAGAGGAAAGTCTAAAATTGAATACATCAAAGACGGTTTAGTGGATCTAAAAAAAGAAGTAAAACGATTGGAGTTAACCTCGGCCGCCTTACCCGCGCTTGGCAGTGGCTTAGGTGGCTTACCTTGGACAGAAGTCGAGCGAGAAATTCAAGCATCACTGTCTGAGATGCCAGAGGTAGAGTGGCGCATCTATCCACCTCAAAAAAACTAACGGGACAGACGCCTTAACTTTTCTTGCAAAAAGTGCTTCGAACGGTCACGCTTAATGACTATTTCGTCTTACTGTTACATTGGAAATATTCATGACTCAAGCTAACTCCGTTGTCGTCCTCGACTTTGAAACCACGGGGCTCTCACCGAATATGGGCGATCGTGCCATTGAGATTGGCGCGGTCAAACTGGTTGATGGCAAGGTTGTCGATAGTTTTCAGCAGTTAATGAATCCCGGTTTTAGAGTCAGCTCTTTCATTGAACACTACACTGGCATTAGCAATCATATGTTGCGCACAGCTCCGAGCTGCGAAGAGGTGATGGCTTCATTCAGTGAATTCATTGCTGGCGAAAATCTTATCGCGCACAACGCTTCGTTTGATAAACGATTTTTAGATGCAGAGCTTGAACGAATCCATGGCGGTTATTCTGGTGAGTTTGCCTGTTCTCTGCTGGTTGCAAGGCGACTGATTCAAGATGCCCCTTCGCATAAGCTAGGCGAGCTTGTTCGCTACAAAAACATCGACAATGATGGTGTATTTCACCGCGCTCTTGCCGATGCCGAGGTCACGGCAAAACTGTGGCTGTTAATGATCGAACAACTGGAGCAGTCTGGAATCACAACGCCGAGCTTTCAACTTATGCAAACCATTAGTAAGACGGCCAAAGGAAAAATGGAGCCGCTCCTTGCAAGTAGCCGAGCACGTTCCATGGCTAGAGAGCTTTTGTAAGCCTATCGGGACTAGCAATGTTATCGGAAAGGAATGTTATCGGGACAGACACATTAACTCAGTAACCCTTTTCATGATTACTTTTTTTCTATTTGTGCCTGTCCTGCTTTTGAGTAGCCTTTTATTCTAAAGTGGCGGCTAGCTGTTCGCCCATGGTGATCAGCTTATCTAAAATTTTTTCTCCGTCAGCTCGCAGGCCATTATGCTCATATTCATTAGTTATCCAGGCTGCTGAATTCGGGATCGCAGCTAATGTTTGGCGCGTAAGGTCCATTTCGACAAACATATCATCGGCGTACACGGCGCAGCTGATTGGTACTTTGTTGTTACCTAACGTGTCGGCATCATAAAGTGAAGCCCAGTCTTGCTTTTGTGCGATTAATTCGGCAGCGGGTTTTAGAGGAATCAGGTTCGCATATTGCTCAAACATCCATGGAAACACCATCTCCCCAGTAAAATAAAAAGGCTGGTTCTTTTGATACTGGAACATTGGCAGTGTTTCTCGTACACGCTGAGCACTCCAATGAGAAGCTTGCCCCTGACAATAAATAGACTCATGTAAAATGGCATAAATAGGATGAGTTTGAAAACTCTGCTCCATAAGCATTTGGTTGAGAAATTCATAGCGTAATTGAGGTTTGCCGTTTACGTTAATAAGGGCATTTTCAAGAGCGTAATACGTCGGTAAAAAGCTGTCACTCATACCAAAGTTGATGCCCAACTGCTGAAATTGCTCAACGGTGAAGCGCTGCCCGTTTGGCAAATACTCTTCTGTCTCGAGTAAATGATCAGCAATGTTTTGACAAAGTTGCTGCGCTTGAGGAAATTGCTTAAAAAAAGCCTGATTCTTTTCGATGACTCTTTTGAAGGTGGCTTCATAGACTCGATCCGGATGACCACTGATCGGCGGCACACCACCGGTAATGTAACTGCATAGCAAACTATCGGGAAAAAGTGATAAGTACGTTAACGAACAAAAACCACCAAAACTTTGACCAAGAATTGCCCATTTCTCTACGGAAAAATGCTGACGAATTTGTTCTGCATCGCGCGCAATATTATCAGCTCGAAAATGGCTTAAGTATTCCGCTTGCTCTTGAGGTGAGAGGTGCGCGAGTGTTTGATGCGAGATGACAGTACTGTTGCCTGTCCCTCTTTGATCTAACAACAACACTCGGTAATTTTGTAGCGCACGTTTTATCCAGCCGTTGTGGCCATTTTGTCTAGGTGAAGGAAAGCCGGGCCCACCTTGAAAGTACACCAGCCAAGGTCGTTCACACGCCCCTTTTTCTGTTGAGGTTAAAGAGCGTGCAAAAACGTCGATGTGCCCTTTTGCAGGATCTTGGTAATCGAGAGGAAGTTGAAAAACATGAGGTTGGTATTTTATGCCCGCATCAACAAATTCGCAGTAATGATTCATGCTGGTATCTCTCCTTGATAAAGTCACGGTATGGTAACTTTTTCTCCCGAACAAAGGAAACGAGCAAAAGAAATTATCGG
The DNA here is from genome assembly GCF_007990935.1 of Vibrio sagamiensis NBRC 104589. Lineage (GTDB taxonomy): Bacteria > Pseudomonadota > Gammaproteobacteria > Enterobacterales > Vibrionaceae > Vibrio > Vibrio sagamiensis. The sequence continues at coordinate 98,942 of NZ_BJXJ01000014.1, forward strand.
GGCAGGCAGGTTGTTCTACGCAATCTCTTCAACGTACCTATAGGACTGCGTGAGAGAGCAACAGGTTTCAATATAAATAGCCTCTAGTGCATTCTGGCCCCTCTGAATCCATAAATCTGCTGTAAATGAGATGACTTGGATAGCAAATCAATTAATTAAGAAATTGCTTCATACGGCCAGCCTTCGCGTACTTCAGACCAAAACCTCTGTATGCAAGATTTAAGCGTCTTGTCAGTAAAACAATCGGCTTTTGGGGTTCATAGCTATAAAAATACGACCAATTTTGGTATGTATTAAATTTATAAAATATTAAAGTCACATTAATCATTGGTTTAAACTGGTAAGATAAATAATGTGTGACCTCTATAATAAAATACTTCATTTAGTAGAAAATCTCGAATCAGCAACTTTAATTGACAATGAAAATGGTAGCTTCTATGTAAAAACATCGAATGATATTTTTTTCTTATTCGTTAGTGCACAAGACCATACCAAGTTAACCTGTTACCCTACAAATGAAAAGGGCAACCCTGATTATTACAAGTTACTTTTAGAATATAACTCCCATTATACCGAAACTGGAATTTCAATAGGTATTGATACAGATGGCTATATATGTTTTCAGACATTAATCCTAGATGATGACCTAACAAATACATTCCTTTCATTTACCAGTAAAGTCATCGAATGGACTCATTTACTGAGTGGAAATAGAAATAAAAACATCTCATTTATAAACAAAAGTATGAGGGTATAATTGATGAAAATCCAATCATTCACACAACCAATTTTATCAAAAAGTACAGATAAAGAAATTATTAAAAATGGTGAAAATGTAGAGACAGCTCCCAAGCTTAGTAAATTTTTATTAGGAAGAGCTGAAGCTAGAACAGCAGCAATTGATGCTATTTCTGATGGATTTAAAAAAGAGTTCGGGCTCAGTCAAAATGATATTGATAGCTTAATGAAACCAATTAGAGATTCAAAGAAAATCACTGTAGGAGAATTCAATGACCTTGTAAATAAATTAGGAAAGCAGAAGTCTACTGCTACGATTGTGAGTGAAATAGTTAAACTACCCGCACAGACTAATACTAACATGGCCAAAACTTGGGTTCATGGTACAGATGCTATTGCTGAAATACTCTCCAGCCGCGAAGTATGGGGTGGACATGCAGGCATAAAAGTACTGGGAGGAGATGCCAGTAATGGGGTTGAAGACAAATCTCAAACCCACCACTTCTTTGTTGCTCAAACAGGTGACAAAGGGATTAGTGATAAGCCAGGGAATGCGTATACTAAAGCTAGGCAGAATGCAGCGAATAAGTTACAGAATAATATAGAGCTCGGTTCATGGAAAGCTGCAGGTTACCCTCTTCTGGGCGTTTTAGAGTTTTCAAGTAATCTTGACTCAAGCTTGGATGGGAATACCTTTGAAGAGAAAGGAGAGGGAATTGGTGGTATCAATACCTTTATGAATGAAAAGGGCAAGTATACACAAAAGCTTGAAGGTGCCATGAAACCACAAGCATTGAGACTGATGAATGAGCACGATATGGTTAATCTGGCACTATTTTTAAAAGCAAACCATGAGTCCGAAGACTTAGAGCAGTTCCTACCAATTCAGATTAGAGTTTTGAATGGTGATAATGCTAAAGCATCAGATAACGTCAATCAGTTTTTAAAGAGTGATAATGGTTTTCGTTCTCTTTTCACTACCGATATGGACAGCGGTTGGAAAACCTACAATACTGGAGATGTCTTGAGCGTAATAGAAAAGTTAAAAGTATAAAAACTTGTCTATTATGACTTTAACATGACCGAGCTTGTTGAAAATGGATAGGTTTCTGAGGTGCCCATCTGAGCGCCTCGCTTTATACTAGATTCTGAAGATATTTAAGAGTTCATTGAGGAAAGCGAATCTCTCTTGCAACCTCAATTTCAGCTCATCACGACGTAACCAAAAATCAAACTGACCTTTATTCAACATCTGTATCCCCTCAAAACCTTGAATCCCTGACCAAGCCGGCTTTCGCACTTTGAAGCCACCGGTGGCTTCGATAAGCTTTTAATCGGGGTATGGCTAGATTCAATGCCATTATTGAGATATTTAATTTGCCGATCTAACAGACATTCTGTCTATATGAACACCCTTGAGCCAGAGACGCTTTGTTATCTGCCTTATCTGCTTTAATCCAACAGGTTATTTATGAGTACAAATAAAATGAGGCACTCAAACAGTGCCTCATGTTCAAATCGGGTTGTTCAGAACCCTATTGTCTTGGATTCCTACCAGAACAAATTTCAGCTTCAAAATCACTGCGGTAAGGGTTGATATCAAGACCACCACGTCTGGTGTATCTTGCAAAAACGGTCAACTTTTCAGGCGCGCAACAACGCTTGATGTCTGAGTAGATACGCTCTACACATTGCTCGTGAAACTCATTATGCTCTCGGAATGAAATCAGGTATTTTAAGAGACGCTCCTGATCTATTTTCGCACCAGTATAACGAATGTATACGCTTCCCCAATCAGGCTGGTTTGTCACGAGGCAATTAGATTTCAAAAGGTGTGAGCACAGTGACTCAGTCACCTGTGCATCCGTTGTGCTGCCTAATAAAGCATCTTCGTCATAACTAAAATCATCGACTGTGATATCTAAGTGATCAATACAATCGAAATCACGACTAACGGTTAACTCTTGTGGAATTGCAACGTCTAAGAAAGAGACGTTGACCTCCGCACCTGCAGCTTTGCTCAGATCGAGTGCCATTTTCTCCATCACAACATCTGCAGACTCAAGTCGAGTTTGGTTAAAACTGTTTAAGTACAATTTAAAAGATTTTGACTCAATGAGATTGGCTGAAGTGTGAGGAAAAATAAACTCAGCAATGGCCACCACAGGCTTGCCTTTCAAGTTTAACCAAGAAACTTCGAAAGCGGTCCATAAGTCAAAGCCCATATGAGACGCCATCTGTATTTCTTTGATCTCATTTCTTCCTCTTTGTCTCGGAATAGGATCTAATAATTCAGGATCATAATGTGATACATACTCAGTTTTTTTCCCGAGGTTCTTATTATAAGTCGTCATTGTCCTTTGATTCCTTTGGTTTTATTACATGAGAGAATAGTTTTCTTGCAAAATATATGGGTACAACACTTACCAATGCGTATATAACTTTTATAGAAACTTGGCTTAAAAACATAACAATCAATACATCATTAGGTAGTACTTTATAGAATGCTAGTATAATAAATATTGCACTATCCATTACCGATGCCACACTCGTACTGGCTACAATCCTAATTGCAAGCCAACGAGATTGTGTTGCGATCTTAAGTTTATTAAGTATGTACGCATTTATATTTTCTGAAATAAAATATGAACTTAACGAAGCTAAAAATACTGATGTCATACTTTGAACAAGAACAGTATATTTCTCGTCCATTGCTCCCCACTCTTCAATACTAGGAACCTGTGTAGAAGTATAGAGAAGCAATAATATCCCTGAATTTACTAATGTCGAACAGATAATCGCCTTTCTAGCAAGTTTTAGCCCAAAGAATTCATTTAATATATCAACAAAAACAAAAGAAATAGGATAAAGAAAAATAGCGGCAGGAACAATCAAACCCGTGTTAAATATTTCAACAGGTTTAATGCCCATAATATTTGACAGAGTAAAAATAGAGCACAAGCATAGCACTAAGAAGGAATAGGCCAACCAATATCCTTCATACTTATCGTTTAGTTCATAGGCACCATCAAAGCCTGATTTAGAATACACTTTTTTACAGACTTCAACCAGCTCCTGACGGTTTAGATCATCAGCGACTTCACTGGTCAGCAACTCTTTCGCAGGCATGGAAATCATTTTCCCGGTGCCTTTAATCATAATACTTGCTCTAACATCTGAAGCGGTGTTGAAGCCAATTAACTTGTACTTATTATTAAACATTAAAGCGTTCCTCAAGAATCACTCCAAAGAGAATATCATCTTTTAATAGGGGAGAGTTTGGCGGAATAGTTATTAATATACCTTGTCGAAGAATAAGCTTATCTAGACTATCTTCTGGTCGATTAGATCGGTCAATAATCAGCAAATTACCCTCGGTAAAGAATTTTGATAGATTTTTTTCGACTCTAACTGCGGCAATATTATTACCGTCGGAGAAATAATAAGTCAGTGAACAGTCGAGTACCATATCACTAATATAACGTTCGTTTTTATGTATAAAATCCTTTTCATTTAAAATTGGAACAGCAATAGGGTTTTTATTGCCATACATTGATGTTACAGGCTCTTGGCTAAGGTATTCTTCCAAAGATTCATTTTGAATGATATGGCACGTCGCACCAAAAAAATTTGCGATACGTTCTACAGTGGATGTTTGAACTCTCGCTACTTTTCCATCTAATATTTTATAGATAGTAGTTCGTGTAACACCGGTTTTTCTACTAAGAGATGCTTTTGTTTCTTTGTTTTTAGCTAAACCATAAAGAATGTTATCTCTTAATATATCAAGCTGCTCAACATTGCTTTTCATCGTCCTGCCTTTAAGTAATAGGATGAGCTCTACACCATAATTAAAGTATATTAATATTTGCATTATACATAAAACACCCACACACACAAACAGTTGCACAGTGTGTACATTAATATGTATCTTTTTATATAGTTATGTAACGATGAATGATAAATAAAATATCTCTTAAGATAAAGATACGGCTATATCTAAAAATTTAAAATCACCCATTTCATGTAAAACACTAAATTACTTTTATTTTTATTTTTATTTGTTAAATAACAAAAATAAATGATGACAAAATTTAAAAAATAATAAGAAGAAATCAAAAATGAGTAAAACAAGTATACATCTTCGACTCTATGGAAGGTATGCTGATTTTGTCTTTACTGGTGTCAGCTCTCTATCTAGACTCTAAAGAACAGTAACTTTTCATTGCCATCGTTGGTGTCGTTGGTGGTAATAAAGTTGAGCTCAATGGCAAGACATCAGCACATCTTGAATCACGTTTAAATACAGCGCTCAATCTATATTATTGCCAAAAGTCAGATGACTGCTTATCAGTGACGGCAAGAAAGGCTTTGATGAGGTACTTATAATGAAAAATCAATTACTTTATCAACATGTCAAACCTGAACATATTGTGACTAATTCCCGGGGAGATAATACCCATTTAACGAGTCAAAATTTATCCGAACATTTTAATGCAACAAAGTCTTTGGTTACGATATCACAGCACTATCATATCTGCATGGATGAAGTATAGAATTTATCATCTGTAAAAAACGAATACTACGAAAAGTTTTAAACCAAATATTACTACCGGAATGGATATGCTTAGAAGCAGGTAACCAACAAATAACGTTGATTATGATCCTGCTTTTATTCTGATATGCCCGTCGTTTTTAACTGGTTATATTTGATAATCAAATACAATAATGTCTTCCAATAATGGAGAAAATATCTTTTTAAGAGTTTCGTGTTCTGGATGTGGTAGGTAGTTGCTTCTACCTTGTTCATCGACAAAAGTCATCAATACCGAGTGAGTAAAACTTTTGTTCTTTCCTTCTAGACTATCATTTACTCCCCACTCTACCGATTTAACCCCTTCAATTTTTTTTGGTATTGCGCAAAATAATGCCTTAACTTGTTCAATATCAGCTTGTGTAACCTCTGTCTTAAAGTTAATCAGCAGAACATGTCTAATCATATTTCTCTCTTTCTAACAATGGGTTGATGTTGGGTATTACAATCAGGCCATTTACAGACACTAACCTCAGAGCAATATTACTTGAATATATTTACAAGATTATAGAATGAAAGCAACAACGGCTGTGCGGATGATCGTTATATCAATAGGGTATAAATCAATCATAAGAGTCACTGATTGCGAATTACAATCTTAATATAAAGACAAAGAGCTATTCATCATAAGAGAAAAAGTAAGGAAGTTGGTCTTCTAATAAAGCACTTTTCTCTCCAAAGCCAGAGTATGAGTATTTCTCCTTGACTTTTTCAACATTCCACTCTCTCAAGTTTTGGGAGAACTCAGTCGCGCCACCAAACATTGAGTTCATATTAATAACATTCGATGTATCCCATGGTCCAAGTTTCTGATTAAATGCTTGCGCATCACTAAACATTGTATGCATAGTCTTTACTTTTGACGTATCCCACTTTGAAATATCTTGATCAAACCTTACAGCACAATTAAACATAGACCTCATATTGATAACATTTCCAGTATTCCATCTACCAATATTTTGATTAAAACTCTTGGCATGATTGAACATATATTCCATATTTGTCACATTTGATGTATCCCAGTTCGATATATCACCATTAAACAATAATGCATGATGAAACATATAACTAAGGTCAATTACATTACTTATATTCCAATCATTGATATCTTGATTAAAAGATTTAGCAGACTGAAACATATGATCCATTCTTTGAACATTATCGGTGTCCCAATCTCCAACATCTTGATTAAATGCTTTTGCATTATCAAACATATACCCCATATCAACAACATTTGATGTATCCCACCGGCTGATATCTTGGTTAAATTGGCTAGTCTCAGAAAACATGGCTCTCATATTTTTGACATTAGATGTATTCCAATTGCCAATATTGTAATTAAATTGAGATTTTTCAAACATTCCATTCATATTCTCTGCACTGGAAGTATCCCAACCGGATAGATCTTGATTAAAGTTAGAAGCAGTAAACATATGCTGAAAGTTTTTTACATTAGCGGTATCCCACTTACTAAGATCTTGGTTAAATGCAGTAGCATGCCAAAACATAAAGCCCATACTTGTTACATTCGACGTATCCCATTGGCTAATATCTTGGTTAAAATTACTGGCAAGCTCGAACATTGCCGACATATTAATAACGTTAGATGTATCCCAATCGGATATATCTACATTAAATTTCTTCTCATTCAAAAAAAGAAACCCCATATCTGTCACCTGAGTCGTACAAAAACGAAGCTCGCCATTCATTAATTTACGCTGTATGGTCTCATCTCGGATAAGTTTATTATCAACAACAATATAAACCTTTGAAGCTTTTATTATTGTTGAGCCAATCAGCATATCTGGGCATTTTACAGAAATAGTCGATGCTAAAGAAATATCTGAATAGATAGCCAGAAAAGCGGCTGAGATCCATCTGTAATTTTTCATTCCATGTCCAATATTATGTTGCTTATTTTCAAATATAATAGACGACTAAAATTAACTGAGTTTAAGCTTAAGAGTAGCATTTTCTACAAACCAACTGGAGACAACTAAAGAGACAGACAAAATCAAAATGTAAATGCTAAGCATTACCGAATGAAAAAATGCTCACTGCTGTGATGCCATTTATCGATTCAATACATATCCGGCTACCATCGCAAACGCACCTAAAAAGTCTGAATTTACTTCTGTTAAGGCCAGATTCTAAGCACCTGACAATGAACAATCTCATGCTACCTGACTCCTCCTATTATCCGATGGGTACAAAAGAGCTTTATCTCAAAGGGTTCTATTTAAAATTATTTTTTAAAAATAATTCTTTACTTCTCCGGAATGAATAGACATAATGCACTTGCTCTGTTGTCCAGAGTTATTAAATGAAACATCAAGTTGTTAAAGTAAAGCCCTCAGAATTCCCTCGTTGTTATCCTTAGTGTTTCCCTCAGCTTCATAGATACATTAAATAATTCAAACTTCTAGCGCACCGAATTTATACAATCAACTTTATATAAGGGACACAACATGTCTAACAAAACAACTGGTACTGTAAAATGGTTCAACGAAACTAAAGGTTTCGGCTTCCTAACTCAAGACAACGGTGGTGCTGACGTATTCGTTCATTTCCGTGCAATCGCTTCTGAAGGTTTCAAGACTCTAGTTGAAGGCCAAAAAGTATCTTTTGAAGTTGAGCAAGGCCAAAAAGGTCTTCAAGCTGCAAACGTAGTTACTCTATAAGAGTAAAATTGACGCAGTCGACTTATAAGACTGCGTCAAATTCTCTCCTCTCGAGCAAACCTTTCTCATCCCACTTAAAAATCTCTTTGTTTTTCATGGATAAAGATGCCTAGATAGGAAAGTGGCTAGTTCAAACCTCTTCCTTTAACGTCTTAGTAAAAGCTCAATTTAATAACGAGAAATTATACTAATACGACTACCTGTTTTAAATCCATTACATGTTCTCTGTAACTCACTTACTAAAGAAGTTCTAAAGGCTTTTGCACACCTAAAAAGGATGATTACTATTTAGATCTGTATTTGATATGACTTGTTGTGCAAAGTATCGATGAACCGCTGTCGTAGGGTGTAACATATCCCAAAATATATATTTATCTGAACCAGAATAAGCACATTCATCACTTAATTCATGTCGATATAGATACGAAGAAAGCGCTGTATCAAAGTGATATTGACAAGGCTCAGTAGTATTAGTAAAACCATGCTGTTGTGGATCACTAACAATGCTTTCAAACAAAGTAAAAGTATCAAAGACCGTAACATTAACGCCTTGTTCTCTGAAGTAATCTGCTTGAAGTTGAACAAAAGCATTCATTTCTAGAATGTTAGCCCGAATTTCTTCTATTTTTTCTTGGTCCGTGTTACGGAACTTAGGAGCTAAGGTGACATCAGGCAAGGTTAGCAGTAAAAAGTTTTCAGCACCTGCATCTGTAAGCTTAATCATCGCTTCTGCAAAATCAGACTTTACGTCAGATACACTTCGCTCATATTTCATAAAATCATTTACCCCAAATAATAAGGTAAATAAGGTATTTTTTGCCTGATAGTGCTCGGCTTTTTTCATGTAAGCAAGATAAGATGCCACTTGCTCAACAATACCAGTCAGAAAAATATAGGCATTTTCACCACCTGCACCACCAACAGCCCAGTTATAAACAGGTAAATCTTTTTCTTTCGCCAGATATTCAGTCCAGACTAACCCGTTCGAAAAACGACCGAAATACCAGCTGTGTCGATTTGGGAAATTATTGCTGGAAGCGTGAAACACATTCCCTGTATCAGATAAGCTATCGCCAAAAGAGATGATTTTATCTATCTTATCAGGATCGAGAACAGTATCATTTGTCCAAATGGTGTAGTTGTGTGACCAGTGGCTCTTAGAAGCAAAAAATGAGATATCAGCATTTTCATTGGCTAAATCTAATGTTTCTTCACAACGTTGGGAAATAAGCTTTTGCGATGTGTCAGTATAAAACATATTTTTCAATGCAATATTACTTCGCCAATAGCCTTCAATTGTAAAATAGCTATTATCAGGGTTCCTTGCCCACTCCCAGTCCGTTGAAACATAATCTTTCGACTGACTCAACCGGTACCAGCAACGGACATTTAACGTTTGTTGCTTTTTTTTATAATGATCAATTGAAGAAAAAGAATCCATATACGCATCGCGGACAGCAGATTCTGAGCTAAAAACTTCACCCGCATTGATATTTCCGAAAGGTATCCATAAGGAACCAAGTAAAGCGACTATTTTTTTCATGTATCCCTCTCATTACAGCTTAAAAAGAAAAACAAACTAGCAACAATAATCATACATAAAATAAACATATGCAAATACTCACCTAAAACATCCAGGAAATAACGAACGCGATTGTTCTTATTTTTGGAACTATCATTTCTTTTTATATTGTTTTAAAGCTCAATATAATCACCTAAACTGGTTACATCAATCAAAAAAATGAATAGGATTTATTATGAAACTTAAGAAAACTGCTGCGCTTTCTCTTGTTGCAACATTGGGTTTAGGTACGCTGACACAATCAGTAATGGCTAATGAAGAAACAAAACCACAGCCGCTTCTTCCTGCAGCTGTAACTGAGATGTATAAAGCACCAGCTGGTCTAGTAATTACTGATGAGCAAAAACAAACCGTTCTTACTGCGGTAAAAAAAGCAAGTAAAGGTTGGAGAGATGCCTTTAACAATGGTGATGCTAAAAAAGCAGCGAGTTTCTATGAACAAGATGCCGTAACGACATCTATTCCATTTGGAATTTACATGGGTCAAACTGCTGCAGAAGGCCTTTGGGACTACATCATTTCTAACGGCTACAAAGATGTTAAATACTTTGATACAAAGATTGAAGTGATCAGCTCAGATGCTGCTGTTCTATCTGGCTCTTGGGAAATGAACAAAGCTTATGGCATCATTACTAAAGAACTATGGGTAGTTGGTAAGGATGGATTAGCAAAATTACGTGTCGATGATTTTGAAGTTGTTGGTGCCAAGTAAACAGCAATAACTTATACAACCATCACGAACTTCAAACCTTCCCCCATGTGGAAGGTTTTTTTTATATATTAATTCGATCTTTAATTTCAGTATATTTGACTCAACTATACCTATTTTTAAAACTCCACCACCTCACTTTTCTAGCCCATTTATTATTTTACATTATCAATCTACAGACTTTACCTAACAATTCAAAAATATAAGAACTCAATTATTAACACGGCCATAAAAATTTATCAAAGAGAACACTCCTTGGGAGTAATCATTGAACTAATTATTTAAGTCAGATGAGCTTTATTTAGATTAAAATGCCTGTATAACTATATTATATCCCTTTATTTTCCACTTAAAACACGAAGCTATTTTTCTAAATACTCAACCTGTAAATAACTGGGCTATCGTTCTTTCAACCCATTTGATACCTATAGTAAAGAATATAGTAAATAATTCCCTGTTCATGCAATTAAACTGATAATGACTACTACGACTTTATTTAACAATCCTCATTTTCAGTCTAGTGATTTTGTATGAAAATATTATGAAGTAAAAGTAATTTTGAGTAACATCCTTATAATTAAATATAACACTAGCTTATCTAAAGTACTGAAATAATATAAGATTTGATTATTATTTCAATTGAGTTTGCTCTAGATATAACAAAGCCTGCATAGAGTGCAGGCTAAGATAAGATGCTGTATCACTTTATTATCAAGTAACATTTATATATAACTGTTATCGAGAATATACCGTTC